>NZ_JAZQRK010000056.1:0-39695 GCF_045629545.1 Chryseobacterium sp. | reverse complement strand
AACGTCTATTAGTCAGATTTCAGCAATGATGCCTAAAAGAATAGCGGCAGTGACCATCGACGGATTTATGATTAAGATTATACTGTTTGTAATGGCTTTACAGCTGAAAGCAATCATGGATTAAAATTGGAAACTTGAGTTATTTACTGACTAGCCCGGATTGAACGGTGTGTTTGAGCTCTTTTTGTGGCGAGGATTTGGCGTGGACACAAAAAAGCGAGTAGTGAAAGCCGGAAGTAGCTATGAAGTAAAAAAAGATGTTGTAAAGGTAATTTGAGCTTTCGTACGTCTCTTTTTTTATATCTTTAACCATTCAACTTATACATTTTGCCGAATTTTTACGAAAAAGACAGTCCTTTTCAGGTTTTTATAACATTCAACAAATATTTGGATGTGCTAGAGCATATTCGCTACAATGATCGGCTAGAATATCGTGCGCAATATGCTGCATCCTTAATAGAGCAAACCAAAAATTATAAAGAATTGCGAGATGGTTTTCAGGATTTATCTTTGCTAGAAAAGCATGAAGACCTTATCCGCCTTTTGTTGTCTGATCTTTTCCCAACTGGACTGACGAGAAATGAGATAAAGGCAGCGAGTATTCCGCTCTCTAACGTAACATTTAATTATACTGAACGATTTCAGAATATATTGAAAGATGCGGGAACTGACTTTCAGATTGAATTTCGTGATATAAGCGATAATGAATATTATGTTTTTTGCTGTTGTTTGATTTTACAAATTCATTATAGCATTAACATTAAAAGTACATTGCCTCTTTACTATGATATCCCCAACAAACAAGGTATCGTAAAGCATTATAAAATAACAATCAATTCTGATTTTAGTGACGTGTATCCTGCGGACGAGAGCAAAATACCTTCTGAAGATATTGTAGATATGCTATTGGAGAATCTGGATGATGTGAATTTATGGAAAAAATATTTTCCTTCGCAATCTTGGATTCTTAAAGGCTTCACGATTATTACTCTTATAGATTGCACGTCTGAGGTAGCCCTGTCTGATCTAAAAACGAGTTTGATAAAAATTGATCCTGAAAATTTATATCCTGATAAGAATCTAAAAGATATTTTTAAATCGTATTTTGATATTTCAGAGCTTAACTTTGGTTTAATGCTCTTTAATAAAAAAACGCAGAAGCTAGAAAATTTGCCTTTGTATGAAAATTTTTTCACCAATCATATTTTGGACTTTTGGATCAATACTTTTGATGAAGAAGTAAGGAGAACTACATTTGAAAACATTAATTACAACTCTAAACCTGTAATTATATCTAATGTAAGTAAATTGGATGCGGATGTAAAGAAATTACCATCATTCGAAATTTTGGAACGGAATAAAATTAATAGTTTTATGGTAATACCCATTATGAAGGATAATCAGCTGATTGCCATTATGGAGTTTACTTCTTCTATTGCGAATAGCCTAAATGGTCTAAAACTAAAAAAGATAGAAGCTGTAATAGATATGGTGATATTTTCTCTCCATCGTTTTACGTTTGAGAAGAATAACCAAATAGAAGCTATTATACAAAGAGAATATACCACGATTAATGATAGTGTAATTTGGAAATTCAGGAATGAGGCAGAGAAATTTTTCAATGCGCATTTGTCTAAAACAACTTATACGCTAAAGGAAATCTCTTTTCAAAATCTTACGCCTTTATATAGCTTTTCTGACATCCGTTCTTCTTCGGAGAAAAGATACCGTCTGATGTTGGAAGATCTACTGCAGCAGAAAAACTGTTTGGCAGATTTGTTTTCTATGATTAATGATGGTGATGCTGAAAAGTATATGCTTGCCTTGGATATTTTCGAGAAAGAAATTACTCAAGAAATAAAAGCTGATACAGAACAACGTTTCCAGAGATTATTGAGAGAAGAAATACATCCTTATTTGCAAGGAAAATTGGAAATAAAAGATGATGAAAATAGTAAGAAAAATATCCTAGAATACTTCAGTAAAGTTTTCACTCAGAATAATCTTTTTTATTCTAATCGAAAAAAATTGGACGACTCTATCATGCTTCTCAACAGGAAATTGGCAGATGTATTGGACGAAAGACAAGAAATTGCGCAAGAGATTTTCCCACATTATTATGAAAGATTTAAGTCAGATGGCGTAGATCACAATTTATTTATCGGACAAAGCATCGCTCCAGAACTCCCTTATTCCAATAAAATTGTTCACCAATTGAGATACTGGCAACTAAAGACTGTATGTATGATGGAGATAGAATTCAAAAAATTCAGAAATACACTTGCTATTGATTTAGAAATCGCTTCATTAATATTTGTATACAACGAGAAAATAGATATCCGTTTCCGAATGGACGAAAAAAGATTTGATATAGATGGAGCTTATAACTCGAACTATGAAGTGATAAAAAAACGTCTGGACAAAGCTCACATCAAAGATTCTGACGAAAGGATAACTAGTCCAGGAAAGATAACTATCGTTTATTTCGGGCTGGAAAACCAAAAAGAATATCTACAGTACATCAGCAATTTGCAGAAAGAAAATATCCTACAAAATGATGTTGAGTTTTTGCGTGTAGAAGATTTGCAAGGAATATCTGGATTATTGGCCCTACGAGTTTCTCTATTTTAAATATTATAAAGAAAGAAAAGCATAAGCAAACGCTAACACAGAAGTGATAAGCCCTGCCATGAAAATCTTGTAAGTAATAGAAAGTAGTTTGTATTTTCTATCTAAAACTTTTCCCAAATAATACAAATCCTTGATCATAGAATCATAGATGTAATCTTTATCATTGATAAGATCGCGCATAGAGGTTTGAAAATCATTAAAGATCATTTGATTAAAGTTACCAAAAAATAAAAGATTCACTTTTCTTTCCTGGATATCTTTTTGTGTAAAATTACTTTTAGTAACGTTTGGTTTCGTAGAAAGAATCGCAAAAATAATTGTAAGAACACTGGATAACAATAATAAAAAGGTAGGAATAATAAGATGGGTATTTCTAGCAGAATCTAATTTGGGTACCAAAACAGATAAACAAACCGAAATAATAATGGCATTTACAGACAATAAAATATTAGCTTTGCTATCTGCGATATCGCTTAAGCGCGTGTGATTGTTCAATGTAATTCTGAAAAGTGTATCTACGCTTCTATCAGATTTTGGCTCTTTCTTGGTTTCTGTAGTTTCCTTTTTATCCTCTTCCTTGTTAAGCTTTTTCTCTAACTTCTTGATATTTTTCTTTTTCAAAGCATCCCAATTATTTTTAGCATAATCGGTGTAATACTGATGAACATTTTTCATCAAATCTAGATTGCCAGAATTCCACTCATCATTAGAAAAACATTTTACATTAGTAAGCTCCCACTCTAGCCTTAGTTTATCTGAAATATCATTATAGCAAGGGCTCGCAAAATGACTAGAATCTGCATCTTTTACAATCTTTTCTAAATCGTTTTTCGGAACGTAGTTTTTTTCGGTTGCCAAAATAAGAGCGGAAACTTCATCTATATAATCTTGAGAATAGTTCTCGGCAACCAAAAACTCTTGTAGAATCTCTGTGCCCTTCTGCTCGTGTTTTTCTGAGCTTTTGGTATATCCTACATCATGAAACCAAAGTGCCAATATTACTTTTTCCTTTTCAATCTCAGAAAGTTGAGAGTGATTAATAATTTCTTGCCCTTTGTTTACAGTGTAGGTAGTGTGAATAAAATTATGATAAAAATATACAGAAGATAACTTATCTTTGAATAAGTTTTCAACATAATCTTTAGCTTTGTGTAAAATGCTCATCCCGAATTTTTATTAATGTAAATGTATGAATTTATCCTTTAAATCTAACTTAAAATTTATTGCCATAGGCACCAAGACAGTGCTTATCTCAGGTATTATGTTTTCTTGTGCTACCTATAATGTACAAAAAGGCAAGAAACTTCGTGAGGTCAGTATTTCTGATAATCAGTCTCAAAACGAATACAAGATATTCTTGGTAGGTGATGCTGGTAACGCCGATGAAAACAATGCGCAACAGACATTAGACCTTATAAAAAATAAGTTAGATTCTGCTGATAAGAATTCTCTTCTACTATTTTTAGGAGATAATATATATCCATTGGGCATGCCCAGAGAATCTGACAAACATTACCCTTTGGCAAAAGAAAAATTAGAAAACCAATTGGCAATTACCAAAAATTTCAAAGGGAAAACAGTGGTTATTCCTGGAAATCACGATTGGTACCATGGCATTGATGGGCTAAAAGCACAAGAAGATTTTGTGAAGGACTATTTAGGTGACAAAAAAGCATTTTTACCAAAAAATTCTTGCCCGATAGATGATATTAATCTTACAAAAGATATCAAATTGATTGTTTTGGATTCTGAATGGGCTTTGGTAGATTGGGACAAATATCCTGGCATTAATAAAGGTTGCGACATCAAGAATAGAGAAGATTTTTATGAAGAATTTAAAGATTTAATTATAAAAAATCAAAATAAAAGAATCATTGTAGCAGTACATCATCCCGTGATAAGTTCTGGCGTACATGCGGGTTTCAATTCGGCGAAAGCCAATTTGTCGGCATTACGAGGTAAAGTTCCGGTTCCGGGCGTTGCCACACTTATTCATACGCTTAGAAGTTCTTCTGGTGCGAGTATGGAAGATCTTAGTAATATACATTATACAGATTTTGCTAATAGAATAAAAAGTATTATTCAAGATAAAAAAAATGTGACTTTAGTTTCTGGACATGATCATAATTTGCAATATCATGAGGATAAAAACATCAAACAAATAATAAGTGGTGCAGCATCCAAAACTGATCCTTCTACCATAACCAAAAATACCGATTTCTCCTTTGGTGGAAGTGGTTTCGCTATTTTGAATTTAAGAACAGATAACAGCTCGGATGTAGAATATTTTTCGACTAAGAATAATAAATTAGAAAAGCTAAGTCAGATTTCGGTGGTAGAAAAGCCTGTTCCATTTAAGAATAATTATCCAAATCAGTTTCCTGCAACGGCTACTACTACAATATATACGGCAAAACAAACCAAAGCTGGCAATTTTTACAAATGGCTTTGGGGAGAACATTACAGAAAATATTATGCAATGCCAATTGAAGCCAAAACCGCTAATCTTTCTACTTTGGATGGTGGTTACAAGCCTTTCAGAGAAGGTGGAGGAAACCAATCTAATAGTTTGCGATTGTTGGCAAATGATGGACAAGAATTTGTAATGCGTGGTGTAAAGAAAAGTGCAGTAAGATTTTTAAATGCCAAAGCTTTTCAGAAAAAAACTTTTGGCGATGAAATTAAAAACACATTTCCAGAAAGATTTTTGTTAGATTTTTATACAACAAGCCACCCTTTCACTCCTTTTTCTGTGAATAATCTTGCAGACAAAATAGATTTGTACCATAGCAATCCGAAATTATATTATGTACCCAAGCAAACAGCTTTAGGGAAATATAATGAAAACTTCGGCGATGAGCTGTACATGATAGAAGAACGCTTTTCTGCAGATCCAAAAACTCTAGCATCACTAGACGGAGCAAAAGATATTGTATCTACTGATGATGTTTTAAAAAACCTGAGAAAAGATAGCAAATATTCGGTAGACCAAGATTTGTACATGAGAGCAAGGATTTTTGATATGTTGGTGGGAGATTGGGATAGACACGACGACCAATGGAGATGGGCAGAACACCAAGATGGCAATCGCGTTATCTACAAACCAATACCAAAAGATAGAGATCAGGCATTCAGCAAATATGATGGTGCAGCTTTCAAATTTTTGATGAATATCCCAATGATTCGTCATATGAAAAGCTTTACCAATGATATAAAAAATGTAAAATGGTTCAATATGGAAGCTTATCCGTTGGATCTTATTTTACTTAAAAACACCAATCAGGAAGATTGGATGACACAAGCTAAGTATATTCAGGATCATTTGTCAGACTCGGATATTAATACTGCTTTTGATAATTTACCTAAAGAAGTAAAGGATGAAACTATAGTAGACATTCAGAATAAACTTAAAATTAGAAAAGGTAAACTAGAGCAATATGCACAAGAGTATTATGAAGTTTTGCAAGAAAAAGTGTCTCTTGCAGGAAGTGTAAATCGTGATAAATTTGTGATTACCAAAATCGGGAATACCGTAGAAGTAAAACAATATACGGAAGACAAAGACAAAACGGAAAAATTAGTTTTCACCAAAACATACGATGACAAAAAAACAAAAGAACTTTGGATCTATGGTTTGGAAGAAGATGATATCTATGAAGTTTCTGGTGAAGGTAAATCTAAAATTAATATACGTTTGGTTGGAGGATATAATCATGATACGTATAATGTATCTAATGGGCGCAAGGTAAGAATATACGATAACAAATCTCAGAAAAATACTTACAATACAAACGGTGCTGCCAAACATATTTCTAATGATTATGATGTAAACACTTACAATTGGAAACATCCGAAATACAACTTCTTTGCTGGCTATCCAAACGCCAACTATAATCCTGATGATGGATTGATATTAGGAATTGTGGCTAACTATACGGTGAATAATTTTATCCGTGATCCTTTTACCCAAAAACATAGTTTGAAAGCCAATTTATATACTGCAACTGGCGGATTCAATGTGGGATATAACGGAATTTTCAAAAAAGCAATTGGAGGTTGGGACGCACAAATAGACGCTTCCTACTCTACTCCATTTTTTGCAAGAACATTCTTCGGGATGGGAAATGAAACAGAGTACAATAAAGAGGAAGTAGAAAAAGAATTCAATAGAGTGAGAATTTCTCAGATTAAGTTTGCTCCCTCTTTATCAAGAACCAATTGGAACAACATCACCAATAAATTTCAATTGGATTTTGAACACAATAAAGTTTATAGAAACGAAGACAGAATTGTTGCCGTGTCGAAAGATATAAATCCGGAAGTATTTGATGGCCAACAATTTGGTGGCGCTAACTATACTTTTAGTTTTAGAAATTACGATAATAAAGCCTTTCCTACATTAGGTTTAGAGTTAATTTTAAATGCTGGTTGGAAGTCTAATTTATCGCAAACTGATAAAAACTTTATGACTTACAATGGAACCTTGAATATCTTTAGAAAAATAGATAAAAAAGGAAAATTTGTTTTTGCCAACTCCAGTAATGCAATGATCATTAATAACAATAATTTTGAGTTTTATCAAGCCGCAAGTATTGGAGGAAATAATGGATTGAGAGCGTATAGAAATCAGCGTTTTTCTGGTAAATCTTACTTTGTGAATAATGCCGAAATCCGTTGGGATCTAGGAAGGGTGAAAAATAATATTGTCCCTACCAACATTGGAGTTTTGGTAGGATATGATTTGGGTAGAGTGTGGAATGACAAAGAGATTTCGAACAAATGGCATCAAGATGTTGGAGCTGCAGTTTGGCTAAATATTTTGGAAACATTCTCTGCAAGACTGGGCTACTTTATTGGCGAAGATGGCGGAAGAATTTCTGGCGGTGTCGGGATGAATTTCTAATCTTTATTTTAAATAAAAAGAAAATCCACAAACGAGATGTTTGTGGATTTTTTCTTGGATTAAATTTTAAGTTTAATTTATTTTAAACTGATACACATTTCCGCCCGTTTTCTTATCTTTCTCATCAGCAATTAACAAAGTAGTATCATCCAAAAATACGATAGCTTCCTTCTGAGAGTTATCCTCTAAAGCGATTGTTTTTATTTTGGCTTTGCTAAAATCATCTGCTGTAAAATTGGTTAACAAATGAATATTTCTGTGCGTTAGCAAAACTATTTCGTTTTTAGAATTGATAGATGCAGAGGTAATTGCCGCATCGTCATAGTTTCCTTCCAATTTTAATTTACCAACCAATTTCGCTTCGAAATCGCCTTCTTTGTTCGGAATTTGAAATATCAGAAAAGTACCATCAAATGCTTTACTTCTATTTTTGGTAAATAAGTAAAACATTCCATCTTTCTCTACAAAAGCTTCGCAATCATATAAAAGATTAGATTTTTTTGGAGGAAATTCTGTTTGCCCTTCATAGCTAAACTTTGTAGTTTGGATAGCTTTTGAAGTAGTTTGAGTACTCTTTTTAAGATCCAATTTCACGATAGAAAGATTTTTTCTATCATTTTCATTATTCCCAAAATCACCTATATACAGATTTCCCTCCTTATCCTTGGAAATATCTTCCCAATCTGTATTTTCAGCGTTCTCTACTACTATCTCAGATAATAAGTTGCCTTTTCTATCTAAAGCAAAAACCGAATTTTTATTCCCCTGATCCTCAATTGCCCAAATAGTTTGTTGGTCATTAGACAAGGTGATCCCAGAAACTTCTTTTAGTTTTTTGGGTAAAGAAAATTCTACTTTTAATTGGTCATTTTGCACTATATCTTGAGCTTTTGGGTTACAACTGAGCAGCAACAATACGGTAATAATTTGAATTCGCATACTTATATTTTTGTTTGATTATCCAAGTTATCCTTGGCTTTTTTCAGAAAGTTTCGCTTTTTCCCACAAAACATCCATCTCTTCTAGCGACATCGTTGCTAAGTTAAGGTTTTCTGCAGTAGCAAGAACTTCCATTTTTTTGAATCTTGATATAAATTTGTTATTGGTTTTCTCCAAAGCAGTGTCAGGATTAAGGCCCGTCATCCTAGCATAATTAATCAGAGAGAAAAATACATCACCCAATTCCACTTCCTTCTTTTCGATATCTGTTTCTTCGTGAAATTCCTTAATCTCTTCTTCCACTTTTTGCCAAGCATCTTCTGGATGATCAAATTCAAATCCTATGCCTTTTACTTTATCTTGTATTCTAAAGGCTTTCACAATGCTCGGAAGACCTTTCGGTACACCACCCAAAATAGAAGTATTACCTTCTTTCAGTTTTAGCTTTTCCCAATTTCTTTTTACTTCTTCTTCATCTTTCACTACGGTATCACCATAGATGTGGGGATGGCGAAAAATAAGTTTCTCATTAAGAGAATTGATGACGTCGGCGATATCAAAACTTCCTTTCTCCGAACCAATTTTAGAATAAAATACCAAGTGAAGAAGTACATCACCCAATTCTTTCTTGATTTCTACCAAATCTTCTTGTAACAAGGCATCAGAAAGTTCATAGGTTTCTTCTATCGTCAGCTGTCGAAGAGTTTGTAGCGTTTGTTTCTGATCCCACGGACATTTCTCTCGAAGGTCATCCATAATATCCAATAATCTACCAAAAGCTTCGAGTTTTTCTTCCTTAGTATTCATTTTATTTCAAAAGTATAAGTTGCAAATTTACTCCTAATTTGGCAAACAAAAAGCCTTGCTGAAAATATTCTCAACAAGGCTTTTATTACTTTATATCAATGGATATTATCCCATTTTTCTATGTGTACTCTTAGTAGCACCTTTTGCAGAAGCAGAAGCTTTTACTTTCGGTGTAGCGGGTTTATCAGCCTTTGGCGCTACTTTTTTTGCAACAGCTTGTTCTGTAATATCTGCTTCAGCTTTATCAGAATCCGCAGAAACTTCAGTTTTCACAAAACTTTCTGGAGTGATGTATCCTGCTTTGTGAAGGATATTGTACCACTGTGATAACTTTTTGATATCAGAGAAATATACTCTTTCTGTATCATAGTTTGGAAGAGAAGCCGTCATAAATGCTTTCAATTCTTCCTCAGAAGATTTGTGAGAGATTGTTGCTTTGTAATCGTAGTTTTTAGCAATATTTTCAAAAACTTCAAACAATGGAACTTCTTTATCGAATGTAAACATCGCGATATTATCTAGCAAACTTACTTGGCTAGAGTTCCCAATACTTACTTTTTTCTTTGTAGTTACATCTTCGATGATAAAACCGTTTCTAAGTTGAGAAACCAATTTGTAAAGACCTGGCTTACCAGAGATTGAAATTATTTTTTCTAACAGCATAATTTTAATTTTTTAAAAACTTTATCAGCAGGCTGCAAACCCACCGTTTCGAATATTATTTATTATTTTATTTCTACTTTTATTTTGGAAATCTCATCTTATAACTGATGGAGACATCACCTTGTGATATTTTGGTCAATTTACCTTTTACAAGTTTCTTTTTTAAAGAGCTCAGATGGTCGGTAAATAATGTACCTTCTATATGATCGTATTCATGCTGAATTACGCGGGCTCTAATATCGGAAAAAGTTTCTGTATGCTTCACAAAATTTTCATCTAAATACTCAATTAAGATTGTACTTTTCCTTTTCACATCTTCTCTTACATCTGGGATAGAAAGACAACCTTCGTTAAATTTCCATTCTTCACCAGATTCTTCTAAGATTTGTGCATTGATGAAAACTTTCTTGAAATCTTTCAGCTCTTCAGCAATATCTTCATAATCTTCATCTTCAGCCAATGGCGTTACATCCACTACAAACAGACGAATATCTAGCCCAATTTGTGGTGCTGCAAGACCAATCCCGTTGGCGCTGTACATGGTTTCAAACATGTTTTTTATTAACTCCTGTACTTCAGGATAGTCTTTATCTATGTCTTTTCCTACTTTTCTCAAAACAGGATCTCCAAAGGCTCTTATTGGTAAAATCATCTTGTTCTATATTCTAAAAAATTCTGCAATATGATGGTTGCACTTATTTTGTCTATTAATCCTTTTTCTTGCCTTTGTTTTTTATTTTTTCCGCTCTGAGAAATAAAAAACGAAGCCATCTTAGAAGTAAATCTTTCATCTACACGATGGATCTTAATATTTGGAAACTCTGTATTAAAATTTTCAATAAACTTTAATATATCCACTTCCACTTCAGAAAGATTTCCTTTCAAATCTGTGGGAAGTCCTACTACAACGTCTTCTACGTTGTTTGCAACAATATACTTTTTCAGGTATTCTATTACATTTTTGGTTTCTACAGTCTCTAGCGCACTTGCGATGATTTGCATATCATCGGTAGCCGCAAGGCCACAACGCGCCTTTCCGTAGTCTATTGCAAGGATTTGTCCCATAAGAGTGCAAATTTAAGAAATTTTAATCATTTTATTCAATACGTCGTTTTTTTTCTAAATCTTGATTTTTTCCGTGATTTTTTTTATAATTTTATTTAATTAAATAAAAAATTATGAAGCAACTCATCTTGGTAAGACATGCAAAAAGCGACTGGCCCGAAGAAACCAACGATTTTGATCGCCCTTTGGCTGATAAAGGTCTACAAGATGCTTTAAAAATGTCTAAATATCTAAAAAACAACCACATTAATATCAATCTACTCATATCTAGCCCAGCAATTAGAGCGCTAGGAACATGCAAAATATTCAATCAGGCCTATCATTTGGATCTAAAAACGGATGAAAAGTTATATAATCCATCAGAAAATAATTTTCTTTCTGTGATCTATACTGTGGATGATTCTGCAGAATCTGTGGCTTTATTTTCTCATAACAACGGAATATCCAATTTTGCCAATTCTATTTCGGAAGATATTTTTCATTTTCCTACTTGTGGCGTTGCAGGTTTCGAGATCGATTGCGATTCTTGGACTGAATTTGATGGAGCTAATAAGAGGTTATTATTCTTCTATGAACCTGGAAAAATTTAGAGTATAAAAAAAAAGCGGTACAAAACCCGCTTCTTTTACTATATTATTAAGATTAATTATCTTTTTTCTTTAAATACAAATCATCAAAATCAAAACTAAAATCGGTAACATCCGAAATTGCTTTTAATTTTGCAGACTCAGCTTTGCCATTTTCATTGTAATTAAATATCAAATAGGCATCAGCATCATAGCTTCTATCATCCCACTTCACTATAAATGTATTGTTAGAAAACGGGAGTAATTCTCCTTTTAATCTTGGCGAATTTTTACAAGAAATCCTATATGTTTTGTCTTGTTGGGCAATAGAAACATCACCGAACCAAGGATCGTTATATACACCAACGAACTGTTCTGCTTTCGGGTGAAGGCTCTTCTCTTTTTTGAAAGCTTCAGATTTTGCAAAAGCCTCTTTCTTTTGCTTATCATACATCTGTTCTGCTTTAGTCATCCTTTCGCTGTAGTTTTTCAACCAATTTCTATCTTCTAATCCCAAATAAGAATCTTTGATAGTATTTGTAATGGTATTGAAAGCCGCACCAGATTGCTGGTTGGTAAGTACAACAATTCCTAACTTTATTTCTGGAATCAGTGTAAACTGAGTCACTGTACCTATCAGTCCACCCGTGTGTTGTACTTGTTTGTGTCCTTTTACATCACTCAAGAACCAACCCATTCCATATCCATAGAAACTTGTGTCATAAGGGTTTTTAGCTGCTACTCCGCTAGGTATTTGCAAACTCCAAAGTTGCTGAACTTGTTTATCTGAAATTAGTTTTTTACCATCTTTAGTGGTAAAATTATTCAGAAGACAATCTGCCCAAGTTGTCATATCCTTAATATTACTCATTATTCCCCCTGCGGCATTAGCGGTCTCGTTCCAATCGTGAGGAACGGCAATTACTTTTCCATCTACTGGTGCGTGTGCATCTATTTTGTTGGCAACTGCTTTTGCTCTGTTGTAACTTCCATAACTAGACGTCATGCCAACAGGTTTTAGAATTCTTTGTTCTACAAATTCTGCCCATGATAAACCAGAAACTCTAGTAATTACTTCACCAGCGACAATAAACATTACGTTGTTATAATCTAAGGTAGTTCTAAATCCGTTTTCTGGTTTTAGATATCTTACATTATGTACAATATCCTTGATAGAAAGGCTTCCACCTTCTGGGAAAAACATCAAATCTCCTTGTCCCAAACCAAGTCCGGCTCTATGCGTTACCAAATCCTTAATGGTTACATTTTGAGAAACGTAGGCATCATTCATTTGGAATTCTGGGATGTATTTCGAAACTTTATCGTCCCAATTTATTTTGCCTTCGTCGGCTAGAATAGATAGAGCAACACAAGTAAACCCTTTAGAATTTGAAGCAATCCCAACCAAAGTAGTATCGTCCATAGGTTGGTTTGTTGCCAAAGATCGTGTACCAAAACCTTTAGAATAGATAACCTTCCCTTCCTTCACTACCCCTACCGACATCCCCGGAACATTGAAAGTTTTTATCGTATTTTGAACTAATTCGTCTAGTTTTTTTTCTTCTACTTGTGCAAAACTGATCATTGAGCATAAGACGAAGACTAAAGAAAATTTACGTTTCATTATGATATATATTATTTGTCCAAATTTAGCAATATTTGAGGCAAAAGAATAGTTATAGTGATAAAAGTAAATCTTTACTAAATTTGCAAAAGAAAAAAAGCGCATCTCATGACAAAAATACTTCTCCTTTCAGATTCTCATTCTTATATTGATGATAGAATTTTGGAGTATGCAAAAGAAGCCGATGAAATATGGCATGGTGGAGATTTTGGAAGTTTTGAAATTATTGAAGAACTAGAAAAAATAAAGCCTCTGAAAGGTGTCTACGGAAATATAGACAATGCCAAAATTAGAAGTCAGTTTCCGGAAGTTACCCGATTTGTATGTGAAGAGGTAGCGGTTTTGATGATCCATATTGGTGGATATCCTGGAAAATATACGGCTTTGGCAAAAAAGGAAATTGCTGAGAAAAAGCCTAAAATATTTATATCTGGGCATTCTCATATTTTGAAGGTGATGTATGACAAGAAAAATGATCTTTTGCACTTAAATCCTGGAGCTTGTGGTAAACAAGGTTGGCACCAAACGCGCACAATGATGCGATTTGTGATTGATAAACAAGAAATAAAGGATTTGGAAGTGATAGAATTGGGTCCGAAAATATAATCTAGGCAAACCCATCTTTGAAAATCCGAAAAAAATAGCCGCGATAGAAACGGCTACCCCACAGCAAGTAAGGGAACGAAGTGGCGATGGCGCGAGGAGTAATAGTGGATAGCGCGAAATAGCTACAAAAAATAAAACGAATAATTAATAAAAAGTAGTACATTATAATAATGAAAATTGGTGATAAAGTGTCTGTGGTAGATGAAGATCTGAGCGGAGTAGTAACTTCTGTGAATGGGAATATTGTGGTTTTGAAGGACGAATACGGCTTTACACACCAATACGAAAAAGAAAAATTGGTTCCGAAAATGGCATCTTTGTATGAAAATGTTACGGTCACAAAAAAAGAAGAACCCAAAAAAGCAGTTTCTAAAAAACACCACAAAACAGCTTTGGTCCTAGATCTACATTTTGAAAATTTGGTAAAAAACCCTAATGACTATGACAGTTTCGAGAGATTGTTTTTACAAAAAGAAAAGCTGGTGGATGTCATTAGTTTTTGCCGAAAAAACCATCTCAAAAGATTAGAAATAGTACATGGAATTGGAGATGGAACACTCCAGAGATTAGTGTGGGACACCCTTGAGAGCCAAACCAATCTAGATTTTTATAACAAAGAAATTCTTCATCATCAATCGGGTGCTGTAATGGTAGAATTTCACTAAATTTGCATCTATTGTCATATGAATACACTACACTTACTTTTTACAAAAGACGGATTGGTCTATCAGATTTCTAAAAACAAAAATGTTTTAGAAGAAAAATCTTTTCTCTCTTCTGAAGAAACTCCTGAAAATTTCATCTCTGAAAAACTAGACGAAATATTGGTAAAGCAAAGATACGACGAGGTTTCTGTACTCTCTGCTTTAAATCATTTTGCGATGATGCCGGATAGTTTTTCTGACCATGAGTCAGGTTTTGATCTGATTGCCTATAACGCGCCTGTAGAAAGAGATAGTGAAGAACTGATGTTGTCTGTAAATAAAAAACACAGTCTGCAGTTTTATTATACTTTTCCAAAGATTTTTTATACCAAAATAAAAGATTTGTCTATCCCAGTGAGATTCAATTTTTCGGGTGAAAAGTTTTTGAATTCTATTAGTAACAAAGGCAATAAAGAAATCCATATCAACCTCTATCACAACCAATGCGAGTTTTTTGCGATAGACGATAAGAAAATAATACTATACAATAATCTTGATGTAAATTCTGAGGTAGATTTTCTTTATTTTGTAATGTTTACACTTAGTAAAATAGGTTTCGGAATAAAAGATACCCAATTTTTCGTGTACGGAGAAACAACAGAAAACGAGACTTTTATTTCCGAATTGCAAAAATTTGTAAAGAACCTACGAATAGTTTTTGACAATTTACCAAGAAAAAATTTCATCCTCAACTAGGAAACTTTCGATCTGAACTTTCATGAAGCTCTCCTTGATTTTTCCTTATCCATTTTAAATTTAAAAAAATATGTACAGAATAATTTCCGGAAAATGGAAAGCAAAAAAAATAGCAGCACCCAAAAATTTTGATGTAAGACCTACCACAGACTTTGCAAAAGAAGCATTGTTCAGCATTATAGAAAACAAATATGATATGCAAGCGAGCTCTGTTTTGGATCTTTTTGCTGGTATTGGCTCTATTTCATTTGAATTTGCCTCTCGTGGTTGCCAAGATGTAACATCTGTAGAGATGAACCCAAAACACACTTCTTTCCTGAATTCTACAGCGTCTGAGCTAGGCTTTTCTTCTCAGGTAAGTGTACAAAGAGGCGATGTGTACGATTGGCTAAAGAAATTCAGAAATAACAAATCTTACGAGATTGTATTTGCTGATGCACCTTTCGAAACGGCAGAAGAAAAATATAATACGATGATATCTTTGGTTTTGAACAACAAATATCTAAAACCAAACGGAATTCTTATTGTAGAACACCAAAGTAGATTGTCTTTTGACCATCCGAACTTCTTGTATACGAGAAAATACGGGAATATAAGTTTTAGTTTTTTCCAGCCTAACGAAGAAGAACCAGAATTGGAAATGGCTTCTGAAACTGAAGAAAATTAAATTTATTTTAATTAAAATAAAAAAGAGCTGATTCTGTACGGAATCAGCTCTTTTTTTTATAAAACTTTAAGTTCTAAATCTATGGATTTGCCAAAGAACTTTTTGGATATTTTTTCGAAATTTTTTGTGATATCAGAAAGATAAAATTGATATTTTGGTTTAGCATTATGATCATTCAGAAGATGATACTTATCTAAAATAATTGATAAATGATTGGCTACAATGTTGGGAGAATCTATGACACGAACTCTATTCCCGTAATATTGTTTGATCTCGTCTATCAAAAGTGGATAGTGCGTACAACCCAAAATTAGGGTTTCTATATTTTTAAGTTTAGAATTGCTGAGATAATTATAGATAATTGCATGAGTAATTGGATGATTTTTAAAACCTTCTTCTATTGCAGGCACCAAAAGAGGTGTTGCCAACTCGTCTACCTTGATAAATTTGTTTTGCTTTCGAATACTTTTCTTGTACAAACCAGAATTCACAGTAGCTTTTGTAGCGATAACTCCAATATTATTATGAATTTCGTACGCTACTTTTTCTGCCACAGGATTGATAACGTCTATTACGGGAATTTTTCCGTCCACCATCTTCAATACTTCTGGCAATGCGTTAGCCGTCGCAGTATTACAAGCAATAACGATTGCTTTGCACTTTTGTTCTAGCAAGAAGTTGGTAATTTGGGTAGAATACTCTATAATAGCTTCTTTGGATTTTTCGCCATAAGGAAGATGTTTGGTATCTCCAAAATAGATTAAATCTTCGTGAGGCAAAAGTCTTTTTATTTCTTTAGCAACGGTAAGTCCGCCCACTCCACTATCAAAAATACCTATCGGCTGTTTGGGAGAAAGATGCGAATAATCTTGTTTTTTAGTTTTCAAAAGAACTGAAATTTTATGCAAAAATACTTAAAGATTTTAAATTGTGGATTGAGAAATGCTTTTTTTAAACCTGAAAAAGATCCGAGGCAATTCCGTCTGCCATAAACCAATGTTTCTCAGGAATTTTAAGATGGTTATCTTCTTTCACCAAAATTCCTTCTTGTAGTTTGAGTATGCTATCTTTCTCGAAAGTTTCTAAAACTTGCTCGGAGAATTTTTCCTTCAAACTTCTCAAATCTACTCCCCAAGTTGTCCTAAGCCCAATCATAATCATTTCGTTGAATTGATCCTTTGGAGATAGAATTTCGGTTTCTTTAGCGAGAAGCATAGAGTTTAATTTTTTGATGTATTGTTGATTGTTGGCTATATTCCAACTTCTTACATCATACCCATTGTAAGAATGTGCTGAGGGTCCAATACCAAGATATTCTTTGTATTTCCAATACGCAGAATTATGTTTAGAATGAAAACCTTTTTTCGCAAAATTTGATATTTCGTAATGTTCGAACTCATGATCCTTGAGAAAATCAATCATGTAATAAAACTCTTTGTTTAGCTCTTCTTCTTTCGGGTTTGAAACTTTACCGTTTTCTATCCACTTTTCTAGCACTGTTTTCGGTTCTACTGTTAACGCATAAGATGAAATATGAGGAATTTCTAATGCAATACTTTTATTTAAATTCTCTTTCCAAATTTCAAAATTCGATGTTGGCGAACCATAAATCAAATCGATACTTATATTTTCATAGCCCGAATCTTGTGCTCTTTTGATGGAGCTTTCTGCTTCAGAAGAACTGTGCGCACGATTCATCATTCTTAGATCTGCATCAAAAAAACTTTGTGTACCAATAGATAATCTATTGATGGGCGAATTGGATATTTCTCGTAAGAATTTTTTATCCAAGTCGTCTGGGTTTGCTTCTAGCGTAACTTCTATATCAGAACTGAAGCTAAAGTATTTGAGAACCTCATCAATAAGAGATTTTATTTCATCTCCTGATAATATAGACGGTGTACCTCCACCAAAATAAAGGGTTTGAAGATTTTTACTATTGAGTTCCTCTTTTCTAAGAAAGATTTCTTTCTTCATTGCGGCCAACATTTCGTCCTTAAAATTTAAAGAAGTAGAAAAGTGAAAATTGCAATAGCTGCATTTTTGCTTGCAGAATGGGATGTGAATATAGATCATAAAAAAAGCTCTGAAAAAATTCAGAGCTCAAATTTATTTAATTAAAATTAGATTAGTATCTAAATCCTCTATTATTAATAAAATTATCGAAGTTGTATCCTAAACCAAGCATAAAGCTGTTACCGCCATATTCTTGGATATCAGACATACCTAAGTTGTAAGTAGCACCGACCATAAATTTATTAAATCTAACTTTAACAATGGGAGAAATGCTTAATTGCTGGCTATCAAATCTATTTTGAACTGATCTATAACTTACCCCAAAAGAGAAAGCATTGATATCATTGGAGAATGTAGCCATCAAGTTGTAATCTACCATTCTTGTAGAATTGGTATTAAGATTTACTAATACTGAAGGCGTAAGTGCTATATTATCCGCAAATTTCCAGTCGTATCCTAAGTTTAAGAAAAATTTGATTGGAGATGGCTCGTAGTTGTTCACGATAGCTTCGTCATTACTCAATGCTATATCATTCACAGAAACTCCACCAAAAAGGCCTCTATAAGTAGCAGCTAAACCAAAGTTAGCATAAGCCATGAAAAGACTGCTCTCGTTACCTTGTAATAAAGGATCGTACGCTTCATCAGTGTTAATTTTAGTATAATCAAAATTCATATTATAAAAGTTGACACTCGTACCAAAAGAAAACTGGTCTTTTCTTTCTCCATCACTACTTAGTGGGATAAAGTAAGAAGCACCTGCAGTAATACCACCTGCTGAAATTGGGCCATTGCTATCTCTGAAAACAGAAATTCCGGCACCTACTCTATCAAAAATATTAGCATTAATCCCCACAGACTGAACGTTTGGTGATTCGCTAAATTTTGAAAATTGTTGTTGGTAATTTAGGTTTAGTTGTACATAGTCCGTCTTACCGTATTGTGCAGGGTTGAACAGGAATTCACCATCCATAAGATATTGCTGATAGTATGGTAATGATTCTTGTGCTTTGTATGCATTAGACAATAGAGCTAAACATACGATAGCATATAGTTTTCTCATAACAAATCTTGATTTCAATTCAACAAATATAAAAAAAATCTCAATATATTTTTAGTTTTCTAAATAATTTCTCCATTTTTTTACGGCATTCGCCATATCCTCAGGCATTGGGCTTTCAAAATACATTTCCTCTTTTGTTGTGGGATGGATAAAACCTAGAGTATGTGCGTGTAGAGCATGTCTTGGAAGTATCTCAAATACATTGTTGATAAATTGTTTATACTTTGGCATATTTACCCCTCGTAGAGCTGTACTACCCTCATATCTAGCATCGTTGAACAAGGTGTGCCCAATGTGCTTGAAGTGTGCACGAATTTGGTGCGTCCTTCCTGTTTCTAGCTTACATTCTACCCACGTCATATACCTGAATCTTTCTAACACCGAGTAATGTGTTACAGCATGCTTCCCTTGGCTACCATCTGTATAAGTGTGCATCTGCATTCTATTCTTAGGATGTCTTCCTATGTGTCCCGTTATAGTGCCTGTATCTTCTTTCACATTCCCCCAAACAAAAGCCCAATACAATCTTTTTGTTTTTCTTTCGAAGAATTGTTTTGCCAAGAAGCTCAATGCATGTTCGTTTTTTGCAATGACTAATAATCCAGAAGTATCTTTGTCTATACGATGTACCAATCCTACTCTATCCAAATCTGTTTTATTACCATTTTTTTCGAAATGATAAGCAAGTGCATTAACCAAAGTTTTGTCCCAGTTCCCAAAACCTGGATGTACTACCATACCAGGATCTTTATCCACTACCACCACATCATCATCTTCATATACAATATTGATAGGTATATTTTGCGGAATGATATGATTTTCTCTCGGAGGATGTGCTAACAGTAGCGAAATCTGGTCTCCTGGTTTTACACGATAGTTTTGTTTTACAGCGATCCCATTTACTACAACATTTCCAGCTCTGCAGGTTTGCGAGATTTTATTTCGCGAGGAGTTTTGCCTAAAATTCGTTAAGAACTTATCTACTCTTAGAGGTTCTTGTTTACTATCTACGGTAATATTGAGATGTTCATATAATCCTTTGCTTTCCTCATCTATATCTGCTCCTATATCATGAGAATCTAATAATTCTTCATCAAGGAAATCTTCATTCTCTTCTGTCATGTTCTTTATTTTTACATAAAAGGCTCCAACGTTTAACTGTTGAAGCCTTCTTTATTGGTTTAAGTTATTTTAATTGATAATAACCTTATTAGCTTTAGGTTTCTCGGCACTAGGTGCAGATTTCTTTGTAGCCTCTGTATTACTTGAAGTAATCTTTGGCTTGCTTTCGGTTTTTGTAGAAGCCGCAGGTTTCAGTGGTGGTTCTATTTTGGGAGTTTCTCTTTTTACAGGAGCAGGCGGTTCTATCTTATCTACCTCTGGTATATCTGGGACTTCCTCATATCTTACAGGAGGCAATGTAGTATCTATACGCATTCTGTACATAGAGTTCAGCTCATCTATTTTTCTTCTCAGTTCAGCAGGTGTTTTTTTACTTGCCCAAAGGTCTATTTGCATCCCCTGATCTCTTTGGTCACCTGATGCTGGATCTTGGTAGTATACAATATCAGATTCATCACTGCCTCCATCTTCATGGTCTACTACTCCCATCTCGAATAGGTTTCTTGCAATTAACGCTTTCGCCTCTTTCACTGTTAGACCTACCAAATTCGGGATTGATATATTTCTCATAGGTCCAGAACCTACTACAACATCAATTATAGAAAATCTAGGTATTTTGGTTCCAGGCTTCATAGGGTTGTTTTTGTACATTATTCTGATAACAGCATCTTTTTGGATACTTGGTTCATATAAGGTATCTCCAACTTTTAGTCCAACTTGGTCTAACCTTTGGAAAGCCAAACCAGAATATTTATTAATCACATCAGGTATAGCTACAGGAGCCCAACTTTTTGGGTTTACCATTAGCTTTACGGCTCTACCATTTTTTACTCTGGCACCAGGGCTTGGCCATATTTTTAACACTTGTAAAGGTCTGAATTTGGGATTGTATGTAGCACTATCCACTTCATAGTCTAATCCTGTGTCTTCTAGTATCTTTACCGCGTCGTATACAGATTTGTTGATAACGTTGGGAACCGGAATTTCTTGGCCATGATTCGTGTGATATTCTAGCCAACGAAATGTAAGCCATACTAATCCTACGAAAAGTGCTATTGCTATGAGCAAATTGAGTATAACTTTCCAGTTGAAAAGTGATTTAAGCATATTTAAAATACTTTAATAATAACAGCAAATATAACTAATAATTTTCTAATGAAATTTTTATTTGGGATATTTCATGTTAGATTTCAATTTTTTAAAATTTCAATAACTGCATGATATAATTTCATTAAATTTGCCCCAATTGATATTAAATAAATATGAGCAAAAAAAACGTTGCCGTAGTTATGGGAGGCTATTCTGATGAATATATAGTTTCATTGAAAAGCGGACAATTGATCTACGATTCTTTGGATAGAGATCTTTATAATGTATATAAAGTAGTTATTCTGCAAAACGAATGGTACTTTTTGGATAAAAATGAGAACAAATTGCCCATCAATAAAGCAGATTTCTCTGTTACTTTAAGCAACAATAATGCATTAAAGTTTGATGTTTGTTTCAATATTATCCATGGAACGCCAGGCGAAAATGGTCTGTTGCAAGCTTATTGGGACGCTGTAGGACAAACCTATACAGGATGCGATTTTTATCAAAGTGCTCTTACCTTTAATAAAAAGGATACCTTGGCAGTATTGTCAAAATACGGAATTCCTTCGGCAAAAAGTATTTACCTAAGAAAAGGACAAACCATTAATGAAGAAGAAATTATATCAGAATTGGGGTTGCCTTTATTCGTAAAACCTAACCAATCCGGTTCTTCTTTAGGTATTTCAAAAGTAAAACAAGCTTCAGAACTCATAGCAGCTACAGAATTTGCTTTTAAAGAAGATGACGAAATTTTAATTGAAAGTTTCCTAGACGGCATGGAAGTTTCTGTAGGAGTAATAGACTTCAAAGGTGAAACTGTAGTTTTGGGAATTACAGAAATTGTACCTCAAAACGAATTTTTCGATTATGAAGCTAAATACGAAGGTGCTTCGGAAGAAATAACACCAGCAAGAATAGATACTGAAACTACAAAAAGAGTGGAAAACATCGCAAAAAGAGCGTACGAATCTTTAGGTATGAGTGGTTTTTCTAGAAGTGAATTTATATTAATGAATGGCACACCATATATGCTAGAGATGAATACAAATCCTGGTTTCTCGCCAGCAAGTATCTTACCACAACAAACCAAAATCTACGGTATCTCTATACAAGATCTTTGTGGAAATGAAGTAGAGAAAGCGTTAGCCAAAAATCAAAACTAAGTATGAAGATAGCTGTATTTCCTGGATCTTTTGATCCTATCACATTAGGACATTACGATATTATAGAACGTGCTGCGCCTCTTTTTGATAAACTAATTATTGCCATTGGGCAAAATTCTCAAAAAAAATACATGTTTCCTTTGGAAAAAAGGATGGAATTTATAAAAAATTCTGTCTCAGAATTTAGCAATGTGGAAGTAGATTATTTTGAAGGTTTAACGGTAGATTTTTGTTTCGAAAAAGATGCTCAGTTTATTCTAAGAGGCCTTAGAAATCCTGCTGATTTTGAGTTTGAAAAAGCAATTGCACATACCAACCGAACATTAGCTCACAAAAAACTAGAAACCGTATTTTTACTTACTTCTTCTGGAAAATCTTTTATCAGCAGCAGTATCGTAAGAGAAATTATTAATCATAATGGTGAATACGAGTTGCTAGTACCAGAGGCTGTACGAGTTCCCAAAAAATAAAAAGAGAGCATGAATTGATAAATGGTAAAAGATTTGCTAATCAACATTTCAATTACCATTTATCATTTCTCTTTATGCACGAACAGATCAACTTAGCCATAGAAATTCTTGGCACGATATCATTTGCGATGTCGGGAAGTTTTGCAGCCATGCAAAAAAGGCTAGATCCGTTCGGGGTTCTTATCATTGCATTTATTACTTCCGTGGGCGGCGGTACTGTAAGAGATCTTTTGCTAGATATACCTGTCTTTTGGATGCACGATCTTAGGATGTGTGGTCTTATTTTGGCAACAAGTATTTTCTCTATGATATTTAAATCTTTAGAAAAAAACTTTAAAGTCACTTTGTTTATTTTCGATAGTTTCGGGCTTGGCCTTTTCACAATCATCGGGGTTCAAAAAGGGCTTAATGTAGATATTCATCCATTAATATGCATTGGATTAGGAACTATTACAGGTTGTTTTGGTGGAATCATCAGAGATATTTTGCTCAATAGAATTCCTTTAATATTCAGAAAAGAAATCTACGCGAGCGCTTGTATCATCGGAGGTTCTATCTTTTTACTTCTTACACAATTCACCAATTTATCTTATACTTTTATTCAGATTTTAACGATTATCATTATCGTCGTGGTAAGAACATTAGCCGTAAAATACCATTGGGAAATGCCACGATTTTACGAAAACAAAACCAGCGAATAATTTAATTTAAATATAAAAAAATGCACCCAATAAAGGTGCATTGCTTATTTTGTAAAAACACAAGGATTAAGAGAACTTTCCTCTTGTTCTCATATTCGGGTTGTGCATATGTTTTTGCATTGTTGGCATTTTCAGCTGATCTTTCAACATTTTTATTTGGTCTGTCATCATCCCTGCTGTATCCAATCTTTTTGCTTCTTCTAGAAGTTTTTGCCCTTCTTGTCTTCTCCCTTTAGACAAAGCACCAGCAGCCAAATTCAGGGTTGCCATTGCTCTATCGTGTTTCATATTGAGCCCATATTCCAAAGCTTTCTTCATGTAAGGCTCTACTTTTGTAGGATGATCTTGCGCCAAAACCAGACCTTGAAGATAATGAAAGTATCCAAACTGATTTTTATGTAATTGCGTTTGATAATTGGTAATATTGTTCAGAAACTTAGAAGCCTTCACCATATCTTGCTTTCTCAATTGCCAGAAAGCCAAAAGAATATTTTCATTTTTAAAAAACAAGAATATTGGTAATGCAGACATTAGAAAAACCACAATTCCCCAGCCCAAGCTTCTTGTGAAGATCATCAAATAAAGACCTGCAATGATAAGAAGTGCTGCGACTACAATTTTTATGTATTTATTCATTATTAAAATTTAAGAATTGCAAAGATAAAGAATTTAGAGATTATGAACTATAACTTAGGCTACAGAATTATTTTTCTGGTAGAGGCTCTTTTCTTTCGTAAGTTTGAAAACTAAAATCATATTCATTTTTTTCGTCTTTCACATGTGAAACTTCTGAGGTCATTTTCCAAATTTTCGGACTAATTTTCGGGAAATATACATCTGCTTCCAAATTTGCTTTTACAACCGTTACTACCAATTTATCTACCAACTCTATGGTCTGCTCGTAGATATTACCACCACCTATAATAAAAACCTCCTCGCTTATTTTCTTCGCAAATTTTATTGCTTCTTTAATACTTCCGACAATTAGAACCCCTTCTTCAAACCAATCTTTTTTTCTAGAAACCACAATATTTGTACGGTTTGGTAGTGCTTTCCCAATACTTTCGTACGTCTTTCTACCCATGATGATTGGGTGATCTGTTGTGAGTTCTTTGAAATGTTTTAAGTCTTTTGGAAGATGCCAAAGCAACTGATTATTCAAACCAATCTCGTTCTTCTCTCCCATTGCCACCACAATTGTTGTCATTACATATAATTTTCTACAAAATTAGCACATAATTTGTATATTTGGATAACACAAAAATTTATTAAAATTAAAACTATGAAAAACAAAGGTTGTTTAAGTGCTGGAACTATTGGTATAGCTCTACTAGTAATTGTTGGAGTTCTTTTTTTCTGGGGAAAAAATGGATATAATAATTTTGTAACCAAGGAGCAAAGCGTCAACTCCAAATGGTCTAATGTAGAAACTGTTTACCAAAAAAGAGCGAACTTAATTCCGAATCTAGAAAGAACAGTAAGTGCATATTCTAAATTTGAAAAAGAAACCCTTACAGATGTTGTTGAAGCAAGATCCAAGGCTACTTCGATTAATATAGACCCCACTAATATGACGGAAGCAGATATGGCAAAGTTTCAAGCTGCGCAAGGAGAATTATCTGGAAGTCTAAGCAGATTGATGGCTGTGGTAGAATCTTACCCAAACTTGAAAGCGGATCAACAATACATCAATTTCCAAAGAGAATACACCGCTATTGAAAATAGCATTAGAACAGAAACCGTATATTTCAATAAAGCTGCAGAAGACTATAATGTATCTATAAAAACATTCCCGAATAATATTATCGCAAACTTTACCAACTTCAAAGAAAAGCCTTACTTCAAAGCTGATCAGGGAGCAAGTAAAGCTCCAGATGTATTTACAAAATAATGAGTGATTATCTTACAAATCTTGAAATAGCTTCCCTAGTGGAAGTTATTCAATCTGCAGAAAATCTTTCTAGCGGAGAGATTAGTGTGCATATAGATTCTAACACTCAAGATGATTGTGCAAAAACAGCATATAAAGTCTTCAATGAAATTTGTAAAGACAAAACTGAAGAAAAAAATGCCGTTTTATTCCATGTCAATTTCGAGAGAAAATATCTTACCATTATAGGAGATACTGGGATTCATCAGAAAGTGCATCAACAATTTTGGGATCACTTGCACGATTATATTACTTCCGAATTTGCCAAAGGAAACTATTATAAAGCTTTGAAAAGTGGAATATTAGAAGCTGGCAGTGAGCTAAAAAAACATTTCCCCATCATAGGAGAAAACCCCAACCAAATTCCGAATGAGATTACCTTCTCTTAAAATATTATACTCAGTATTTATACTTTGCTTTTACAACTTTGTAGCAGCACAATATACCATACCCGAAAAACCATCTGTACTTTATCCTGTATATGATGAAGCCAATTTGCTTACTCAACAACAGAAAACGGATCTTAATAATAAACTCATCAAATTTGCTGATTCCACTTCTACTGAGATAGAAATTATTATCATCCCTTCTACCAAAGGAGAGGATGTAAATTTTTTGGCAACTCAGTTTGGAGAAAAATGGGGTATCGGCAAAAAAGACGTTGACAATGGAGTAGTTTTTTTAATTGCTACCAATGACAAAACCATGTCTATCCAGCAAGGTAGAGCAGTAGAACAATATCTTACGGCTTCTGTTGCAGGACAAATATTGGATTATCTAGTGACTCCCAATTTCAAAAAAGGATTGTGGTATCAAGGAATAGACCAAGGTAGCAACGCCATTATGGAAGCCTTACAAGGCAAATTCAAACCACTTGCTAAGCAAGGCAATAATGAAGATATAAGCGAGATTAAACTGATCATTGTTGCCATTTTTATCTTGATGATCCTATCCTTTTTGTTCAAAAACAGAGGTGGCGGTGGTGGCGGCAATGATGACGATGATGTAATTATCAGCCGTAGAGGAAGACGAAATTACCCGGGTGGCTTTTTCCCTTTCCCTGGAAGTTTCGGTGGCGGATTCGGTGGTGGAAGTTCTGGCGGTGGTGGATTTGGAGGATTCGGCGGGGGCGGAAGCTTCGGCGGGGGCGGTGCCTCAGGAGGTTGGTAATCTTGAATTATTTTAAAATGTTTAATTTCAGAATTGAAAATCACGGAATCATATCTAAACAATTCTTAGATCGAAAAATTTTGGATTTTAATTCTGCTTGCACATTTATAGCCAATCTACCTTATCTCAGAAATAAGAACAAAGAAAGTTTGTCTTGCATTTTTGATGATCACGGTGGAACATGTAGTACAAAACATGCCACGTTACAGAGACTTTGTGTAGAAAACAATAAAGATAACGTACAACTTATTTTAGGCATATTTCGCATGGATGCAGAATATGCCTTTAATATAAAAAATACTTTAAATATACATCAACTAGATTATATTCCGGAGGCGCATAATTATCTAAAAATAAATGATACTTATTTAGATTGCACTACCCCAACTTCCCATTATAATGATTTTAAAGATAAGCTAGAAACCGAATTTGTAATTCAGTACACGCAGATTACGGATGAGAAAGTAAAACTTCACAAAGAATTTTTGCAATCTTGGCTTAGTAAAAATAAACATCCATTTACTTTGGAAGAAATTTGGAAAATAAGAGAACAATGTATTTTAGATTTACAGTCTTTAAATTAATTTAAGTTTAAACAAAAAAATACACATCCAGAGTTCAATTATTATCAAAGTAAACGAAGATAATATTGATGAAATAACGAAAATACTTCTGCAAAATCTAATGTATTAAGATAAATTCATCTTGATGCAAGTAAATATTTCAATAAAAATAAGTTATATTTACGGAAAACAGATTCTATGAAGAAAACGTTGGTCGTTTTTGCACATCCTTATCTGGAACACTCGCACTCTAATGTAGAATTGGTTAATTTCTACGTTCGCCATCAGCATTTTACCTTAAGAGATCTATACGAAGAATACCCAGACTTTCATATTGCCGCTTTTCGAGAGCGAAAAAGACTTAAAAATTATGATCGTTTTATTATACAATTCCCTATCATTTGGTTTGGGATGCCTCCACTTTTGCGTCTTTGGATAGATGAGGTGTTCGATAGAAGTTGGCTGAAAGATGATGTGGAAAACCCCTTAGAAGGAAAAGAAGTTTATATTGTCGTTACTACAGGCGGAAAAGAAAGGTCATTTTCTAAAACGGGAACTTACCAATATACAATAGACGAACTCATCAGTGGTCTTATTGTCTCTCTCAATATTTTCAAAGCAAAAATAATGGATATCACTATCGTCTATGAAGCTAATAAGCTTTCGAAAAAGGAAATCATCTTGCAAAAGCAAAAATTCATCTCAATTCTAAATCAATAATGGAGTCTACTTTAGCCATCAATACCCTACTATTTTTAGGCGTCGCAATTATCATGGTTCCATTGGCAAAGAAGTTAGGACTGAGTTCTGTGATTGGATACATTTTTGGAGGTATCCTTATTGGCCCTTACGTTCTAAAGCTTACCGGAAATGATGTCTCCGATATTATGCATGCCAGCGAATTTGGAGTTATTATGCTTCTATTTTTAGTTGGACTAGAGCTAGAACCGCGGAAATTCTGGGAGATGCGGAAGAAAATTTTGGGACTTGGCTTAACTCAAATGGTTTTAACCATCGTTATTTTATTTCTGATTTTCATCTGGGTGGGTTGGGAAGTAGACAAAGCCTTTGCCATAGCGATGTGCTTTGCACTATCCTCTACAGCTATTGTACTGCAAACGCTTCAAGAGAAAAACAATTTTAAATCTTTGGCAGGTGAAGCCTCCTTTTCTACCTTACTGTTTCAAGATATTGCGGTAATCCCAATATTAGCGGTACTTCCTTTGATTGCAAATCATAAAGCTACCAATAATAATGAAGTTCAAGTTCTTATCCAAAAACTACCAGAATGGCTACAAGCAGGCACCGTAATTTTCGGGGTTGCCATACTGATTTTATTGGGAAAATATGTATTTGTTCCTTTCTTACGTTATGTGTCCAAATCTGGGATGAACGAGTTGCTTACCGCATCATCATTATTCTTAGTAATTGGCGTATCAGAATTGATGGTTTCTATAGGATTATCACCCGCATTAGGCGCTTTCTTGGCAGGTGTAATGCTTGCCAATAGTGAATTCAAACATGAGCTGGAAGCGCAGATCAATCCATTCAAGGGATTATTGTTGGCTGTTTTTTTCGTGAGTGTAGGATCTACTATTAATTTTAATATTATTCTAGAAGATACTGCATTTATACTGAGTACCGTTGTTATTGTCTTGATCGTAAAATTCGTTGTATTGTTTTCTATAGCTCGTTTTTTCAAGATGAATACTCCACAAGGGTTATTTTATGCCTTCGCATTATCTCAGGTGGGAGAATTTGCTTTTGTTTTGATCAATTACGCTTCAGATCTATATCTCGTAGACCCTAAACTAAATGCTCAAATGATGGCTGTTACGGCTATTACGATGTGCATTACACCGTTTTTATTAATTATAAATGATAAGATAATCACCCCAAGATTCATTAAAGAAGTCCCGAAAGAAGATGAAGAATTTGATATTCACGAAAATAATATTGCGCAGAAAAAAATTATCATAGTTGGGTTCGGGCATTTTGGAAGTACTGTTGGAAGATTGCTGAAAGCTAACAAAACTATGGCAACGGTACTTGACAGAGATTCGGATCGAGTAAAATTGTTAAGAAATTATGGATTTAAAGTTTATTATGGCGACGCAACCAAGATCCCTACACTTCGAGCTGCAGGTATAGAAAATGCGGAAATACTAGTACTTTGCTTGGATGCGCCAGAGGATAATAAATTTATTGCTGATGTGGTTTTAGAACATTATCCACACGTGAAAATTTTTGTAAGAGCTAAAAACAGAATCGATGCCTACAACTTCCTAAATAGTGGCGTAAAAAACATCTACAGAGAAACATTAGGAACCGCAGTAGATATGGCTGTAGACGTTCTTCACGAAACTGGCATGCGAAAGTATGCTGCAAGAAGACTAGGACAAAGATTTATGGCGATAGATAAAGCTTCCATCAGAAAATTGTCTAAATCTAGAGAAGATGAGGACGATTTATTACTTTTTACAACAAAAGAAATCCTCCAAAAAGAGGAGGATTTATTAGCTTATGATAATCTTAATTTTGATGGTAAAGATTGGGAAGGCTCTGCTTCTGTGGAAGAAGACGAAGAAGAGGAATCTTTGTTGTAAACTATTGGATCGTTGCACTTCCGCCACTACTTTCTTCCTTCCTTACTACACTTAGATTTCCTGTTTTGAATACGGAAACACTTCCTCCTGAAGATGCCTCTGCATCAACGCTATGTGAGACAGATATTTCTACATTAGCGCCACTAGATGCATCTGCCTTCACATTTTCTACCATCATCTGCTTTGCAGAAATACTTCCTCCAGAAGATGTGTTAATAGTAGCATTTTTAGATTTTCCTTTGATAATAATACTTCCTGCAGATTCTGCCTCTGCATCTAGATTTATTGCCCAGATTTCGCCGTCAAAACTACCACTGCTGTCTGTAGAAATATCCAAATTGTTTGCTTCCAGATTACCTGTAACAGCCCCCGAACTAGAAACCTCTATATCCGTTTTGTCTTGTACAAATTTATCTTTTATTGCTATTGAAGCTGAAGAATTGGCTTTTACCTTTGAAAAATCTCTAGCATATATTTTTGCAGTAACATCCACCGCATTAATTACCCTAACTCCAGATTTGTAGTGGATATGAACTTTTCCGCCAGATTGTTCTACCAAAATTTCATTAAGGATATTAGAAGGTGCAGAAATCACAATTTTTTCTACATCTGCTTTGATTATTTCTGCTTTAATAGATTGTGACACTTCAATTTCATCAAAATCTCCGATAACTTCTTTTTGTTGTAAGGAACCATGATCCTCTTTGGTAACATCTGGTAACCATTGTGTTTTCTTGTCTTTTACCTGATTATTTTCTTTACAAGAAGCCACTAGTGCCAATCCGGAGAGCAATAATAGAGTTTTACCTTTCATAATGATTTATTTATAATTTTGGTTTGAGTATCTTTATACTTTAATAACAACTAATTTATGAAAAATATTTCATCTGTATTGTTAATTTCTGCTTTGGCATTCAATTACTCATGTACTACAATGACAACAAACAACCTATCACAGGAAATCCCTGTACCAGACGCTACTCTCTCTTCCAACCCTTTGATGAAGAAGAGCAATCTTCAGTATGAAGCACCAGAATTTGATAAAATTAAAGATCAACATTTCAAGCCTGCATTTGATTTCGGATTGAAACAACATGATGCCGAAATTTTAAAAATTGCAACAAATGCTGAAAATCCAACATTCGAAAATACCATTGTTGCCTTGGAAAAAAGTGGAGAAATACTGAAAAGATCTATGATTATTTTTTCTAATCTTACCAGCGCAAATACCAACCCTATTTTACAAGCATTAGATGAAGAATATGCTCCAATATTTGCAGCACATTCTGACAAAATGCTTTTGAACGATCAGCTTTATAGCAGAATAAAATCGATCTCAGAAAATGGCTTGGATTCAGAAAGTAAAAAATTGCTCCAATTTTACAAGCAAAATTTCGAAATTGCTGGTGCCAATCTTTCCTCTGTTGATAAAGAAAAGCTAAAACAAGTTAACCAACAGTTGGCTTCACTTTCTACTCAGTATTCCAACAAATTATTGGAAGCAAGAAAACAAGGTGGCGTTTTTTTCTCTGATGCAAAAGAGCTTGATGGACTTTCGCAGGATGATATTGATGCTGCAAAAATTGACGCTAAAAATGCAGGGCAACCTGGTAAATATTTGTTGGCATTACAAAATACTACGCAACAGCCCTTATTGCAAAATCTTAAAAACAGAGCATCTAGAGAAAAACTCTATAAAGCTTCTTGGCTTAGAGCTGAAAAAAATGATGGCAACGATACACGCGAAACCATCGAAAAATTGGCTGCTACTCGACTTAAAAAAGCACAAATCTTAGGTAAAAAAAGCTTCGCTGAATGGAAATTGCAAGATCAAATGGCAAAAACTCCAGAAGCTGCCGTAAATCTAATGAACCAACTTGCAAAACCTGCTGTAGAAACGGCTCAGCGCGAAGCAAAAGACATACAAAACCTCATCGATCAACAAAAAGGTGGTTTCACTGTAGAGCCTTGGGATTGGAATTTCTATGCAGAACAAGTGAGAAAAGCCAAATATGATCTTGATGAAAACCAAATAAGACCTTACTTTGAGGTAACTACGGTTCTAGAAAAAGGAGTTTTCTATGCAGCTGAACAATTCTATGGAATTAGCTTCAAAAAAAGAACAGACTTGCCAACCTATCATCCTGATGTAGTTGCCTATGAAGTGTTCGATCATGACGGAAAATCTTTAGCCATCTACTACTTAGATTTCTATACTAGAGACTCTAAAAGTGGTGGTGCTTGGATGAGCAATTTTGTAGAACAATCTCATTTGTTGGGCACAAAACCGGTTATCGTGAATTGTTTTAATTATCAAAAACCGGCACCCGGAAAACCATCACTTATAAGCTATGATGACGTTTCTACGATGTTTCATGAGTTTGGGCATTCTATACATGGGATGTTTGCCAACCAGAAATATCCGTCGTTATCCGGAACCAATGTGCCTAGAGATTTTGTAGAATTTCCTTCTCAGATCAACGAGCATTGGGCTTTGGATCCCGTAATTCTGAATAACTATGCGATACACTACGAAACCAAGCAACCCATCCCTCAGACATTGGTAGACAAGATAAAAAAAGCAGCTACCTTCAACCAAGGATATATGACAACCGAGCTGGTATCGGCAGCTTCGGTAGATATGGATTGGCATTCGGTAACCAGCGAAGCGCAACTCATCCCTGTTTTGGATTTCGAAAAGCAATCATTAAAAAACCACGGATATACTTTGGCAACCGTGCCTCCGAGATACCATACTCCTTATTTTGCACACATTTGGGGCGGCGGATATTCGGCGGGTTACTACGCCTATCTTTGGTCTGAAACTTTGGATAGCGATGCATGGGAATGGATAAATAACAATGGCGGTCTAACGCGGGAAAACGGAGACCGCTTCAGAAAGTATATTTTATCTGTAGGTAATTCTGTAGACTTAAACCAAGCTTTTAGAGATTTTACAGGTCACAATCCTGATATTCAACCTTTACTTAGAAATAGAGGATTTATTAAATAAGTTTTGTTTAAATAAAACATTTTAAATCAAAATAAAACCGCTTCGATAGGAAGCGGTTTTATTAATTATAAAAATACGGTCAATTTATTTTTTGATAAATTTCAATACTACTGGTTCGTCATAGGTCTCAATTTTTATGATATAGATTCCTTGATTAAGCGTAGAAACATTGATTTGCTGAGTAGCTCTGTCCATTTTTGTAGTCATTTTCAGATTTCCAGACATATCAAAAATACGCGCTGTTGCATCCTTCGCTAGTTTTTCAGGAAGAGATACTGTCACATAATCGGTTGCTGGATTCGGGTACAATTTGATTTCATCATTGATCAAATCATTATTACGAGGTGCATCACCACCATTAATTCCATTCATTGTGTATCCAGATTCTACTCTTAGTGCATAGCAAGAATTAGCATTAAATCCTGAGTATGGATATACTTTGATGTAGTAGGTTCCTGCGGTTACAGTGTATTGTATTTTTTCTGCTGTAGTACCAGCATTCACAGAAGATTTCAAAGTAGTAGTACCATCACTAGAGAATAATTTCAAATCTACATCATGAACTAAATTACTTAGTTTAAATGTAATTTGTCCACCCGTTGAGAATGTAATTTTGTACCAATCTATATCTCCAGAAGCTTGTATTGCGGCATTATAATCTGTATTCAGTGCGGATAATGCATAGGCAGTTGCTACTGTATTATTAGACTCATAATTTTGAGAACAAGATCCTGTAACAGCAGTAGATACAAATTGAGATGTAGTGTAACCACTGCTAGAAGTAGAATTACAATTGTTTTTCACTCTTATATCATATGTTGTACCTGCTGTTAATCCTGTTAGACTTCTAGACGTTGCTGTACTCGTAGTAGCAATCCATGTAGATAAAGTGGTTGGTTTATATTCGAAAGTGTACCCTGTAGAACCTGAAACTGCACCCCAACTTACTGTTGCAGTAGTTTGAGTAATTGCAGATGATGCCAATGCAGAAGGAGCTACACAAGAAGTAGTACCACCAGATCCTGCAGCTGTACCAATTCCTACAGCATAGAAAGCATTCATTACTTGGTTTGCTTCATTGCTACCAACTCCGTATAAATCCTCTGCAGATTTTATAGAATAGGTTCTTGCATCCGCATAAGTAGAAGATGAACCCAAATAATTGGTATTGGTTCTGTAAGCAATTGCGGCTGCTTTCACAATACCAATTCCACTTACAGAGAATGCATTGTTGATGTCATTTGTCCCAATTCCTCCATTTGTTAGTAAATAAAACCAATAATTCAAAACTCCAGAATTGGTATGAACGCCGCATTGATCTGTGTCTATTGAAGGTGTACATCCTACAATATTATACCAATTAGTACCTTTATAAGTATCTGGTTGTTGATATTGGTTTGGATTACTCATACTTCTGAAAGTCATCCCAATTTGATCTCCCATAAGCCAATTAGCAGTAGTGGGTTTTGCAGCAAATTCCACTGCTACTCCTAATATATCACTATACGCTTCATTTAGAGCTCCAGATTCACCACGGTAAGCAAGGTTTGATGTTCTTTCTGTTATACCATGGGTCATCTCGTGTCCCACAATATCAAGAGAAGTAAGAGGCGTAGTGCTAGAATTACCATCACCATAGGTCATTCTGCTTCCATCCCAATAGGCATTGAGATAGTTTGAGCTATAATGTACATAACTTAGCATCTTCATACCAGAACCATCAATACCATTTCTTCCGTAGGCATTTTTATAATAGTCATATACTTTTTCAGATCCCCAATGTGCATCCGTGGCATATTGATCTTCGGTGCTATTTACGTTATTCCAGGTGTTATCAGCATCTGTGAAGTCTACTGCGGCACTGTAGCTGGTAGATTTTTTTAAGTTGTAAGTTTCAATTCCGTTCCCTCTACCCGTTTCTTTCAATCTGTATGTAGATCCCGTGTAGTCTGTAGTTATAGCTTGAGTTCCACTATATGCAGTTACTGCAGAACCCGTAGCGTTTGTAAGAATAGATCGTGCTATGGAAGCTGAATTATTGTGGTGAAGTAACTCTTGATGAGTACTTTCGTTAAATAATGTTTTTATAAGCTCATTAGTCCCTAGTATTTCTCCAGTTTTAGCATCTACATAGACGATTTTTCTTGAAGCTGGAGCATGTGCATAGATATCAAACTTGTAAGCAAGCCTTAATTTTGCTGCATCAAATTCAGAACCTTGGTTGTAATAAACCAATTCTCCTTTTGGTAAAAATGTTGAACTAGGATTTCCTGTTTCTTTTTTCAAAAATTCTTCCTCACTAGCAATTTCCCATTTGTACTCACTAGCTCCTACAAATCTTTTGGCCGACTCTAAAGCAGCTGCTGGCTGAAGTGTTGCCACTCTAGCATCAATGGTTTCTGGCGAAAAATCTTTCACCATTACTCCATTTTGAGACATCAACTTCCCATTTTGTACATGCTGTATAAAAAATGCCCCTTCAATAGGATATCCATTGAGAGTTTGCTGAAAACGATAATGCTCGTATCCAGACTTATCCTTATCCGCTTGCAAAAATTGTGCTTCGGGACCTTTCCCTGTTTTCGCATTTTCATTATTAAAAAATTTACCCTTTACAAATGCGGGAGCGTTGGCAGTTGTAAATTCTACAAATGAAGGATAAAGATTTTTGGGCTGAGGAGCAATGTCTCCTTGTTGACCATAAAAAAGTGCTGCAATACTTACTGCAACAACAGAAAAAAGAGTTTTATTTTTCATTTTAATATTGATTTGGAATTTCAAAATTATTATTAAAATTTCATGAAAAAGTTAATTTTTTGATAATTTTTAATAATTTTTTAAAATATTAATGATAATAATACTTATAACCCGTTTTTTGATTAAAAACAATAGCATAAAACCCCTTTATTATTCACATCCTCAAATGAAATTATATATTTCAATTTATCATATCTATATATAAATTCTTGTAGAGCGCTATTTTTGAAATCTGCCGATATGAAATTTGACAAATTATTAGATTGTGGATTTATCTTTATATTTGAATTTAAATTTTAAAAAAATAGTAATAATGAACAATTGCCCATGCTGCTCCGGTAAACCCTATGAAGATTGCTGCAAACCCTATCATACACAAGTAAAGCACGCTCCTACTGCAGAAGCATTAATGAGATCTAGATTTTCGGCATTTGCCATACCCAATGGTAAATATTTAATGGAAACCACTTATCCACCCAAACGCAAACTTCACAATACAGCTGATCTACAAGAATGGGGTGAAATCAATAAGTGGACGAAATTGGAAATTGTACAAACGCCATCCGAAAATCAAGTTGAGTTTAAAGCTTATTATACTGATGAAGAAGGCACACCACAGCTGCACCACGAACTTTCACTTTTCAAAAACCAAAAAGACCGTTGGTATTATGTATCTGGAAAATTTTTAAACTTATAAAAACACAAGATGAAAAAAAACATTTTAATATTACTTTTACTCTTTGCATTTAGCTTGGGATTTGCACAAAATAAAAATGACGAAAAAGAACTCACAACTATCGTTACAGAAATCTTAAAAGGTTTCCAAACAAAAAATGCGAAAATAATGAATAAATACATCGACCACGATTTGGGAGTTGGTGTATTTTTCAAAAACGGTGGAAATGTAGGTTTTGTCCTTAATGAAGAAGTAGATTTCTCCATGCCTTTTGGTTTTATAAAAAAGCCTTGGGATATAAAAAATAAATTTAAAATACAGTTTGATGAGGTTCCCAACTATGATTCTGGCAACTATATGTGGAGAACTGAAGGATTATTTGTACAGCAAAACTCGAATATCGTAAATGATTACATCAAAGCTTACTTTTCTGATTCTTTATACGAACAACCTAATTTTAAAATGAATTCGGATCCCAAAAATTCAGTGTATGTCACCCTCGCGGAGAACAACACCAATGACAATGCGCCAAACGGAATTCGTTTTATCCTCACGAAATCTAACAATCATTGGATACTTACCTTTTTAGATGTGACGGAATATGATGCTGAATAAATTTTAAATTAAATAACATAAGAACGGATTTTTATCCGTTTTTTTTTATGATTAAAATTGAGCTTCTTTTATGAAAAAGAAGGATTTACTGTCTCTTTATATCTTTTATGATTAAATATTTTTTACATTTGAATAGTTTTATATTTAACATAAAATCAACACAAAACACAATTTGCATGAAAAAAAATAACAATCCTGAAGATGTATTTTTCAAACCTGATCATTACAAAGCACCCAACAATTCTCAGGGTATAAAAGACAATCACATTGCGGGAATTAACAGAGTGGTAAAAGTAGGCATTCATATTGAGGGGAAAAAGATAGAACAGTTTAATCATTTTAAGCTTAAACAAAGTGCCACAACCCATCATGAATTTGAATTGATACTTCCTCATGATGCTTTATCCGAAAGACAAAATCATCAACTAGACCAAGCAAACAAATTTTTGGGTAAAAGATTGACTACTGTGATTTCGTATAGAGATTTTGAGACTAAAGACAGCCCAGAAAGAACATTTGTGGGCGTGATTACAAAAGTAGGTTTTAGCCAAGATAGCCATAGTTTAGGAAATATCGTCTTACAAGGGTTCAGCCCTACTATTTTGTTGGATGCTGCGCCACATACCCAGAGTTTTGGAGGAGAAAACCCTGTAAATATGGGGATTATTGCAACTCAGGTTATAAAACAAGGGATCAACGTGAATAGAGATGACTATGATGTAAGAATAAATACAAAAGCAGATTCTCAAATTTATTATTCTTCCCAATACAACGAGACGCATTACAATTACCTATGCAGAATGGCAGAAGCCTATGGAGAACAATTTTATTATGATGGGGAAGTTTTGCATTTTGGGAGTATGCCTGCTCCTAATCCTGCTTTGGAACTTATCTACGGAAGCAATATCACAGACGTGTATGTAGAACTTAAAGCTGTTTACATCAAACCTAGTTTCTATGGTTATAACTCTAGTACAAATACTAAACTCACTTCTGGAGATACCTTAATTTCTCATAAAAGTGAGCTAGCTGAAACATCTTATAAAAACAACAATAGCATTTTCAAAACTCCGTCTCTACAAGTTGCTCCCATAAAAGCAACAACCGATATGGATGTGGTAAATTCTCAAACCAGCACATCGGGAAGCAAAGCTGTAGAAGTGTTTACTGTTTCGGGGAATACTACTCTACCCATTTTTTATATCCTGGTTGTGTTGCTGATATTTTGATGAGACAAACCGACAGCAATAAGACTACTTATTTTACAAGGCTCATGATGACTGAGGTTACCCACGAAATTAATACGCTAGGACATTACAAAGGTACATTTAAAGCCATTGCTTCTGACACTGGCTATATGCCCAAACCCGACTTTACTGTTCCGATTGCTCAACCTCAACCTGCCACCGTGATTTCTAATACCGATCCTTTAGGGCAAGGAAGAGTAACGGTAAAATTCGATTGGCAGCTGCACGACACCACCAATTTTATCCGCATGATGTCTCCTGACACAGGCGGAACCGACCAAGTAAGCCAAAACCGTGGCTACGTCGCCATCCCCGAAGTTGGCGACCAAGTAATGGTAGGTTTTGTACACAATCATCCCGATAGACCTTTCGTAATGGGAGGAATGTTTCATGGACAAGTAGGATTGGGTGGTGGAACCGATAATCGAGTAAAATCTATCCAAACCAGAAGCGGACATAAAGTTGTTTTTACCGAAGACGAAAGTATTGTTATTACAGATAAATCGGGTAATGAAATTCACTTAGACACAACAGGAAGTAATATCAATATTACTGCTCCTGAAACAATGACGCTGAATTGTAAAAACATGAATATTAATGTTTCTGAAAGTATGAACACGACAGTTGGACAAAACCAAACCGATACAATCGGAATGAATAGAAGTCAATCTGTTGGGATGAATACCACACAAAGTGTTGGCGGAATGAAATTGACTTCAGTTATAGGTGATGCAAGTATGTTTATTACTGGTAGACTAATGGAACATGTGAAAGGAAATATAGAATCTCATACCGAAGAAGCAAGAAAAGTACATGGAAAGCAAGTTGGCATTAATTCTGAAAGTAATATACAAGCAAATGCTTCCGCAAACATGCAACGTTTAAGTGGTGAAAAATCTAATGATGCCTAAATTATGAGTAAGATAACAATTTGCGAGGGAGAGATATTGTACACCAGTAAAGGTGATACAATTATCCATGCTTTTGACGGAAATATAACAATCCATGCACAAGAAAAAAATATATGGGAAGGCAAAGATGGTACTTTAATCGGAGATTATGTACCAATGGAATTGCCGAAAGCAGAAGATATGCTTCCTCCACCTTTAACAAATATCATTTTGAATTTTTTAAGAAATGAAGATGCAGGTGCATTTATAAACCAAGAATTCGAAGATAATGGTTGGAAAGTGATAGATGCAAGTTCAATAAAAAATGCAAGTATTAAATTGAAAGCATACTTAGGTAATTTAAAAGCTGATAATATTTATATAAATACTCACGGTGGTAGCAGAAAGGATCCTATCTTAGATGAAAGTGGAAATAAAATCCCTAATCTAAAAACTAAAAGAAATGATGACTTCTTAACATATGAAAATAGTGCAATTAGGTTAGGTTCATCCTGGATTTTTGCAAGTGATTTTATTGAGTATGTAGATGCTGAAAAAAAGAAATTATTAACAGAACAGACAATATTGGATTAAGTTACCCTCGTTTCACTGGACCAAAAATTAGTATTTCTTAGTTGGATTTTAAGCTGCTTTGGTGTATTTATTTTGGGGTTTATTTTTAATTCCTTGATGCTTTCGATAATGATATTTTTCTAGCCATTGTTTTATT
>NZ_JAZQRK010000055.1:0-48318 GCF_045629545.1 Chryseobacterium sp. | reverse complement strand
TTAGAATTTATAAACTCTAGGTTTATTAGGTTTTTGAGGATCTGTCTTGGTACGCAAAGGCGTCAGAAGATCCATTAGTCCATTTATTTGTATTTCGTAGATTGTAGAAAGTTGCATTCCCAATTTTCCGGGAGGCATACCTTGTCTGTGAAACCACTCTAGATAACTCACTGGCAAATCTACCAGCAACATCCCTTTGTGTTTCCCAAAAGGCATTTCTATGATGCATATTTCTTTTAATACTTCAGGATTTATACCTTGTTCCATTTTAAGATTATAATATTAAGTCAACTTTTTTTTCTGGCACATCATCCTTATGATTAAGTGTAAGTTCTGGAGTATCGTCATCAGAAAACTCATCTCTGTACACTTGTATTAGTAATAGAGTGAGCGATATTAAGATAGGACCAAACACCAACCCCATGAATCCGAATAAATTCATCCCCATAATAATTCCGAAAACCGTATTCAGGGGATGTATATCTTCTAGTTTTTTAAGTAAAGTAAATCGTAAAAGATTATCCGTAAGACCTACCACTATCAAGCAATAAATTGCCAATCCTATCCCTTGTCCATTATTCCCTTCCGCTATCATAAAAATACAGATAGGCACATAGATAATGGCAGCGCCTACAATAGGAATCATAGAAGCAGCTGCGGTAAGTGCAAATAATAAAATAGGACTCGGAGCACCAAAAATAAAATAACCCACCATTGCTACTAGACCTTGCCCCAGTGCAACTACTGGTATTCCAATGGCATTAGCGATGATCAATTTTCTCATTTTCTCACCAATCAAAGAAATATTCGCTCTCTTTAGAGGAGCAGAACTGGTAAGTATACGTTCGAATAATCTTCCTTTTTCAAATAAGAAATAAAGAATAAAATACATCGATATTATTACAGTAAGGGTATTAAAAGTACCACTCACGGCAGAAGTTGAAAATCTACCCGCAGATGATTTCAGTTTGTCTAAATTTTCTTTACTTAGAATATCAAAATTTGTTTTAGAATAAATAAAATCATGAATTTTATCTACAAAAACATTAAACTTCTCCATGTATGCCTGCGCATTTCCTAATTTTTCTATCAAAAGATCTGCAATAAAATAGACAGGAAGAATAATGATTAATAAACTTGCCAACATAAGGAACAACGAGGCTGCCCAGGGTTTCCACTTCTTTTCTTCTTGCAGATAAAAATTATACTTTCTACAGACTACATAGATGGTAATAGCCCCTAATACAGAGGGCACAAATAGAGCTAGATGATAGCATATTAGCCCCAATGAAATGAGGATAATGGCTATCAAGGCTACTTGCTTTATGGCAACTCCACTGATTTGATTTTCGTTATTCGACATAATTTATGATTTTACTGGTTCTCAAATGTAATTTTTTTCTGAGAACAATGCATCATGCAATATCAATTTTAACTTTTCTCATTGAAAATAGACTTATACAATGAATATATTATCGCATTCCAAATTGGGAAGGTAAATAATGCCCCCACTATACATAAAGCAAAACCGATATATTTAAACAAAAAAGCGACAATTACACAAACAAAAATGGGTAAAAAATGAGCTTTCAGAACTGAAAAATTGATAGAAATTGCCTCAAAAATTCTTCTATTCTGAAAGTACATCAATGGAGCAACAAGCAAAGTACATAATACCCAAATAAAAGGGAGTATAAGCGTCTGAACAATCATAGAATAAAGAAAAAACCAAAAAATATAATAACTAATAAACTTGAAAAACGTCAGACCATTGTATCCCGCAAACAAATCTCCCATTATTATAGGTTCTATAGCGTCTATTTTCCTATAGATTTCGAAGAAACCAATGTTTAGGGGATATAAAAATACACTGACTCCAACAATTGCTAGATAAAAATTCTCAAACCCTGGCGTTGCCATAATAGTGGCTATCTCTGTTTTGTAAGCATCCATCCCAGATGGTCCCACTTGCATATAAGTATTAGCCGCTGCCAAAAATTGGTTCATAATATCATATTTTCCAGAGAAAAACAAAAAGACACTAAAGAAAATACCAAGATAAACAATAGAAAATAACAGTTGGTAAAGCAAAGTTTTGTTCCAATAATAGAAAGCCTGCTTTAGGATCAATTCGATGGTAGGTTTTTGTGGATAATTCTGCTGCATTAAAAAATATTTTATGCAAAAGTAAACATCAATAACTACTTTTGCGAAATGTTTTCGGCAAATCATCAAAAATTTACTCAAATGGATGAGCTTTCTCAGCAGAAAGTTCCTTTTTTCTTCATCATCGACTTTTTAGTGAACCAAATTGAAATTTTCACAGAACCAGAAATTGAAAAAAACGGTTTACAAATAGATTTTGAAAATTTTAAAACTAAAAAAATAGAACATCCAATTACCAAGGATATTGTTTGGAATGCTTATCCAGAAACGCTAGAAAGCTTCAGAGAAGGCTTTGTAAAAGTGCAAAATCAGCTTAAACTTGGCAATTCCTACCTCGCCAACTACACCAGAAAAACAAAGATTGAAACCAATTTGTCTCTAGAGGAAATTTTTTATCGATCTCATGCAAAATACAAAGTTTTATATCAGGATAAATTCGTATTTTTTTCACCTGAAATTTTTGTTAAAATTATCGACAACAAAATCTTTACTTATCCGATGAAAGGGACAATAGATGCATCTATAGATAATGCAGAAGAAATTTTGAAAAACGATAAAAAAGAAAAAGCAGAACATTATACCGTAGTTGATCTTTTGAGAAATGATCTGAGTAGAATTGCTGATGAGGTAAATGTAAACGATTTTCAGAGGATTGATTTTTTAAAAACTCAACAAAAGAACTTGCTTGCGATGAGTTCTAAAATATCTGGCGATTTGAAACCCGAATTTCAGGGTAAAATAGGAAGCATTATGCAAAAATTGTTGCCAGCAGGTTCTATTTTGGGAGCGCCGAAGAAAAAAACGCTAGAAATTGTATTGGATGCCGAAGGTTTTAATAGAGGATTTTACACTGGAGTATGTGGTTGGTTTGATGGCGAAAATCTAGATAGCGCAGTAATGATACGGTTTATAGAGAAAGAAAATAATCAATTATATTTTAAGAGCGGTGGCGGTATTACCCACATGAGTGCGTTAGAAGATGAGTATCAGGAAATGAAAAATAAAATCTATGTCCCAATTTATTGAAAGTATCAAAATAGAAGATCAGGAATTATTCCTGCTAGAATATCATCAGAAACGTGTAGATCAAACTTTCACTCATTTTGGGAAGGAAGGCTCGATAGATTTGGAGAAAATCTTCAAAAAACTAGAACATGATGAAGACGGACTTTATAAGTTTAAAATAATCTATGATCTGGATAAGCGCGTCCGTACGCAAATGATTCCGTATGCAATCCCCGAAATCTTGGATTTTCAATTGGTGGAAAATAATAGTTTCGACTATTCTTTTAAGTTTGAAGACCGCAAAGAATTAGAAAAAATGAAGATGAAATCTCGAGCGGGAGAAATTATCATCGTGAAAAATAACCACATTACAGACACTTCTTTTTCTAATCTTTTGTTTTTGAAAGGTAAAGATTGGTACACGCCAAAAACTTATCTTCTGAATGGTGTACAAAGGCAATATCTTTTGAAAAAGAAAAAAATAAAAGAAGCCGATATTACATTGCAGAACATCAAAGAATATTCACATTTTCAGCTTATCAATGCGATGAATGATTTCGATGATATGTTCATTTATTCTATCGACAAAATTAATAATCTACCTGAAAAGAGCATTTATAAAAACTAATTGTTTTGTTTATATTGATAAAAAAATCCTTCTACTGTTGATGTAAAAGGATTTGTTATTTTTAGACTAAAATTTTGATTTTAAATAATTAAAATATGCTTTTTGTATCTCTGCATTATTTTTGCCTTGGGTAGAAACCTCCATGATTTTAGGTTGTATGTCTGCCTTAAAGAAATTATCCAAAACGCGATCTAATGTACCATCATCTTCCACTTTTATATAAGAGAAACCAAAATGTTTCGCCATCATTTCGGCATTTTTGTGATGCTGCGTTGCAATAAACTCGTCTACCGTATTAGTATTGGCATTTCCTGGACCAGGAATTATTTTAAAGATATTTCCTTCTCCATTATTAAAGATAATAATTCTTGTAAAAGGTGGAATATACTGATTCCAAAGTCCGTTGATGTCATAGAAGAAACTAAGATCTCCGGTAATCAAAAGTGTAGGATTTGTATTTTTTATGGCAAATCCCATTGCTGTAGAAGTAGAACCGTCTATTCCGCTTGTTCCTCTATTGCAATAGATTCTTCTTTTTCCAAGCTCGAAAAGTTGTGCATATCGTATCGCCGAACTATTGCTAAAATGAATATTATAATTTTCTGGAATTCTTCTAGAAACGGTATTAAAGAAATAAAAATCCGAAAACTCTACCAAATTAAGGAAAGATTGATGTTTCGCATCTTTTTTATCTCGCAAAACGTCCCACAAATTGTAATAAGGTCTTGGTTCTAGATTGATAGAATTTAGCAATTTGGAGAAAAACACTTCTGGTTTCACCTCCAATTTTTGGGTTAAGCAATAGTAGGTATCAGGCTGCCAAACCTCATCCAAATGCCAATGTTGCTTTGGTTTTGCTTTTCTTAGGAATTGTTTTACTTTTTTGGAAACTACATTCTGTCCCACCGTGATTAATAAATCTGGAGCATACTGAAGATAATCTTCATCTGTGAAATTGAAAATATAACGATCAATATGCCTGAAAAATTTCTCGTGATGAAGATTAGAATTGGCTTCTGATAAAATTACAACCGAGTGATTTTTTACCAATTGCGAAAGTTGGCTTTCCAATTCTGCACTGTAATCGCGAGTTCCTACAAGAATCATAATGCGCTGAGAAGTGTTCCACTCTGCGATGATATTTGAAGAAATTTCGAAATCTTTAATTTTTATCGTCTTTTCTACTTCTGGGAAAGTAGGTAATTCTGAAACTAAATCGTATAAAGGTTCTTCCAACGGAATATTGATATGTACGGGACCTTGTTTTTCTATACAAAGCTCTATCGCTTTCTTGATAATGGAAGAATTGGTTTCTTCAGAATTTTCTTTGCTGTCTTCTAACAACTGAAAATCTCCGTAAGAATGCTGATGAAAAAGATTATTCTGCCTGATCGTTTGCCCATCAAAAATATCTACAAAATCGGTTGGACGATCTGCAGTAACGATAAGCAATGGTATATTAGCATAAAAAGCTTCTGTAATCGCAGGATAATAGTTGGCAGCGGCAGAACCACTGGTGCAAGTAATTGCTACAGGTTTTTTTTCGCTCTTTGCCATTCCCAAACCTACAAAAGCAGCACTTCTTTCGTCTACAATACTATAACAATTAAAGGCATCTATCTCTGAAAAATGAATAGCCAAGGGCGCATTACGAGATCCTGGAGAGACTATAATATCTAATACATTGTACTGCTGAAAAAGATTAGCTAGCACCTGAATGCTACGTTTGGAAGAATATTTTTTCATAAAGCAAATTTAGTTTATAAATTATTAATTCTGAAATCATTTAATTTAAAAAAAGCGTAATTTTGCAGAACGTAAAATTTCTATAAAATGGATAAAATACCTAGTGTAGACCTGCGTGATTTCCTTTCGGGTAACCCGGAACGCAAACAGAAATTTGTAAATGAAATCGGAAAAGCTTACGAAGAAATTGGTTTTGTTGCCCTTAAAGGCCATTACCTGAGTGATGAGTTAGTAGAGGAGTTGTATGGAGAGGTAAAAAACTTTTTTGATCTTCCTGTAGAAACCAAAAGAAAGTATGAAATCCCAGGAATTGGTGGCCAAAGAGGCTACGTAGGATTCGGGCGAGAGACTGCAAAAGGTTTTAAAAAAGGAGACTTAAAAGAATTTTGGCACTTCGGACAATATGTAGATGAAGACTCCAAATACAAACAGGAATATCCTGACAATGTATTCGTAGAAGAGCTTCCCAAATTTAATGAAGTTGGAGAACAAACGTACAAGATGCTAGAGAAAACTGGGAAATCAGTTTTACAAGCTTTGGCAATCTATTTAGGTTTAGACGAATTTTATTTTGATGATAAAATTGCTGAAGGTAATTCTATCCTAAGACCAATCCATTATCCACCCATTACCCAAGAGCCAGATGATGCTGTAAGAGCAGCTGCGCACGGTGACATCAATCTTATTACTCTATTGATGGGTTCTCAGGGGAAAGGTCTTCAGGTACAAAATCATGATGGAGAATGGATAGATGCAATTGCAGAACCAGACGAATTGGTGATCAATGTAGGAGATATGTTATCTAGACATACCAATAACAAGCTAAAATCTACCATCCACAGAGTGGTAAATCCGCCTAGAGAATTGTGGGGAACTTCAAGATACTCTATTCCTTTCTTTATGCATCCCGTGAGCGAAATGTCTCTGAATGCGTTAGAAAACTGTATCGATGAAGAACATCCAAAATTGTATGAAGATACTACAGCAGGAAACTTCCTTTACGAAAGATTAGTAGAGCTAGGATTAATTAAGAAATAATCTTAATCAACTATTATTTTATTCCCTCAAGAAGCTTTGCTTCTTGAGGGAATTTTATTTATTAAAGGTATCTCAGCAATCTTAACGAATATTTTATTTATTTAATTTAAAATAATAGTAAATTCGTAATTACAAGCACATTAAGATGTATACTGAAGAACAACTCTACTCTATCGCACTTCGCGAATGTAAATACATTGGTGATATGAATTTTTACAAATTAGTACGAGCCTTCGGGAGTGCAAAAACTATTTGGGAAACACCGTTAAGAGAACTGAGTAAAATCGATGGAATAGGAAGAAAAATAGTTTCTGACATCGGAAACCCCGCGCACCTGCAATTTGCAGAAAATGAAATTCAATTTTGCGAAAAGAATAATATCACCATCAACCTTAGACATCAAAATCAGCTGCCTTTTTTACTGAAGGAATGTGAAGATGCGCCTTCTATATTATATCAAAAAGGAAACTTCAATTCTACGTTGAAGCCACTAAGTATCGTTGGAACACGAAATATGACCTCCTATGGCAAAAAATTTCTTGAAGATTTTTTCGATGACTCCAAAAACTATCCTTTTCTCAGTATTAGTGGTTTGGCATTGGGTGTGGACAAGGAAGTACACGAGCAATCCCTACAACATAAAATCCCTACAGTTGCAGTTTTAGCACATGGATTTCATACATTATATCCTTCTAAAAATAGGTTACTATCAGAAAAAATAATTGCTAATAAGGGGAGCTTACTCACAGAATTTAATTCTCGAAGAAAACCAGATAGGGAAAATTTCATCCAAAGAAATAGAATCGTTGCAGGCATTTCGCCATCCACAATTGTAGTAGAAACAGCATTTGGTGGTGGTTCTATAAGCACAGCTTCCTTTGCCAACAACTACAATAGAGATGTATTTGCATTACCTGGCAAAATATGCGATAAATATAGCCAAGGTTGCAATCACTTGATTTATCAGAACAAAGCTACAGCAATCTCCACCATCCAAGATTTGCACGAGAATTTGGGCTTTTATCAAGCATCCGAAAAAATAGGAGAATTCTTCCCAGAAAGCACTATTCAGGTAGAATTATCAGAAAATCAACAACTAATATTCGAGACTGTTCAAGAAAATCCTCATATCACGTTGGATGACTTGATAGAGAGAATTTCAATGGCGTCACACCAAATTTTACCTCTACTTTTGGAATTGGAGCTTTTGGGGAAAATAAAATCGTTTTCGGGGAGACAATTTATAGTCAATGCATAATTAACGATTTATTAATTTTGCATGTATTTAAGATTAAAATTTAATTTTTACTAATTTTTAGATTAAAATTATCATTTTAACAATAATTTCCCACATTATTATTAAATTTTCAACAAATAACAAATATGCTATTGTGAATCTTGAAAAAAAAATTAAATTTGTTGCCATAATATTCAACCTAACTATATGGAACAATATAATATTGACCAGAAAATTCAGGAGTTTATAGCCAAAATTGAGGCAAAAAACCCTAATGAGCCAGAATTTTTACAAGCGGTAAAAGAAGTTGCTATTACAGTAATACCGTTTATTCTGACTAAAAAAGAATACACCGGGATGAAGCTTCTCGAGAGAATGGCTGAACCTGAAAGAGTAATCATTTTCAGAGTTCCATGGGTTGATGACAAAGGAGAAATCCAAGTAAACAGAGGTTTTAGAATTCAGATGAACTCCGCTATCGGACCTTACAAAGGAGGAATTCGTTTTCATCCTACTGTTAACTTATCTGTGCTTAAATTCTTAGCATTCGAGCAAGTATTTAAAAACTCTCTTACGACACTTCCTATGGGTGGTGGAAAAGGAGGATCAGATTTTGACCCACAAGGAAAAAGTGATATTGAAGTAATGCGTTTTTGCCAAGCTTTTATGACAGAGATGTGCAAGCACATTGGTCCTGAGACTGATGTACCTGCTGGTGATATCGGAGTAGGAGCAAGAGAAATCGGTTACTTATTCGGACAATACAAGAAAATAAGAAACGAATTTACAGGTGTTCTTACAGGAAAAGGTATTGCTTACGGTGGTTCTCTTATCCGTCCTGAAGCTACAGGATACGGTGTAGTTTACTTTGCTGAGCAAATGCTAAAAACTATAGGACAAACTTTTAAAGATAAAGTGGTTACTGTATCAGGATTCGGAAACGTAGCTTGGGGAGTTATCAAGAAAGTACACGAATTGGGAGGCAAAGTAGTTACGATCTCTGGACCAGACGGATACATCTATGATAAAGACGGAATATTTGGTGATAAAATAGATTATTTATTAGAACTAAGATCTTCTGGTAACAACAGAGCTGAAGACTATGCTAAAAAATTTCCATCTGCAGAATTCCATGCTGGTAAGCGCCCTTGGGAAGTAAAATGTGATGTTGCCATCCCATCTGCTACTCAGAACGAACTAGACGAATCTGATGCAAAAGTATTGGTTGAAAACGGATGTCTGTGTGTAACTGAAGCTGCTAACATGCCTTCTACACTAGACGCCATCAACTATTTTGTAGAGAAAAAAGTATTGTTCTCACCTGGTAAAGCGTCTAACGCTGGTGGTGTAGCTACTTCTGGTCTAGAAATGACACAAAACTCTATCCGTCTAAACTGGACATCTGAAGAAGTAGATGCTAGATTAAAAGAAATTATGATCGGTATCCACAAAGCTTGTAGAGACTATGGTAAAGACGAAGACGGCTATGTAAACTATGTAAAAGGTGCTAATATTGCAGGTTTCGTAAAAGTAGCTGAAGCAATGCTTGCTCAAGGTGTAGTATAAATAAATGTAAGGCCGAGTGCAATATTCGGCCTTTTATCATATTCCTGTTTCCGGGATTAATGGAGAAAAGTAATTGTAAAAAGGGAAAAGCATTGATGTCTATCAATGCTTTTTTTTATGCTTAAATAATTTTGATATCTAATCTACTTATTGATATTCACCATCAATTTTTCTACAAAATCTAATGCTGCAGGACAGATTTCTGTATTTTTTACCATGATATCTGTGATCTGAAATATTTTTTTTCTATCCGTATGTGGATATTCTCTGCATGCCTTTGGACGTACATCATAGATATTACACGAGTTATCTTCGTTTAGGAAATAACAAGGTAATTCTTTCAGTACCAAATCATTATCCTCATCAATCCTTAAAAATTGTGCCTCAAAGTCTGCAGATTTCATTTTTAGATGCTTAGATATACGATCCACATCTTTATCGGTGTACATTGGGCCTGTAGTTTTACAACAGTTGGCACATTGCATACAGTCTATTTTCTCAAAAACTTCATCGTGCGTCTCTTGTACCACATAATCTAGATTTTTGGGTGGTTTTTTCTTAAAACTATCTAGAAATTTTTTATATTCTTTTTGCTTTTCTAAAGCTTTCTTCTTTTCAATTCTTGAATCCATTGATCATTTTTTCCTTAAAATGGAAAGGTCATTTTAATTTTAATTCATTTTAAAATCTTTTGCAAAGATAAATTATTGTTGATGTGAAATTTATCAATTCCAACAATCTTCATGTACATTTATATTTAATCTAAATTTGATGTATGAAAAATCTAGAAACCAGAAAAGATATAGAATTACTTGTGAATACATTCTATACCAAAATAATAAAAGATGACCTGATAGGATTCTTCTTTAAGGACGTTGTTAATGTAGATTGGGACAAGCATTTGCCTATGATGTACTCTTTCTGGGAAAGTATCTTATTTGGGCAGATGAGCTACAAAGGAAACCCAATGCAGAAGCACTTCCCCATCAACCAAATGCAAGCAATGGAAAAGATACACTTCGAAAGATGGCTTTTGCTTTGGAGAACCACTATTGAAGAGAATTTTATTGGATTCAATGCAACAATGGCCATTACAAAATCAGAAAACATCGCAAATCTTATGGCTTATAAAATGGAAATGGCGAGAAAGAATTAATTTAAAAAAAAAATTAAGGTACGATAACGGTAAAAATATAGGCCGCAAGATTTACCAATAAAACAGTCCCATAGAGGACATTGGTTTTACCTCTGCTCAGCGACAACATTACGATAAATACCGTAAGCGAAAGCAATATAATATCTTTCTTATCAAGCCCTAAGACCAAAGGAATATCATAGATAATACACACCACTGCAACTGCAGGAATACTAAGACCAATACTAGCCAAAGCAGAACCCAATGCCAAGTTTAGACTCGCCTGTATTTGGTTATTTCTCGCTGCTCGTATTGCTGCCAATCCTTCTGGTAACAAAATTACTGCGGCAATGATAACGCCTACCAATGATTTTGGAGCACCCACACTTTGTACCATATTTTCTATAGTTCCCGATAGACCTTTTGCCATCATAACTACGATAATCAGACAAATGATTAGAAAGATAAAACTGACAATAGTTTGCTTATTATTTGGTACAAAATGTATACCTGCATTCTCATCAACACTTACAAAATAACTGCGATGTCTTACTGTTTGTACCATTAAAAAGACGCCGTAAATTACCAAACAGGCTATTGATACAAAGGCAAGTTGCGCTTCATTATAAAAAGGACCGTTGATACTAGAGGTAAAATTGGGTAATACTAATGTAATGATCAATATAGAAACAATACTTACTAGATACGTTGTAGCAGAAGTTCTAGCAAAATATTGCTCAAAATACTTTACGCCGCCCACCAATATACATATTCCTAAAATTCCGTTTAGAATGATCATCACAGCAGCAAATACGGTATCTCGAGCGAGTGTCATGGCTTCTTTACCTCCAGCGACCATCAAAGAAATAATTAGCGCTACTTCAATAATAGTGATACACAATGCGAGAATGATCGTGCCATATGGTTCGCCTACTTTATGCGCCACTACTTCTGCATGATGTACGGCAGACAATACACTTGCCGTGAGCAATATACCTGCAATTCCATCGAAGAGTGGGCTATGCCCCATAAATCCTGTAAAATAATACAATACAGAGAGAATGGGAAAAATGTAAGTATAATGTAAAAATTCTTTTAGTTTCATAATTGGGTTAAAATACAAAAAATCTATGAGTAATCCAATATCGAAAGGAAAAATTAATAATATATCATTTGCACCAAAATACAAAATCCTGATAATCAGTAATAATATGAAATAATAGACCTAGACCTATTATCCGGAAATTTCCTTTAAAAAACAGCAACAAAAAATACACCGCAATTGCATAATAGGTATGAAAATAATGAAATCCTATACTATTTCTAGTGGAATCAAAAATAGGTGTTGCCATCAGATGATCCAAATCTATTACCATTGTACCGATAAAAATACCATACACTTTAATCCATTCCTTTCTATAAAAAATAAATGCTATAAAACCTGGGAAAACAAAATGCAAAAAATAATGCACAAATGTCTTCCAAAAAAAACAATCCATCCTATACTTTTCCTTTTAAGTAAAATTGCCTCACCTCTTCATCCAATTTCTCTACAGCATAGCGCAAGCAAGTTCTTGGCATTTGGTTGTAATAAACATTGAGATAAGCAATTAATTCTTCTTGATTTTTATTACCGATTTCTCTTAATAACCAGCCATTAGCTTTATGCATCAAATCGTGTGTATGATGTAGATTTTTGGTAATAAAATCTTTAGTAAGATTATATTTTCCATTTTTCACAAAATACATCGTTCCCACAATCGCAATTCGGTTGTGCCACATGACTTCGGAAGTTGATAGTTTTCTTAGAATATCTTCTCTGTTATTATCAAAAGCGAAACGACCCAATATCTTGCTGCAGCTTCCATCTACTAAATCCCAATTGTTTACAAATTCGAGATGGTCTAGGTAAAACTGAACAATTTCTTCTTTTATATTAAAATCTTTTGCTCTTTCAAATTTGTAAACTAGCATAAATAAGGCAGTAGATCTATGCTCATGGATGGGGGAAGCTAGCAGTATACTAAGGTCTGCTAAGCTAATCTTGGCAAAGAATTCTTTAGCAACCAATCTTTGGTCAGGAACTTTAACACCAATAAAAACATCGCCTTCGCCGTATTCACCCACACCCGTTTTAAAAAATCGAGGAAAAAACTCTGCTTTTTCAGGGATGGCTAAAGTATCAATTGCCACAATTATTTGATGTACTATTTTCATTAATAACTTAAGCTAATTTTTTTTCACGCTCAGATTCTTCATGAGCAATCTTTTTAGGATTCGCTACTTTAGCAATTGTAAGCCCTTGTACAATAATAGAAAATACAACAACAAAGTAGGTAATACTCATAATAACGTCAGAATTATGCCCTTTTGGGATAGACATTGCCAAAGCAATAGATACTCCTCCACGGATGCCTCCCCACACCAACACTTTTACTGTTTGTGGGTTGAATCGCGTTCTGAATGACATAAACTTGGTAGGTCCCCAAATAGAAATAAAACGTGCAAATAATACAACAAGAATTGCGATTAAACCTGGAATAGCAAATTTGCTAAGGTCTTTTATCATTAATAATTCAAAACCGATAAATAGGAATAAAACTGAGTTCAAAATTTCATCTATCAGTTCCCAAAATTTAATAAGGTAATCTTGAGTTTCAGATTTCATACTGAAATTTCTATTAAAGTTCCCCATAAATAATCCAGCTGCTACCATCGTTAAAGGACCAGAAATGTGGAATTGTCTAGCAATAAGATATCCTCCCATTACCACAGACAATGTTACTAAAACAGATATTATATAATCATCTACATGACGCATCAATCTAGATGAAGTCCATCCTAATAGAACTCCCAGTAGAAGTCCACCACCTGCTTCATGAGCGAGTAATGAGATAATATTTTCACCACTTAGATCTACCTCCTTACCTGTTGCCAATTGAAGAATAACAGCAAATACTACTACTGCCATACCATCATTAAACAAAGACTCTCCTGCTACTTTTGTCTCCAATTCTTTAGATACATTGGCATTTTTTAGGATACTCAATACTGCTACAGGATCTGTAGGCGATATTAAGGCACCAAATACAAGACAATAAAGTAACGAAAGTTGAAAACCAACTAAAGGTAAAATATAGTACATTGCAAAACCTACAATAAAGGTGGAAATTATAACCCCAACAGTAGAAAATATCAATACAGGTCGGAATTGCTCTTTCAAGTCTTTTAAGTTGATATGTATAGCTCCTGCAAAAAGTAAGAAGTTTAGCATTGCGCCCATTAGGACTTCTGTAAAATCTATACCTGTCATTAGATTATGAAGTCTACCATATGTTTTTGGAAGTACCGTTTCGCCAAATAGAATCAGTAAAATAGAGGTAACAATGGCAATTACCATAATTCCAATGGTACTTGGTAATTTTAGAAATCGATGGTTAATATAAGCAAAAATGGCTGCTAAAACGATAAGAACGGAAAATGAATAATATAGTTCCAATGAAGTGTGTGTTTTATGAATTAGTTTAAATAAATTATTTTAATATATATTTTGTTGTTGTCTTTTTCCCAAACATCCATTATATCTTCTGCTAAGGGCTTGGTTTTTCTGGTAAAATCCTTACCCACATTCAGAATGTTGAGAAATATGTATTCGTCATCAACGCTGTTTACCACATATGCGCTTTCTTCTGTTTTACCATCTCCAGAAGCCTTTATGGCGTCGATAAGAAGCCTTAATTGTGTGATATGATGAGAAAAGTTATTAGCATCCTTCAGAAAATCGTAAGATCTAAGTAAAATCAAAATAACATCTAAATTCGTAGGATCTTGTGCATATACTTTCTTTGCAATCTGAATACACTTTTCAAATTCACCCGCTTTGAAGGCATCTGCTAGTTTAATAAAATCATCACTATCGGTTGCCACTTTATCTACCATAAAATTTCTTCCATAGTACAGATGTTTTGCCTCAATGCTATCCAACGATTTGGGCATCATTTTATACTTAAAAATAAGCCTTTCACGGAAATACAGAGATGTTGAATCCTTTAGATTTTTAGATACGATCATTAATTCCGATTTTGTTATCTGGCTAAAACCAAATAACGGAAGCAATAAAAGAAGAGAATAGACTAAGTGCCTCATTATTCTTTAGAAGGAGATTCTTCGTCGTTATCAAAATACTCAAATAGAAAATCGTTGTAAGGAAATCTAGAGATGTGAATTTTCATCACTTCATCGTAGATTAGTTTTTTCATTTCTGGGAAATTTTCCTTTGTAAGTGCAGATATAAATACCGTAGGATATTTAGATTTTGCCATCCAAGTGTTTTTCCATTCAGCTAAGGAGACATTCTTATGAGATCCAGGAGTAAGGTCGTCTTCGTCTTTTTTCTCATAGCTGAAGTCATCAATCTTATTAAAAACCATGATCATTGGTTTCTGATGTGCATTGATTTCCATCAAAATCTTGTTTACAGACTCTATATGATCTTCAAAACTTTCATGAGAAATATCTACCACGTGGATTAAGAGATCTGCTTCACGTACCTCATCCAATGTAGACTTAAATGACTCTACCAATTGCGTAGGAAGTTTTCTGATGAACCCTACAGTATCAGTAAGTAAGAATGGTAGATTTCCTATCACTACTTTTCTTACCGTAGTATCAAGTGTTGCAAATAATTTATTTTCTGCAAAAACATCTGACTTCGAAATCGCATTCATCAATGTAGACTTCCCTACGTTGGTGTATCCTACCAAGGCTGCACGCACTACCTTACCACGATTGTTACGTTGAGTAGCCATCTGCTTATCGATAATCTTTAATTTATCCTTCAGCAAACTAATTCGATCTCTAATGATCCTTCTATCCGTTTCAATTTCTGTTTCCCCAGGACCACGCATCCCAATTCCCCCTTTTTGCTTATCTAGGTGGGACCACATTTTGCTTAGTCTAGGTAATAAATATTGATATTGTGCTAATTCTACCTGTGTTCTTGCATAAGAAGTTTGTGCTCTTTGTGCAAAAATATCAAGAATAAGATTAGTTCTGTCTAAGATTTTTACTTCAATTTCTCTTTCAAGATTTTTTAGCTGTGAGGGAGATAATTCATCGTCAAAAATAATGGTTCCTATCCCATTTTCCTTCACATACTCTTTTATTTCTTGTACCTTTCCACTTCCTACAAAGGTCTTGGAGTCGGGTTGAGTAAGTTTTTGTGTAAAGCGTTTTTCTATCGTTGCCCCAGCAGTGAAAGCAAGAAATTCTAGCTCGTCCATATATTCTAGTAGCTTTTCCTCATCTTGCAATTGAGTAATAACGCCCACAAGAATTGCTCTTTCGTAATTATGTTGCTTCTTTTCTAACATTAAATTCTTTATAATTTATGAGATTTACAAGTTACCATTTTTAAATTAAAAATCCAACTTCGAGCGCGAATGTGAACAATATTTATTATAAAAATCATCTAAAATTAGATTTTTATCATCAAAATCCTATCTTTTCCGATTTATATACAATATTGTTATTTCTAAGTTATTTTAGCTTTTTACCAATCACAAAATAGACACTTTTGATTAGGATTTAAATTAAAATAAATAAAGAGGCTTATTTACTTAATTTTAAATAGTACGAAGGCAACGCATTGTTGCAAATTGTATTGCCTTCCTCACTATAGAATTTACTAAAAAATGGAGGTAAGAATAACCCAAAATCCCTAGTTGTCCTTTATATTTGTAATGGATTTACAAACTCTTTTTTTTAAGACCAAAATGAAAACAATACTAATTACAGGCGCAACTTCCGGAATAGGAGAATCTACCGCAGAACTCTTAGCAGCACAAGGAAACAGAATAATCATCTGTGGAAGAAGAGCAGACGCACTACTTGTGTTATCAACGCAACTTTCTACCATTACAGAGGTGGTCACCTTACAATTTGACGTCAGAAATCTACTGGAAGTGGAAAATGCGATAAATTCTCTCCCTGCAAACTGGAAAAAAATTGATGTTTTAATTAATAACGCTGGTAATGCTCATGGTCTAGAACCTCTATCGGAAGGCAAAACTGAAAATTGGGATGCAATGCTGGACGGTAATGTAAAAGGGCTATTATACGTATCCAAAATGATAATCCCAATGATGAAGGATCTTAATAATGGGCACATCATCAATATTAGTTCTGTTGCTGCTAGGCAAACCTACGCCAATGGTGTGGTGTATTGTGCATCTAAAAAAGCAGTAGATGTAATCTCAGAAGGGATGCGTCTAGAACTTACAGAATTTGGCATTAGAGTAACCAACATCCAACCAGGAGCTGTAGAAACAGATTTTTCTTTAATAAGATTTAAAGGAGATCAAGAGCGCGCCGCAACCGTATATGCAGGATATGAACCATTGAAAGCAAACGATGTTGCTGATGCCATTACCTACTGCATCAGTGCTCCAAAGCATGTTACAATTTCAGATATGACCATATATCCTAGCGCACAAAGCGAACCTAGAACTATACATAAAAAAATATAAAGGAATATCACATTTTAAGAACTTTTATAACTCACTAAAAAAGCCATAAATTTGCAACTGCAACAAGATTGCAATATTTAAAAATAAGAAATGAAAATTTTATATCTAGAAACTTCCTCTAAAAATTGTTCTGTAGCCATCTTTGATAATGATATGTTATTATGTGTATCTGAAGAAGTTTCGGAAAACTATAAACAATCTGAAAGCCTACATACATTCGTAGAATGGGCGTTGGAAGGCGCAGAGATTACCTTACAAGACCTCGATGCGGTGTCACTAGGAAAAGGGCCTGGTTCTTACACAGGACTTAGAATAGGCTCTGCTTCTGCAAAAGGATTTTGCTATGGACTGAAAATTCCTCTGATTGCCGTAAATTCTCTAGATAGTATGATAGAACCTTTCTTGGGAAAAGGATATGACTATATTGTACCATTAGTAGACGCAAGAAGAATGGAAGTCTACACCGCAATGTATGATGGTGAAACAGGAGAAGAGATTAGCTCCACTGAAGCAAAAGTTTTAGACGAAACCTCTTTTGCAGAATTGGCAGATAAAAAAGTGCTCTTTGTGGGTGATGGCGCAACCAAAACTAAAGAAATAGTACAACTGCCTAATGCAGAATATAATGCAATAGTTTACCCATCAGCGCAATATTTGGTAAAGAAAACCTTAGAAAAGATAGAGAACAAAGAATTTGAGGATATTGCTTACTTCGAACCCTTTTATCTAAAAGAGTTTCATGGAGTAAAGAAAAAGAAAAGCGAAGAATAGTCTTCGCTTTTTTGTTTACTTTTTGTTTGCAGGTGCTTGTAGCGGTGCGAGCGTTGTACCTTGCACCTCGTTAAATACCGGCTTAGTAGGCATTCCATTATTATTCTGCAGAGAAGCAGGCGGATTGTTGTTTATCTGGTTAATTGGGCTTGCTTGATTTTGTTTTAAAGGCTGGCTCGGTATATTTGGAGCATTCTGTTGCACAACATTTCCATTATTGTCCGTCGTTTGAAATCCTATTTCACTCTTTAGATAATTCAGCATCTCTTTAGCTTTTACTCCTTCTGGAGTTTTAGAATAGTTGAGTACAATTTGTTCCAATTGCAGAATCATCACTTCCTTACCACTTATTTTTCCTGTATTGAAGGCATTAAGTAAATTTAGTTTCGGTACCAAGGCATCTTTAGGAAACTTTTCAAGAGTTTGATTAATCACCTCTTGACTTTCTGCAAATTTTTCAGATTCGAATAAACTAAATGCTCTTTTATACTCACTTTCAACCTCTACAGAAGATTTTACAAACGTACTGTTTTTAGGGTTTCTAGCAAACTCTGCGTAGGATGTATACGGGTATTCTGATAATAAAATTTGTTTTGCTCTTTCTGCCACTTGAGGATTTTTCAGATAGTTCATCGCAAAAATTTCATATAAAGCTTGCAACATGACTTTTTCCTCTGGCTTTACATCCACTAGTTCATATAACGTTTTTGTCGCTAAAGGTGTATTGGTAAAATAATTTTGATACATTATTCCCAGCCCCAAAGATGCAGTATCTCTGTCTTTTTTTAATTGAGATAATTTTGCCACATCTGTAGGGATCTGCTCTATATAATAACTCGGCTCAAAACGACGAGGATTTGGCGCTGTACTGATGCCCAAAGCCGCATTTTTAGCATCAACAATAGAGGTCATTTTTTTGGAGTAACGCCAGTTGTCTATTAGCGCTCTATCGCCCCATACTTGCTTAAAGGTAGAAGAACCTTTGCTGACAGTACCCGTATTTCCAAAATAGAAACCTTTGGCTGTAGTGCCAAAATCTTCAAAAGCGGTAGAGCTATTTGCAAATAATGAATTCGAATTGTAATCACCTGTATCAAAGCCTTTACTTCTTTCTTCTCTTTTTCTTTCTAGCTCTTCCTTCGCTTCTTTAGCTTTAATTTTTTCTATATATTTTGCAAAAAAATCATTTTTCTGAGGCTCAGACATTTTTGCTAGATTCAAGATGCTATCATTTTTTTTTATCAAATAATAGTTCGTAGATATCTTCTTGATATTTTCAGATTGATTTTTTAGTAAGATTTTAGATGGCTCATACGTCATTACAACCAATGCAGAATCATAGTAGGCTCCTGCACCAATATAGTCGTTTTTCGCGAGGTAATTTCTTCCTATTTCATAATATGTAAGCCCTCTTACTTGTGGGTCTGAAACTTTTTCTAATAAAGATTTTTGAAAATACTCTTGAGACTCTGCTGTTTTCCCTGCTTTACCCGCCATAAGACCTAAGGCGTAATAAAATTCATTTTTTCGAGATCCATAAGTTCCCTTCTTGCTTATATTTTCTAAATAATCCTTGGCTCCGTCATAGTTTCCCCTGCCATTAAAGGTTTTAGCAATTTCGATTTGAGATTTTACTTCAAATTCAAAATCATTGGCATACTTATATGCATCTACAAAGCTTTCTCTTGCAAGCTCATTCTTGTTTTGTTCCTGATAAATTTGCCCTCTTAAAAACGCAATTCTACTTTTTAGTTTTCTATTGTTATTAATCTCAAAAGCACGGCTCAATTCTCGTACAGCTTCCTCCTTCTTACCAGCATCTAATAGAGATTCTGCATAGTAGATGCTTAACAATTTTTCATGCGTTTTGCTTATCCCATCGCTTTTTAGTTTAGCAAAAATTTCATCAGATTTGTGGTAATTTTTTATTTGAGAATAGGCTAATCCCTCATATACTCTAGCCAAAGGAATTCTTTTGTCATCCTTCATATGAGTAAATACATAGTTCAGCGCGTCTATTGCTTGTAGAGATTTGCCTTGGTAGATTCTTGCTTGTGCCAAAATCATGTAAGCATCAAATATGGTTTTATTTTTCTCAGATCCTTTTTTTATAACCGAATATTTTCCGATGGCCTTTAAAGCTTTTGCTTCTGCTATCTCTAATGCTGTTGCCCCTTTATTAACCTCATCATTAGGGTTAGAAGGAACTCCATTAGCATTAGCTTGTGCAAAGGGTGTAGAAGGCATACCTCCTTTGTTATTGGCAGGTTGACGATTGATTTCTCCCATTTTTACAGAATTTTCTGCAAATGCTGAAGACTGACCCAGATCACTTCCCAAAGGTTGATCCTCATAGGTTAGAATAGGAATATAGGGTGCATAGAAATTGTCTTTATGTGCAACATCTCTACTCGTGAACTCGCTATTCAGTGCATCTTTTGCATTAAATAATGTGTTGTAGTAGGTAGAAAAGCCTTTTAGAAACTTAGATCGTTGTTCAGGTTTCTTTACTTTTGTACCACAAGAAACAACAATGATTGCAGCTAAGAGGAATAGAATATTTTTTTTCATTATTCAATATAACTTGCTAATCTACTTTTTATTGTAAAGAAGATTGATGATTTTGTAAAAATAACAAAATTTTGTGGGGTAATTATTTATATTTCTTTTAAAATTTTGTAAACCAAGTGGGTAGGCAATCCCATAATGGTGTAGTAACTGCCAGCTATTTTTTTAATTTTTGCCATCCCCAGCCATTCTTGCACTCCATAGCTACCTGCTTTATCATAAGGTTTGTAGTTTTCTATATAAAAATTCATTTCTTCATCAGAAAGTATATCCAACTCTACATGGGCAACATCTGTTTCTGTGATTGTTTTTTGTGTAGTCCTAATGGTAATTCCTGTGTATACTTGGTGTGTAGTACCCGATAGTTTTTTCAACATTGCTTTGGCGTCTGCTTCATCTTTTGGTTTCCCTAGTACTGTATTATCTATTGCAACTACCGTATCCGACGTCAAAAGAACCTCATCTTGGTTGAATGTTCCGTAGGCATTGGATTTTAATAAAGACAGATAAGCAGCTGCATCTTCTATGCTTATTTCTTCGGGTAATATTTCTTCACAGTCGATTTTTACCACTTCAAACTCGAATCCTAGACTTGCTAATAATTCTTTTCTTCTTGGCGATTGTGAGGCTAAAAGTATCTTCATTTTTATTTTAAATTATACAGATTGTGTATTATCATCGTGCCATTTTCCTTGCACCTTCATTACTTGTTCTATTACATCTCTCACGGCTCCACTTCCACCTTTGGTGGGAGAAATATAATCTGCAATCGCTTTTATCTCTGGTACTGCATTTTCGGGGCATGCACCGATGGCAGAACTATTCATAATATGCAAATCTGGGAGATCGTCTCCCATGGTAAGAATTTCTTCGTTTTTTAAATGATGTTTTGCTTTAAAATCTTCAAAATCCAACATTTTGTTTGGTGATTTTGCATAATAATCTGTTATTCCTAGATAGTTGATTCTATGTTTCACCATTTCGTCATTACCACCAGTTATCACACCAATGGTATAACCATTTTTTATAGCTTTTACCACTGCATATCCGTCTAATACATTCATGACGCGGCTCATATGTCCTCTAGGCATTAGATATACACTTCCGTCTGTAAAAACGCCATCTACATCAAATACAAAGGCTTTTATATCCTTCAATTTTTCTTTATAACTCATACATTGTTTTTATAGAGCGATTCATTGTATTATATATTTTCAAACTTTCATCTTCTAGAAGTTGCTGATGAAGTTGTAGCACACGTTCATCGTTTCTCACAGCAGGACCAGTCTGTGCCACTTTGGGTTCTATTTCGTGGATTTTCTTTACCGTTTCGTCTATTAATGGTAAAAAATAATTGAAAGGTATTTCTTGTCCATCAGATATTTCTTTTGCTTTGGTGAAAAGATGATTTACAAAATTGCAAGCAAAAACAGCGGTAAGATGGATGTATTTCCTTTTTTCATGCGTACTTTCCATTACATTAGAAGATACTTTTGAAGCTAAATCTAATAGCGTTTTTTTATCCTGATTATCTTCAGTTTCTACAAAAAATGGAATTTTTTCGTAGTCTAATTCTTTTTGTTTAGAAAAGGTTTGAAGCGGGTAAAAACTTGCTTTACGGTACGCTCCTACCAATACTTCTTTGGGTAAAGAACCAGAAGTATGCGCTACCAAGCAATCTTTTTTAGTAATAAGCGTTGAAACTAGGTCTACAGATTGATCGCTTACACAGATGATATATAAATCTGCATCTTCTAATTGATCTGTAGAATAAGGAATGGATAATTCTTGATTTATTTTTTCTAAATCTCCCTTATTTCTCCCGAATATCTGTGCTATGGGAATTTTTTTTTGATTGAAAGCTTTCGCGAGATGATACGCCACATTTCCCGAACCTATGATAACAATTTGCATCTCACAAAGATAAGATATTATGATATTTGGACTCAAAATTGAATAACATTTTTAACTTTTAGATATTTTTGTAATCAAAACCAATGAAAGCATCTTATGAAGACTAATGACGTAGAGATTATTGCTCTTATGCAAAACCCACGAACTCTTGAAAAAGGGACTCGGGCGATGATGGATGCATACCAAAGTAGGCTGTATTGGCATATTAGAAGAATTGTGGTAGATGGCAATCTCGCCCAAGATACTACACAAGAAACTTTTATTAAAGCATATCAAAATTTTCATCAATTTAAAAATGATAGTCAGCTGTATACTTGGTTATACAGAATTGCGACTAATGAAGCATTGCAACAAATAAATAAGTTAAAAAAAATGCAAAAAACTGATGAAGATCCAGATTATTATATGCAAAATCTAGTGGCAGATAATGCAGTAAGTGATGCCGAAGAAATACAGATTATTTTGCAAAAAGCAATACAAAGTCTGCCAGAAAAGCAGAAACTAGTATTTACAATGCGATATTATGATGATTTGCCTTACGAAGAAATATCTAAAATTGTAGATATGTCTGTAGGAACTTTGAAGACCAATTATCATTACGCAAAGCAAAAGATAGAAGAGTACATAAAAGCAAATTATGAGAAATAATTTTTTGAGTAAATAATGATGAAAGATTTTGATTTAGACAATTTAGAACGCAAAAATATTTTTAAAGTTTCTGATGATATGTTCGAAAATATTCAGGCTAAAGTATTAGATAATAATTCTTCTAGCTTAGATATCGACTGTATAGAGCGTAAAAATATATATAAGAAGTCTCACAATTTATTTGAGGAAATACAGAATAATGTGTTGAAGGAAATAAAAGTAGAGAAGAAAGCTCCGATTTTTAATTTGAAGTGGACGTATGCTGTAGCTGCATCTTTGGCGCTACTATTTGGATCTGCATATTTGTATAATACCAATGATACCAATGGACTGTATAATGCCAAAGCCTATGCTGTAACCACCAATGATAAAACGGAAAGTGAAGTTGCCTTAGAAACATTGGAAAACGATTTAACTTCAGTTGAAAATAATAATCATAAAGAAGAAAATGGCAGCATCAATACAATTGCCTCTATTCCTGAGAAGAAAGAAGTAAAAAAAATAGCACTGAAACCAGTGTTGAAGCAGACAGAAGCTCAGATGGTAGAATATTTAGATTCTTTTACCAGTTCTGAAATTGAAGATTTGGCTACCAATTCTACTCAAGATGTCTATTTGGATTTATATAATTAATACAAAAATGAAAAAATTATTATTTGGTTTTCTTATCCTAACAGGTTTTGCGCTACAAGCACAAAAGATAAACTATGATTGGAAAAATATGAGTTTCAAGCAGCGCCAGGAAGCACTAAGTACTTTTTCACCAGAAGAAAGAAAAAATCTTCTTATGCAATTTAGAAACAATATGGTGTTAGAAAGTTTGGATATCGATGGTAAAAACAAAACAGAATTTACGGCGATCTACAATGAATATCTAGCCAACCAAAAAAAGATAAAAAGCGAATTTAATCCTCATTTTAATGCAGATGCATTATCCGAGGATGAAGCCAAGCAAAAATTAATACAGAGTTTTGACATAGGGCAAAAGTTGCTTGATAATAGAAAAAAATATGCTGAGAAAATGCAGCAGATTATCCCGTCGCAAAAAGTTTTAAAGCTTTTTAATACTGAGGCGATGATGAGAGATAAAATGAATGAAAGAAAACCTCACGATGGTAAAAATACCACTGCGAGAAAATCCCCATAATAGTTTATTTTTTTTAATGTTTGAACGACTCTTACAAATTATTTTGTAAGAGTCGTTTGGTTTATAATAAACCTATGGTATAAAAGTTATATTTTTGGAGAAAATCATTTTAATGAAAAAAATTTTATTCTTATTGATGCTTTCTTGTGTATTGAGCGCTCAAAAAACTCAAACAATTCCTTTAAAGCAAAGTATTAAAGATAAAAAAAAGACCGCAAAATCTTTAACGGTTTTAGATCTTAGAGCAGATAAAACTATTGGTGCTATAACCCACAATAAAGAATTGTATGACATAAAATTTGAAAATGATAGTATTGCGCATTTGGTAGAAAAATGGTTTTTGGAAGACAATAAAACACTTGGATACAAAGACATTGTACTCGTGATAAAAAAATTGAAAGCGTATGATGAAATAACGGGTAAAACACGTACAGCAAAAATAAATTTGGAGTTTGCGAGTTTCTTGAAGAAAAATGATAAATATTATTTTGTAGAAAGAACCCAGAAAATATTGTCTTCTAGCTTGCATCCCAATAGCGAGATACACAAGCTTACTGCCTATAAAATTGGGGTTGCAATGAGCAAAATTATTACAGATTCTTATGAGCATGTAGAAGAAAAGCTACCCTTAGAATTTTCGGACCTCAATAATTATGAAGAAGTTTTCAAGAAACAAAATGTGGCAATTCAGGCTCCTACTTTAGTAGATGGCATTTATGAGACTTACGAAACCTTTTCCAAACAAGTGCCAAATGCAGAATTAAAATTAAAAAAGAATAAGAAAGGCGAAGTGACAAGTTTTAGAGATGATGAAGATTATAAAGTATCTAGTTCTAAAATATATGCCTATGTAGAAGATGGAATTCCGTATAAAGTAACAGCAGTTGGTTTTATGGAAATGATGAGGGATGGACGTGGATTTTATATTATCTCTTCTAAAGAAGAATTGTTTCCAAAGAACAACAACTCAGCCATTATTGTTGGTGCTGCTTTCGGAGGTATTGGTGGCGCTGTAGCAGGTATTATCATCAATAGTGCAATGGCAAAAAAGAGAAAAGCCGAGGGAGAAAATCTCTATAATGTATACCTAGACACTTTCACTGGAGATTTCGTTTTTGATAAATAAAAAAATAGAAGATCAATGTAAATTATCGTTGGATGTGAGACTCAACGATTTTTTCTTTTTTAGATTTAAATTTAATAAAAAAATAAAGCACCAACAGAAACTGAGAATATCCATACACTGCATCTTCTATAGGAATTGTGAGCATTCTGATACCTAAAAAATCTTTAGGATTATAATTGACAATAGGAGAAGGCAAACCCGTACCTGTAAGAATACCATTCACCGGAAAAAAGCCAAGCATCAAAATGGTATACACCCAAGAAGCCTTGCCCAACCAGCTTACACGCGCTACAAAATGAAGATAAATAACCGTGAAAATAGTTACCAATGCTGTTACCAAAGTATAAATTTTATCGTAGTGTAATAACGCAACTACCGAACAGACAATAATTGTGACAAAAGCAATGATATTATTAAATCCTTGTAACCAATTTAATTTGAAAAACTTAGTGATACAAAAATAGGTGAACTGACTAGAAAAAGGAATACATATAAAAAACAACCATTCTTCTACGGGCAATCCAAATAGGGAAAAACCAAGTGTATATTGAGTATCAAACCACCAAACACCTTTTGAGGTAAACCAAATATCCCATATGATAAAAGGAACTGCCACCAATATTGAGGCTTTCAGGAAGGATAAAATATGATGATCAAACCGTATTCTTTTGTCGAATGAAGCTATAAAACAAATGATAACTGTGAAAAATAGTACAAGTGCGTAGGTGTAAGATATCATTTTTTCTCGGTATTAAAATACATTTTATAATATTTCATGGGTACATATAAAAACCCAAAACATTCTCCCTTATCCTTAGTAATATGCTTATGATGCTGTTTGTGAGCTCTTCTAAGAGCCAGAAAATATGGCTTTTTAGTTTTAGAAAAAACCTTCAATCTTTGGTGAATAAAAATATCGTGTACAAAAAAATATGCCATGCCATACACCATAATTCCCAAACCAATATAGAAGACATAATTGAAGTTTTCTAAGGAGCCAAAATACATCAAAGCAATAGTAGGAATGGCGAATATAACGAAGAAGTAATCATTTTTCTCCAAATTTCCTTCGTTGCTATGATCATGGTGATCTTTGTGTAAAAACCATAGAAATCCGTGCATTATATATTTATGAATGAGCCATGTAGCACCTTCCATTAAGATAAATGTAGCCAAAGCAATAAAGAAATTCATGCTTGTTGTTTATGATTAAATTTTTCATCCAAAACCAATCTTCGGAAATTGAAAATGCCTTCTAATTTCTTTTTCACGAATAAACCATGTACCCAATCGCCTAAAATTCCCATTGGAAGTTCATAATCCACGGTATCTTTTACCAATACCCCCTTCTCGTTGGGGATAAACTCATGAAAGTGATGCCAATAAGCATACGGTCCTTTTTCCTGAAAATCTGTAAAACTTTTCATCCAATCTACTTGGGTTATTTTTGTTCTCCATTTAAGCGGAATTTTTAAAATAGGAGAAACGGTATAATCTATAATCATTCCTTCAAAAATAGGAACATCATTAGTATCCGAAAGTACTATAAAACCCATGTCGTCTGGCGTTATTTTAGCAAGATTTCCTGGGTTAGAAAAAAACTCCCAAGCGGTATCCAAATCGCAATTCACTTGCTGTTCTCTGTAGAGTTGGTATCTCATTTCTTTTTAATTTTAATTAAAATTTTCGACTGTATTTTTCATTTAAATATAAAAATAAGAATTTGAAAAATATTCTACTACAAATAGGCAGTTTTGTATCTAATATAGCTTTTTACGGCTACAAATGCTTTCTGAGAATTGGCCACCCGTACTCTATTTGCCAATATATCCAGAGAAGATTTTTTTTTGATCTTATGAAATAAGGATAGATAATATTTGTAAGCTAAATAAACCCCAAATTTTGCTGAATTGGGCAACAGCTGTATCCCAAGTAGTGCTTCTTTGAATTCTGCCTCTATCTCTTTCTCTATTTCTGCTTTCACCCGATTATCAAATACATCCATATCGATATTAGGAAAATAAGAACGTCCCAAAGTTTGATAATCATCTTTTAGATCTCGCAAAAAATTAATTTTCTGGAATGCAGATCCCAATTTCATGGCATAAGGCTTGAGTTTTTTATATTGCTTTTCATCCCCCTCGGTGAAAACCTGCAAACACATCAAACCTACCACTTCTGCCGAACCGAAAATATATTCTTTATACAAATCTGAATTGTAATCTATCTTTTGAAGATCCATCTCCATACTATGCAAAAACCTATCGATAAGCGCTACATCAATCTTATAATAGTGCACAGTGTGCTGAAAAGATTGCATAAGAGGATTTAGTGATATCTTTTCTTCTAACGCTGTATACGTCTCTATCTTTAGCCTAGCTAATAATTTTTCTTTATCATAATCATGGAAACTATCTACAATCTCATCGGCTAGTCTTACATATCCATAGATGGCATAGATCGCCTTGCGAATAGATGGCCTGAGTGCCAAAATCCCTAATGAAAAACTGGTGCTGTATTTTTCTGTAGTAATCTTACTTACCGAGTAAGAAAGATCATCAAATAGTTGTTTCATACGTTTTAGAATTTTATTTTACACAATTCTCGGGCAGCAATTTTACCCGAAATAATAGAAGGCGGTACGCCAGGGCCGGGCACTGTAAGCTGACCCATATACAGAAGATTAACAAGTTTCTTATTTCTAAGCTTAGGTTTCAGAACTGCAGTTTGAGAAAGAGTATTTGCCAAACCGTAGGCGTTACCACCATAAGCATTATAATCTTCTACAAAATCACTTACACAGTAGCTTCTTTTGTATTCTATTTTCAAAAGTAAATTTGAAGTGCCCGTAAGTTTTTCAACTCTTGAAAGCATTTCAATTAAATATTTTTCTCGTGTTTCTTCATCATCCGAAATACCAATAGCCAAAGGCATCAATAGAAAAAGATTCTCCTTACCTTTCGGAGCTACATTATCGTCTGTTTTGGAAGGACAACAAGCATAAAACAAAGGTTTTTCTGGCCATTTTTTATTTCCATAAATGCAATCTATATGCTCATCAAGATCATTTTCGAAAAATAAAGTATGATGTTTTAAATTCGGAATTGTTTCATTGATCCCCAAATAATAGATTAAACAAGAAGGTGCAAAAGTTCTGCTTTCCCAATATTCTTCATTGTAATTTCTATAGTCTTTATCCAACAAGGATTCTGTATGGTGATAATCTGAAGATGCGATAATAGCGTCAAATTCTATATTTTCTCCATTGATGGTAAGCGAATTTACTTTCTCGTTGTAAACATTTATTTTTTCAACATTTTTATTAAAATGAAAGTGCGCGCCTTGTTTTTCTGCCACATCTTTCATTGCCAAAACCAATTGATAAAAACCACCCAAAGGATAATGGGTTCCTAGCGCATAGCCTCCGTAATTCATTAAACTGTACATTGCAGGAATATTTTTGGGTGATGCACCAAGAAATATAACAGGAAATTCCATTAAAGTTCTTAGTTTTTTATCCTTAAAATATTGCGCTACATACGTTCTAAAATTACTTAGCAAATCCAGCTTCAAAGCACTTCTAGCAATGGTAGGAGATGCGAATTCTAACCAATTGTAAGAAGGTTTGTTTACAAAATCTTTCATGCCTACTTCATACTTAAATTTGGCAGATTTCATAAATTTTTCCAACTGCAAACCAGCACCTTTTTCAATAGTCTCGAAAACAGTTTTTAGCTCTTCCATATTTTCAGGAACCTCCATCTTTTCCTCAGAAAAAATCATTTCAAATTGAGGATTAAGTGAAATAAGAGTGTAAAAATCTGATGTTTTATATCCAAAATCAGCAAAAAAACCATCCATAATATCGGGCATCCAATACCAGCTTGGTCCCATGTCAAAGGTATATCTTTGGTCTGTAGAAAATTGTCTCGCTCTTCCGCCTGCTTGACTATGTTTTTCGAAAACATGCACGTCGTAGCCAGCTTTTGCAGCAAAAGCAGCAGCAGATAAACCTGAAAAACCAGAACCAATAATGGCAATTTTTTTACTCATTTAGATTTCTATTTTTTTATATTTTTCGTGTTTTTATTGTTTTTAATCTATCAAAACAGAATAACGAAAATTATATGGATGTTAACCTATCTTATAAAATCCTATTTTTTATTTTAAAAATAAGGAATTTAGTTATTAATTTATATAAATATAGGTTAAAAATATTACACTTTTATATTTTAACAAAAATTAATTAAATTAGACAAATAGAGGTATATTTATAAATCGGAATTCAAAAAAACATGAAAATAAAATTCAGCTTACAATATCTTTTGCGCACCCTATTGTTTTTCATCATTGAAGTTTTAATAGCAACTATTTGGAAAGATATTTTCTTTGTCAGAGCCTATTTGGGCGATGTAATTGTGGTTGTTTTTCTTTATACTTTGGTGAAGAGTTTTGTAATAGTTGATAACAAAAAGCTAATTATTGGATTGTTTGTTTTCTCATGTACGATAGAATTTGCGCAATACTTTCATATTGCAACAAAATTAGGCTTCCAACCAGGAAGCCTAATGTATATCGTTATCGGAAATTCTTTCTCTTGGATTGATATTTTGTGTTATGGTGTGGGATGCATTATTTTGTGGATCATCAATCTTGCTCCAAAAATTACATTATCTCCCGAATGAGTCGTATTTATCTTCTGCATACTGTATAAAACGATTCAGAACTACTATATTTTCTTTTTCTAGCGGAGTAAGTTCGCTATCTACGTTATTAGAAACCGGAATATACCAATCTGTACTCTCGAAAAAATTACGATAAGTTTCCTTTTTAAAAGAATAACCATGTCTCGCAAATACTGAGTTTTTGATGATTTCTAAGTCCAATTTTCTAAGATTCTTTACGTCCTTTTCTGTGATCTTTTGCTTGGAGGCATTAAGGGTGAAAACTCCATCTGAAGCTACTCTATTCTTAGACAAAGTATACGTTTCAGTTTTCCCCTCATTATCAGTATATTTCTCAATAAAATCTTTAGAATTACTCCAATCTATCAATTCAGAATTTTCATCCAACATAAAATTAGGATTATAGACAAAATCCTTTTTGATCAATTTGAGTTTTTTGTTAGGTATTTTTACTGCGGTTTTCTTGAAAGCCATCCAATTTCCAACCAAACTATCATTTTTCAGTTTCACTTCAAATCTACCATCGGTTTTATCATCACCAGGCTCATCTAATATAAAAGATTTTGCAGTTGAATTAAATATCCCTCTGAAAGGCCTTTGTGTACCATTGGTTATACTTTGTCCGTATACGCTATCATTGGAAATTCTATTGATTTTCAGGGTAATATGTTTTGTTTGAACATCATCATAATATTCTTGCGATTCTTCGCTATAAACGTTTTCTGTCCCAATAAAATCGCCAGTATACAAGCCATAATATTCTTGATGAGTTTCTGCAACCTTCACAGAATCTTTGGAAGCATTTGTGCTACTTTTTTCTGGTTTTTCTTTTTTACAACTTACTAAAGCTATTGCAAATAAGCTTACGAAGGCTAATTTTACTATTCTCATAGGTGTTTTTTTCTTATTAAATATTCTATCAAAAGTATGTTCGGTACCCAACCTAGCCAAGCTATAATTTGGTAAACATCTAGTGGATTTGGGTGGAATAAATATACAATAAAAACCTTCCACATTCTCAACGTTAGTGCAGATAAAGTAAGTGCAAAACTTCTCCACATCCATTGTTTGTGCAATGAAAATTGTTTGATTTTGGCGTATTTATAAGCTTTATACGAAGAAAACCACCAAAAAAATCCCAATATAACGAATGAAAATTTAGAAAAAAATCCTCCATTGGCATAGAAGCCCATATAAATTCCGGAAGGTGCGGAAAACAATAATAAAAGAAATAAATAAAGCTTGCCTACATTTTTATGTAAATTTCTAATGCCAAAATCTTTTCTTAGAATGGCAAAAAATCCAGCAATCATCACGAAAATACTGGTGTAGACGTGGGTGTAAAAAAGCCAGAGATATTCTGGTCTCTCTCCTACTTCCGTTTGCTTAATCATCAAAAAACTTACGTTTTTATCCAACGGAATATACTCCAAAGTAATTTTAAACATGAGCCCAAAAAAATAAACAAACCCTACTATCAAAAAGGATTTCAGAAGATTAAGCTTATTTTTTTTAGCAAAAATCATGATTTATTTTGAGTTTAAATCTTGCGCAATAAGCCAAGCTTCACTCCAACATGCCTGAAAATTGAAACCACCCGTTACGGCATCAATATTCAGAACTTCACCTGCAATGTAGAAATTGGGTAGGAGTTTTGAAGTCATATTTTTGAAATTAATTTCTTTCAAATCTACTCCACCTGCAGTTACAAATTCGTCTTTGAAAGTTGATTTACCAGTAACTTTAAAATTTTTCTTGCACAAATTAGTCAAAATCGTTTCCATTTCTTTTCCAGATAAATTAGCGATTTGCTTGTTTAGATCCACTTTAGAAACTTCCAAAATTCGTTGCCAAAATCTGTTGGTAACATCAAATATTTTAGATTGACCGATTGATTTTTTCGGATTTGAAATTTTAAAATTTTGAAATTGTTCCTCTGCATCTTCCCATTCCATCGAAGTAAAATTAACTTCAATATCAAAATTGTATTTTACTTTTGCCAAATTTATGGCTTCCCAAGCAGATATTTTAAGAATAGCAGGACCAGAAAGTCCCCAATGAGTAATTAATAATGGTCCACTTTCTTCAGTTTTTAAGGTAGGAATAGAAGTTTCTGCATTTTCAAAACTTGTACCTGCCAAATCTTTTAGTAAGTCATCTTTGATGTTAAAGGTGAAAAGAGAAGGTACTAGATCTATAACTTTATGACCTAGGTTCTGAATCATTTTTAAAGATTTCGGCGAACTTCCTGTAGAATAAACCACAAAATCAGCCTGAAAATCTCCAAGACTTGTTTTTACAATGTATTTATCATCCGCTTTTTCAATTTCTTTTACAGAACATTTCGTTTTCACATCCACATTCTTTTTTTGTATTTCTGCAAGAAAAGTATTGATAATTGTTCGAGAGGAATTGCTTTCTGGGAAAACTCTATTATCTTTTTCAATCTTTAACGAAACCTTACGTTGATCAAACCAATCCATCGTATCGCCTGGTTGAAATTTGGTAAATACACTTAATAATTCTTTGTTACCGCGAGGATAGAATTGCACCAATTCTTTAGGATCAAAACACGCATGAGATACGTTGCAACGACCTCCACCAGAGATTTTTACTTTTTGTAAAACGTCAGAGTTTTGTTCTAAAATGGTGATTTTATATTTTTTTTCCTCCAAATTTGCTGCACAGAAAAAACCAGCTGCTCCCCCTCCAATAATGATAATTTGCTTCATATTCTTACTCATCTATTAACCAAGATTATTTTTGCCAAAAGTACAATAATTATCATAGAGCAAAGATTTTCTATTTCTATATCGCGGGAAAAGTGAATTCGTTATTTGGGGTCAAAAAGCATTGCTGTGATAAAGTCTTTATCTTTTTTTCCTCTTGCTGGAGAATATTCTCTTCCATAAAAAATAATTTGAAGATGAAGATCATTCCAATGCTCTTTTTTCCAAAGTTTCTTTGCATCCCTTTCGGTTTCTACTACATTTTTTCCTGAAGTCAATTTCCATTGCGTCATTAATCGGTGGATGTGGGTGTCTACAGGAAATGCAGGAAATCCAAAAGCCTGACTCATTACGACAGAAGCTGTTTTGTGCCCTACTCCAGGGAGTTCCTCCAATTCTTCATACGTTTGCGGAATAATCCCATTATATTTTCGTAAAAGCAGTTCTGCCATAGCTTTCAGATTTTTGGCTTTGGTATTAGAAAGCCCGATTTCTTTTATTAATTCTTTAATTTCTGCTACTTCAAGCTGAGCCATTTTTTCTGGAGTTCCTGCCACTTCAAAAAGATAAGGCGTTACCTGATTTACTTTTTTATCGGTTGTTTGAGCCGAAAGTGCCACCGCAACTGTTAAAGTAAAAGGATCTGAATGATCTAAAGGAATGGGTACCTCTGGATATAATTTCGAAAGCTCTGCTCTTACCAATTCTGCTCTTTGCTTTTTTGTCATTTTACTACTAAATTTGAGCAAAAATAAGCAATATGTTACAAGTTGGAGATCATTTACCAAGTTTTGAAGAACTCAATCAGGATGGTAAAACGATAAAATCTACAGATTTTTTAGGCAAAAAACTCGTTATTTTCTTTTATCCGCAGGCAGGTACACCCACTTGTACGGTAGAGGCTTGCAATATTAGAGATCATTACGATGCTTTGGTAAAAGAGGGGTATCAAATTTTAGGAATAAGCGGAGATGGGGTTCAGAAACAAAAGAAATTCCATGCAAAACACCACTTTCCCTATCCTTTACTGGCTGATGAAAACCATGTCATCATTGAAAATTTTGGAATTTGGAGAGAGAAAAAAAATTTTGGGAAAACTTATATGGGAACTGTGAGAACGACTTTTATCTTCAATGAAGAAGGAATTTGTACGAGAGTGATAGAAAAAGTAACTTCCAAAACTGCCGCAGAACAAATTTTAGAACAAATTTGAATTATAAAAAAAGTAAGTTGACTCAGTTGTAAAATAATGAATCAACTTACTTCTATTTCTTCCTGATTGGCTTCTTTTTCGGGTCTATCACAGGCTCCTCAATTTTCTCAATCTTTTGTAAACGTGGATTATTAGGACATTTTTTGGTATAAACCTCAATATAAGTACCATTATCCTTTACAGAAGAAATGGCTCCTGTAGTCTTACTTATGGTAAGTGTATAATGCGTTTTTTGATAAGGACATTCTTTGGAAGTCACTTTTCCAAGATCTAGATAATAGTTCGCTTTATCCTCGTAATAGTTTGCAGCAACGTCTACAAATTGTTCGTCTATAATATAACCTTCTAATACAGCCGAAAGAGCCGCTTCTTCTGCATTGTCAATCTTTCCTATAAAATCCTTTAGACTACTAAGTTCCGTGAGGTATTCTACACTTCCCCCCTTAGCATAGACAATATAATAAAAACTGTCATCCGCTGGTGCAATATTAAAACCTGAGGATTGAGAAAGATATTGTTTTTTGTTACCAGAAGTCACAATTTCTTTATCTCTACCATAATCACTATGTACAAGAGTCCAAAAATCAACTTTATTATTAGGAATAATCTTCGCTAAAACACTTTGAGTATTCACAAATTTTTTCTTTTCTTGCGAATAGAAAATACTTCCTAAAAACAAGAACGTCAGTATATTTAATTTTAATATCAATCTCATAGTGTAAAAATAGGCAGAAATTGTACCATTTTCTAGATATAATTTTCTCCTTTTTTTAGATTTTTTATATCCAATACGAACTCTTTGATCAATTGATCATTCTCTCTAGGACAAATAAGCAAAACATTATCAGTATCTACAACGATATAATTTTCTAAACCATCTATTACCATTGCCTTTTGTTTATTTTTCTGATGAATAATATTTCCTGTAGATCGATAAGAAAGTATATTTTTGGTATTCTGCGAGTTTAGATTTTCATCTTTTCCTGAGTTTTCATAGATTGAAGTCCAAGTACCAAGATCGCTCCAACCCAAATCTGCGGGTATAACATAAACATTTTGAGCTTTTTCTAAAATCCCATTATCAATGGATATTTTTTGAACTTTTGGATAGATTAGTTCTATACAATCTTTTTCATTATTGGCATTGTAATCGCACATAGTAAATTCTTGAACCATATCGGAAAGATAGAGTTCAAATGCATGATGGATAGATTGTACATTCCATATAAAAATACCCGCATTCCAAAGGAAGTCCCCACTTTCTAAAAAAGTTTTCGCAATTTCTAAAATCGGTTTTTCTGTAAATGTTTTTACCTTGAAATAATCAGAATCTTTGTGATCTACAAACTGAATATATCCATATCCTGTATCTGGTCTCGTAGGAGTAATCCCCAAAGTAACCAAATATTCATTTTTAGCAGCCAACTCAAACGCTAAATCTAATTTTTCTAAAAATATATTTTCTTTTAAAATTAAATGATCTGCCGGCAATACCACCATAGTAGCATTAGGATTGATCTCAGAAATTTTATTCGCCATATAGAGATTACAAGCAGCAGTATTTTTCAATAATGGCTCGCCTACAATATTCTCCACAGGCACTTCTGGTAATTGTTCTACAGAAAGATCTACGTATTCTTTATTGGTAATGACGAATATATTTTCTTTAGGAATCAGCTTGCTTATACGATCATAAGTTTGCTGAATCATCGTTCTACCTGTTCCTAAAATATCTTGAAATTGCTTTGGAAATTTTTGTGTACTTAGTGGCCAGAATCTACTCCCAATTCCCCCTGCCATAATTACACAGTATTTATCTGATGTTGACATGTTTACGTGCATTTTTTTACTCTTGCCAATGGACGGAAAGAATACCTTCTACCACTAGCCAAATTTACACAAAGGTAGTTTTTTTTAATAAGACCCTCCATCTTATATTTTTCATTATTGTAGACAAAGTGCTGCCCTCTCTCCAATTCTTCTATATACTGCGTGTTATCACTATGATTATCAGCCCGAAAAAACTTTACCAGATCTGGGCTTGCCATAAAGTTGGCTTTTGGGGCTAACGAGAATTTTTGCAATATCGGTCTTAGTTCGTTCACATAGATGTCTAGACTTTCTATGATCATCCTTCCGAAAGTAGTTTTCCACTCTTTTCCATGAGGCGCAATTCCTCTACCATATTCTTCAAAGGCAATAAGATGTGCCAGCTCGTGTGTAAGAACGAAAAAAAAGAGTTGTGGCTCAAGTGTGCAATTGAGTGTAATCTCATGAGTTTGATCCCGCAGTTTCCTATAATCTCCTAGCTTAGAATTTCTGTTTTTGGTAACTTTGATATGAATATAATAATCTGAAAACCATTTCTTCAGATAAGGCAAAGTATTTTCAGGAAGATATTTTTCTAAAGATTGAATAGACATTCTTACAAACTTAGCGGAACTCCAGCGTAGAAATTAAGTAATTTTAAACTAAACAAATAATTATATTTTGCTTGTTCCACAGAACCTTGTGCATTGGCGTAGTTATTTCTCGCAATATTTAGATCATAGATCGTTGTTCTGCCTGCAGCATAGCTTTTATCAGCAAAATCCATCGCCAATTGTGTGCTTTTTCTAGCTTCTATTGCAGCTGAATATATTTCATAATTTGCCTCTACATCAAACTGAGCTTTCTGAACATTTTGCTTTACAGCTAATTTTTGTTGATCTAAAGTATTTTTGGCGATACTTTCATTGATTTTAGATTGTTCCACCTGAATTTTGGTAATACCTTTATTGAAAATAGGAATGTTCAAGGAAACTCCACCTTGCTGCCCAAAATTATCTTTATACTGTTGAAAAAAACCGCTCTCCTTTATATAAAATTCTTTGGTACCAACATTATTGGTATTCAATAGATTATTATAAAAAGTACCGATACCGACACTTGCTGTAATTGTTGGCCAAAATGCCGTTCTCGAAATTTCAGTTTGAGTTTCAGAAGATTTTATTCTACATTCCGCTGCTTTTATTTGAGGTTGGTTACCGTATGCGGTCTCCAACACTTCATTGATGGTATATAACTGAGGTGAAAGTTGATCTCCTACTGCTACATTTTCTACATCGAAATCTTTGTAATCTGGCAATTGTAAAAGCTGAGCCATCGCAAACTGGCTTCTTTCTACATTGATTTGCGCCGTTTTCAGGTTTTGTTTTTCTCTAGCCCAAGCCGCCTCAGCTTCCGCTTGTACAGTTTGTGCTGTTGTACCCACTTCAGTTGTTATTTTGGCTCTATCTAATTGTTTTTTCGCATTTTCAGTAGCACTTTCGGCAATTTTTACAATCTCTTTATTTAATAAAATCGTTAAATATTGCTGAGCAATCTGAAGCGAAATATCATTTTTAATGGTTTCTATATCATATTGGCTCGCCTCAACGTCAAACTGGGTTTTTCTAACGTTTTTCTCCAATCTTCCATTATTATAAACCAAAATATCAGCAGAAAGATTAGCATTATTACTAAATCTATCGTCTCTAATACTTCCTGTTCCCAAAGAAGCCTGCCCAAAACTTACATTATTTCCCACCGAAGCAGATACGGAAGGAAGATAATTGTTTTTGGCAATCTTTAAATTAGCATCTTGTATTTGTTTTGAATACTGATTCTGAATTACTTGCAAATTGTGAGATACTGCATAATCTACACATTCTCTCAACGACCATACTTTTTGGGCACTTAAACCCAAAGATGATAATCCTAAAAATAAACCCAAAACTTTTTTCATTTCTGCTTTTTTAAAACATTAGACGTAAAGATTACAAAAAAGTTACAATTTTAGAAAAATATTGTTTCATTTTAATAAAACTTTTGAGAATTTTGCACCATGACAAATGCAGAATACCAAGAAGCTGTAGAATGGCTTTTCGTACAGGCTCCCAATTATCAAATTGAAGGCATAAAAGCGTACAAACCAGGGTTGGATAATATTACCAAACTTTGTGCTTTTTTTGATAATCCTCAAGACAAAATAAAGTGCATCCATATTGGTGGTACCAATGGCAAAGGATCTACTAGCAATATGCTGGCGTCTGTACTGCAAGAATCTGGCTACAAAGTAGGATTGTACAATTCTCCTCACCTTATAGATTTCACAGAAAGAATAAAGGTAAATGGCGATAACTGCGATAAGGAATTTGTATTTGAATTTATAAAAAAACTAAAAACTATTCCCTCCGATATTTTACCTTCTTTCTTTGAGTTTACCACTATTATGGCTTTTGAATATTTTCTACAGCAAAAAGTAGATTACGCCATTATAGAAGTTGGTTTGGGTGGAAGGCTAGATTCTACCAACATTATAAAGCCTCTAGTTTCCGCAATTACTAATGTACAGCTAGATCATCAAAATATTTTAGGAAATACAATTGAAGAGATTGCAAGAGAAAAAGCGGGAATTGTAAAAAGCGGAATTTCTATTATTACTGGAGATGAAAACGAAATCGTGAAAAATATCATTGAAGAAAAAGCAAAACAAGAAAATAGCCCTTTTACAGATGCATCACTAATTTTAACTCCTCTACTTTCTGACCTTAAAGGTTATTATCAGCAAAAAAACATCAAGGTTGTAGTAGCTTTAGTTGAAGAATTAAGAAAACAAAACTTAAACATTTCCGAAGAGGACCTTAAAAAGGGTTTATTAAACGTTTATAAAAACACCAATTTTATCGGTAGATGGTTCGAATTTTCTCAGAAACCACTGACGATTTGCGATACGGCACACAACCAAGCAGGTCTTGAGCAAGTTTTCTCTCAATTAAATACCATCAAAAAACACAAACATATGGTACTTGGTTTTGTAAATGACAAAAAAATTGATGAAGTTTTGGCACTTTTACCCAAAGATGTTACCTATTATTTTACCAAACCATCGGTAGATAGAGGAAGAAATCCCCAAGAGTACGAAGATTTACTCATCAATGCGAAAATTTTTTATAAAATTTTCGAAACTGTTCAGGATGCGTATCTTTCTGCAAAACAATCAGCTACAGACGAAGATTTAATTTTCATAGGCGGAAGCAACTTTATTGTTGGAGATTTTTTTCAAAAAAACTTGCGTCGTAAGGATTAAGTCTGTATATTTGCACCACCTTAAAACGAGAGATCGTGACGAAGGGCTCTTAGCTCAGTTGGTTCAGAGCATCTGGCTTACACCCAGAGGGTCGGGGGTTCGAATCCCTCAGGGCCCACAAAGTTTACTGAAACTTTTAAAAAATTCAGGGCTCTTAGCTCAGTTGGTTCAGAGCATCTGGCTTACACCCAGAGGGTCGGGGGTTCGAATCCCTCAGGGCCCACCAAAACTCTCAGATAAATCTGAGAGTTTTTTATTTTATACCTATTCATGGGAGTTTACAGAGGTTTTGATATTTCTTATAATTTCTTAAAAGGGTAATTTTTTTACTTCTTACTATAATTTAAGGCATACTTTTAGGTTACCAATATTTTCTTCAGGTTACCAACTTTAATTTTCAAGCAATTTTATCTTCATTTTAGTCCAAAACTAAGGAGCAAAATTCCACTTTTTAATGTCAAAAGATTTTAATCTCAGGTTACCAATCAGGTTACCAACAAAAATCTAGGTTACCAATCTAAACCCCCATGAATACAATGAAACTATCAATACTATTTTTATTAAGAAGAAACAGAACTAATGAAAAAGGTGTCTGTGCAATTGAATGTAGAATTACTTTAGACAAGCAAAGAAAACCTTTCTCAACTGGGATATTTATCAACCCAGAATCTTGGAATGCTTCAAAACAAAAAGCACATCCTCCAAATAAAGGAAATAACCAAGTCAATACCCAACTAAGCCTGATTAAACAAGAAATTAATCAGGCTTTTTTGTTCCTACAAGTTCAGGAAAAGGAATTTAGTGTAGATGATATTTACAGTCAGTTTAAAGGAGAGAATGCAAAGCTTGATAAATCCATTAAAGAAATGTTTCATCTACATATTTCTAAACAGGAGAAACTAATAGGAATATCAACAACGAAAGTATCTGTGGCAAAGTTCTATCAGACACAAGCTCATGTATTATCCTTCATTAAGAAAAAATACAATAAGTCAAACTACCTGTTAAAAGATATGACTATGGCATTTATTACAGAGTTTGAGTTTTACTTGAAAACTGAAAAGAGATTTATGCAGAATACAATCTACAAGACTTTACAAAGGTTTAGGCAAATTGTGAAGCTATCTGTAGCATTAGATTATTTGCCTAAAGACCCTTTCCTACTTTACAAGAGCAAAAAGCCTAAAAAAGAGATTGTATTCCTTTCTAAAAATGAGTTGTGGAATCTTGAACAACACCAATTTGCATCTGAAAGACTACAGCAAGTAGCTGATATGTTTATTTTCTGTTGTTATACAGGTTTAGCTTATACAGAGATGGCAACACTAAAGGAAAGTAATATTCAGACTGGATTTGATGATAATAAATGGCTTTATATTAGAAGACAGAAAACTAAGAAAAGTTATGAAGTTCCTCTGCTAACAAAAGCTTTTGATATCTTAGATAAGTACAAAACAGAAGACCAGTTATTACCTATAGTTTCTAATCAAAGATTCAATTCTTATCTAAAAGAGATAGCAGAGATTGTAGGTATCAGCAAAGTTCTTACCCACCACATAGCAAGAAAGACCTTTGCCTCTACTATTCTACTTTACAATGATGTTCCTATGGAGATAGTATCTGAATTATTGGGTCATTCTGAAATTGGGATTACTCAACAGCATTATGCTAAGATTGTGAAAGAGAGGGTTAGTGAGGAGATGAGTAGGTTAAATTCTAAGCTAAAATAATTCAGTTAAATATTAATATCTTTAAATTTCATTCTTAACAAAAATTAAATAATAAGTTTTATGGCTGTAAATGACAGTTTTACTGGATTCCCAATAGATTTTTTTACTTTTAGTAATGAGAACTTTAACCCTTCAAATTCTTTTGAAAAAAAATACTTTTTCACTGAAGAGGACTTAGAGCTTGAAGAAGGCTTTATTGGTAACTCTTTATTTAAAAAAATAAACTTTGATGAAAAAGACACTACCATTGTCAATTGTGCAGTTGGGCAAGGAAAAACACACGCAATTTTACATTCCATAAAAGAATACTTAAATACAGAGGACAGCATTGACACTTATTTTGTTATTGCTGTTCCTTTAGTTAGTTTAGTTACCCAATATAAGAATGATCTTCTTAATATGGGGTATGATGAAAATCAGATATTTGTTTACGATAACATTGCAGACAATGTTCCTGAAAGTGGTCAATCATATCTAAATATTGGATGTAAAATTCATATTGTCACAGTAAATACTCTTTTGGGTAATGCTGGCGAGCATGCAATTATGCAATCCAATAGAAAGTATAATTATGTTAAAGCTTTTGCAGAAGAATTAAGTACTCATGGAAAAAAATTAATTATTGTCTATGATGAAATCCATGAAGCAATAAGAAATTTTAATGAAACAGGTGTTGCACACCTTTCTCACATTTCATCAGTTATATTAAAAAATATTTTATTAAGTGCAACTTATAATGTACAATCTATACCTGTTATAAAGTTATTATCCCATCATACCAATAATAAAATTAGACTGTTAGAAGCAGATAGAGTTGTTACAAAACCTCAAAGCAAACTTTTCCTTCATTTCAATAATGAATATTCATCAAGTAAGTATTCTGCAATTACAGATTTGATATTAAGACTTGTTGGAGAAGGAAAAAAAATTGATGTTTTAAGCTTCTCAAAAAAATTATGCCAAAATTTATTGAATTTATCTAATGAACCAGGAAGGACATTACAAAGTGCTTTTGGTAATCTAAGAGCATGCGTATCTACTATAAAGAATAATGAAGGAGATAATGATGAGGATTTAACAAGAAATAGATTTGATAATAACTTTTGTAACATTGGAACAAACTTTAAATCAGGTGTAAATATAAAAAAGGAAAATCATGCATTTATAATTGTTTTACCTCCTGCTATTGCACGAAGCACTTACTCAAGTTTTAATGGCATATTTTCAGAAGGTCCAAATTCTGTTATACAGGCTTTAGCGAGGCAAAGAACTACAGGAGAAATTCATGTAATACTACCTAAGCCAATCATTATGGATTTTGAATCTTTACCTGAGTATATGTCTGAAAGCCAAAAACAAGAATTTGAAGAAGTTTTTACAAAAGTTTCAATACCAACAACTGATGTACAAACATCAAATAATGTTGAAGTTTTAAAAACTTCGTATATTCCATTTTCAAAGCATATTGATGAAGTTGATAAATGGTGGGAAATACTAAAAGAACGATATAAAATGCCTATGGTACTTAATCTAAATGTAAAATTACCACCCTATGATGGTTTTGTAATAACTAATGGGGAGAAATGTACAACTAAAACAAACTTTCTTGGAAAAGACATAGCAGGATTCGTAGTTTATTCTGCTTTAACGAATCAATTTTTCAATGCCAAACTTGAAGATTTTTTCCTGCCAGAAGTTGTTACTCTTGAAAATTTACAAGCTCATCTTGAAAACATATATGACAGCATAGAAAGTAATAATATTTCTGAAGTTTTTTCAAGCATAGAAAGATCTGTTGATTTATCAGCAATGAGTACTTCTCAAAAGAGAACAGCAAAACAGGCAATCTTTAATTATGTGATTCAAAAACAATCTAATATTGAAGACCTAAGAGAAATAGAAATTACGAGCGCATATAAATTTGTTATGTCCTATTTTGATAGATTTAGAAATGAAATAAGAGGAAGCTTGGAAAATCAAATCATTAGATTTAAATCATTAGCAAATCAAAACATAGAAGAAAGAGGAGAAGAAAGATTTTATAAGCCTTATAACCAGTTTCCAATATTTTCAAATCAAGCTATAGCAATTAGATATATCATTTCAAGCTTAAAGGAATTTTATCCTCTAGATAAGGACTTTACAAACTTTTTTGATAATTATAGTAGCTCAACAGATCAGCAAGTTGAAAAGAAATTTTATGAATTTATAATTGCAATTTCAGCAGAAACCAATCTACAACAAAGAAGTGTAAATGGTATTACAGGATATTTTCATAAAATAATTAGAATATTTTAAGACCTTGTTTTTCGTCACAATGATATAGTAGAAGAACAAAAAACAATGATTTACAACCTAGTTTATACTAGGTTTTTTTATGTCCAAATTTTAAAAAATTTTATTTATGCAATTAAAACAATCACAAAGACAACAAGTCAAGCTCAGATTAGGATTATCTGGAGCATCAGGATTTGGAAAGACTAAATCTGCTTTATTATTAGCCTATGGAATGACACAGGACTGGAGTAAAATAGCTGTAATAGATACAGAAAACTCCTCAGCTTCTTTATATTCAGATTTAGGTAATTACAATGTATTGGACTTACAAGCTCCTTATTCTCCTGAAAGATATATTCAAGCCATTGAGCTATGTGAGAAATCAGGAATCTCAGTTGTAATTCTTGATAGTGTATCTCATGAATGGAATGGTACAGGTGGGTGTCTTGATATTCATGAGAAATTAGGTGGCAGATTCCAAGATTGGGCAAATGTTACTCCAAGACATCAAGCCTTTATCAATAAGATTTTACAATCTAGCTGTCACATCATAACTACTACGAGAAGAAAAATAGATTATTCTTTGGATGTTGGAAGCAATGGAAAAACTCAAGTTGTAAAGCATGGAACTAAGGAAATCACAAGAGATGGCTTTGAATATGAATTAACTATCAACTTTGAACTTATAAATGAAAATCATTTAGCTAAAGCTTCTAAGGATAGAACAGGATTATTTATGAATAAGCCAGAGTTTGTAATAACTACTGATACAGGAAAGATGATATTGGATTGGTGTAATTCAGGCTCAAAAGCAAACTCAATCCAAAGCCCTACTCAAAATCTTTCAGAAGGGACTAAACTGCCTAAAATAAACCCAAGAGAGGCATTTGAAGGCATATCTGGCACTAACATCTTTGAGAACACTCCAAGTCAAAACCTTATTCATATCACAGAGAAAGAGGTTTTTGAAGCTATTCAAAATAGCAAATCTGTCACTGAACTTTTAGTATTGTACAGGCAGTTTCCACAATATCAAGAAAGTTTGAAGCCTGATTTCGAAGCAAAGAAAACTCTACTCACACACTTGAATAACCCAAATAATTTTAGTAAAAATGGACACTCACAAATACAGTAAAACTCCCAACATAATAGATATAAATAATAGCTTAGTTCCCTCTGATGATACTTTACAGTTAAGAAAAGTTAGTAATAACCATTTATTAGAAAGAAAATCTTTACAAGATATATTTTTGAGTGAAGATAATTTTGAAGATGCAGAAATATTTTACCCTAGTAAAATGAATTATTTCTCTCAGAATGTACTAGAGCATAAAGAGGCTGACATTAAAAATAATGTTCAGCCTTTTTTATTGCAAGAAACTAAACAACCCCTTAGAAATCTAGCTCCACCTCAAGAGGAATCTTCCAATCCTTTTATTTTAGCCAATACCACTGAATCTTCATTAAGCCATTTACAGAATGATTGTATTATACCTGTGTTCAGTAAAGATAATGAGAAAACTATTGCTCATCAGGAATTCATTGAAATGGCTTATAATGCTGTTCAAAAAGCATTTCCCCACCACAGCATTACAGAACCTGAAATAAGGGTTTCTCATCAGATTAAGGGTAGAACTCCTTCTGCTATTCACAAGCCTGTAAAAGAGCTTTTAGACCATGAAAAAACTATCTATTACGAAAGAATGGCATTCATAATTAAAGTACCTAGTATTACTGTTATAGTGAATGATAATGAGCTTTCTCTGACAATTGGAGGAGTACGAAGTTATAATTTGGAAAATCTTTATAATAAGAAATCTTTAGAAAAGTTCAAGTTCTTTATAGGCTTTCAAAATCAAGTTTGTATGAATCTGTGTGTGAGTAGTGATGGCTTTGTTGAAGATATGAGAGTTGGAAGTTCACAAGATTTATATTCTAAGGCTTTAGAAACCATGCAGAATTATAATGCAGAGCTTCATCTTATGGAAATGAAAGAACTTACACAAGATTATCTTTCAGAACATCAGTTTGCTCAGCTTATAGGAAGAAGTAGATTATATCAGCATTTACCAAAGTCTGAGAAGCAGAATATTCCTTTATTGAATTTTAATGACAGCCATATCAACATAATGGCTAAGGATTATTATGAGGATAAGAATTTCTGTAGATTAGAGGATGGTAGGATCAACCTTTGGAATGTATATAACTTCTTTACACAAGCAAACAAAAGTAGTTATATAGATACTTTTCTTGATAGAAATTTGAATGCCTTTGAGTTTTCAAAAGGTATTCAGAAATCACTTAATGGTAGTTCTGATTATCATTGGTTTTTGAGTTAATTTTATCCATCCCACAAAATTGTGGGATGGTTTTAAAAAAATTCAAAATTTGTATTTATAATTTTAACACTACCATATGAGAGATGATTATTGAGTTCTAAATTACCACCAAGCACTACCATTCTATTATTTAATACTTTAGCCACTTCAGTTTTATTAATTGTTTGCAAATTTTGCAAAGAAATCATAAGCTCATTTTTATCTTGTTCATTCTGATTATGGCTATATAGGGACATAAAATATGTATAATAAGATTTAAATTTAGAAGGAGAATCTTTGTACATTATAAGTAATTGCTCCATGTCAAAAATAAGATCTTCTATTTTTGATGGTCTTTTTAGTTGGATTATTTCAAAAATTTTAAACTGATCACTTAAAATTTTAATTGTGCCATCTAATATATCTGACAAATAATGAAAATCAATATTAAGAAAGCAATTCTCAAAAATATTCTCATCAATAATTGATTTATTATGTCTAATTATACTAAGGATATATTCTTTTAATTTACCTTCATCTTGATAAAAATTATTTATATTTATTTCTTTATTATGTGTGTACTGGAAAAAATCATATAAGTGTATAAAATCTCTATCTTGTATATAGTAATCTTTTAGCTCAATGTTATTATTAAAAAATATCAATGCAATAAAAGGTACTTTTTCCTCATCAATATTGTTAATAGTACTTTTAACTAGATATAAAATAAATTTTTGGGATAGTTGTAAATCCTGATAAAGTTTTTTACTTACATAAAACTCTTTCTGATTATCTAGCAAATCTGTAAGCTCTTGCTCAAGCTGATCAGTAATAATCTCTTTAAGTTCTACACTACTAATGCAATATTCATATAAGAACACACAAATATTTTTTGATTTATCATAATCATTTATATTTAAAAGTAGTAATTTAATGAAGTCTCTTTTATTATTAGTCTTCTTCAGAAACTCAAAAGAAAGTTCATAGCTTTCTCCATCACATATTTGATTAATTATAAAATTACTATCATTTTGATCTATTAGAAATTGCACTCCTAATACTTCTTTAAATTTCCTGTGAGGAAAATCATATTGCTCAATTTTATTTTTAACCCCAATAAATGAGAAAATACCATTATTAATTATTTCATCTATAATATCTATATTATCATTTGATAAATCATCAATAATATCATTTTGATTTTTAAAAAATTCTTTAGCTGTTTCTTTTAATTTATCAATTGTAAAGGTGTTTAACTTATTATCATAATTTTTAAAAGCAAAGTATTTAATGAATTGCAATTTTTCATTAGTGAAATTATTTCTTCTAGTTAAATAAGCACTTCTCATCCCCATTTTCTCATTTTTGACTTTCTCCTGATCAAGCTCTAAAAGAAGTAACTCAATAAATTTGTTGATAAGTAATGAATAATCAGCAAGAAAATTTATAGTAATTTGATTGGTTTCTTTAACATCATTAATATATATATAACACATTACTGTAAGAAATAGCGGAACATTTGAAAGTGCTATTAACTCTTGATCTTTAGATTTATTGATTTCATATATAAAATATTCTGCATTTAGTAAGTCCTGTAATTTTGAATTGTCTTTTTTGTACTTATTAAATAGGGTATCAACCAATTTAATTCTTTCATCAAAGACACCTTCTAAAACTACTCCAGCTATATTTTCTTTATATTTTGTAAAATGATTTAATGGTATTGGCAGATTTGACCTATAAAACTCCTTTCTTGATGTTAACCATACTTTTGATAAATACAAAGATTCATAAAACTCATTATAGTTATCATTGTACAATAGCCTATAAGTGTTTGAACCAGAACCCAGTATCAAAACCAATTCTTCTCTTATGTAATTTTTATTAGCTATTGTGCTTATTTCATCATAACCATCCAAAAAAAGAAGTATTTTTCTTTCTTTGACATCAGATAACAGTTTATTGTAGTCAGCTTCATAGTATTTGTTATTTTCCAATATATAGCTTATTATTGGATTCTTTCTTGAATTATCTACAATCTTTAAGGGTACATATATTGGAATAATTCTTTTAAGATCATTTTTACTATAATTTAAAACACCTTCTTTATTGTGGATAATCTTCAGGATTATGTTTCTAGTATAAGTTGTTTTTCCTATTCCAGCATTACCCAATATTAATACAATTGACTTAATATTATAATCTCCATAAATAGAAGTCTTGGAATCAACCTGAAGTGTTGAAATGTCAATTTTCCTTTCATTTACATTAACATAATTGCTTTCAATATCTAATTCAAAATCATGTAGTACAAAAGGCATTTTTGAAAGTTCATTATAAAGAGTTTTAAAATACTTTTTCTTTTTCCCAATCTTATCTGTATCAACCTTTAAATATTTTTCAATTATTGGTTTTACATTTACTGAGATTACATCTTTAAATATCCAACCTGTTATGGTTAATATCCCCCCTCCTGTAAAAATTAGTATTTTTGCAATAGATAATTCTTCAATCATAAATGTTTAATAGTTTATTGTAATAATTTATTTAATAGATAAAAAAATTAGATATCAGGTTCCTTTAATGCCTTAATAAACTTATGAATCTTATTATAGTTACCTAAATCCAAACTTATTTTCAATGCCTCATCAGCAATATTAGCTTTTTCTAGCATAGGAATTATATATGACAAATAGTGTTGAAAATAGGAACTAATATCATCTTCATTAACTGCTATTTTATAACCACTTTTCCCTGCTTTCGAAATTATTAAAATTCCTTTATATCTTAAATCCCTTATTTGCAATCTTATATTTTCTAAGCTTACATCAAAGTTCAAAACTTTTTTAACTTCATCTTTTAATTCATAGGTTTCAACTAATTTAGTGGGAAATATAAGTTACCCTCGTTTCACTGGACCAAAAATTAGTATTTCTTAGTTGGATTTTAAGCTGCTTTGGTGTATTTATTTTGGGGTTTATTTTTAATTCCTTGATGCTTTCGATAATGATATTTTTCTAGCCATTGTTTTATT
>NZ_JAZQRK010000054.1:0-29102 GCF_045629545.1 Chryseobacterium sp. | reverse complement strand
TCAGCGTGTTATCGTGATTTAAAATCGCTGGTGATAGAAAATCAGTATAAAAAAAAGGAGGATGAGCTATAAAAGTGAGGTGAATAGTAATTGTGGTAAAGTGTTTATCAAATTCTGTTGTATGACTGATAACGTTGAGTTGATTCTGATGAAATGAATATAAAATAACGTGAACAATATCGTCCCATTTATCTTCTAAATAGTCAAAATTATTATGTATAGCTACAATCTCGTAAGGAAACTCAATCCACAAATTGACTTTTTGAGGATAGTCTATTTTGAAAAAAATTATCCATCGATTTCAAAATTTTCAGGATCAATTTTTAAGATAGATTGATGATTCAGTCCGTATTCATTTAAAACACGCACCAAATTACTTGTAATATAAACCAAAATATCCGTATCAGAATTGTAATACCTCATCCCATTTTCATCAGGCGCTACCTCTTTGTACGGATATTTAAGTACTAATTCTTGTGATTTCTTAAGTATCAATTTGGTTTTAAAACCTTCGATAGCTTGTAAAGCTTGTATTAATTCTTTTGGTTCATTAGCTTCTAAACCAATTAAAAATTCATTTTCATATTCCACTTTATTAGCAGCCTTCGAAAATGTGTAAAGCACAGTTTTCCTAAAACTACTTTCAGGATGATGAATAAATGGTTTTAAAACATTAAAGTCTTCAAATTCGTCTTTAGCTAAAATGTAAGTAGCAAAATTAAAAGCATTCTTATCTTGAATTGTTGGAATGTATTTTCTGGTTAAATCAACCCATGGTTGATGATTTTCTTTGATGTACCAATGCGTAATTTGTAAGGCATCTAACAAGTTTTTATCATACATTTCTTTTAAAAGCTCGTGTGCCGAAGGATGATGATGAATCACTAATAATTTTAATATTAAGACTTGAATATTTTGGTGTTCATTTTCATAGTGATGATGTAGATATAACAAGGTTTCATCGGAAATGGATTTTTTAAATAACAAGCCATATAAAACCTCTTCTTTGGTTTCTTCATCGGTTGCGTTTAAAAATAACTGAAGCAAATCTTCTTCTTTTCCACCCATTTGATAGCCAAAATCCCCTGGATTTTCTTGTGTTAAGTTACCTTCAATAATATCATCCAACCATTGTTCGTACCAATCCAAGAAATTAGATTCGTAAGAAAATTTAGGTTTTTGATGCCCAAAATCAATGTTAATAATTCGCCCTGCATATTCACCATTTACGACCAAACCGTGATAATACGTACAACCTTGCGTTCCGATGATGAATATACCACCAAAAATTTCTGCTTCTCGCTTTTCATATTCATCATCAGCGACTTCTTCACCATCCAAATTTTCATTTAACTTTTTTATTTTATCATTCCAAAATTCATCACTCATTTTGGGATAAAATAGATGAGGGCTTGCAAGTTGATGTGCATCCCAATCTGAAAAAAGAATTTGAAACTCTTCGCCAAATGGAAAAATCCCGTAATGAGGACCTGCTCCAGAGTTACTAGAAGAAATTCCGCCATTTCCAATTTGGGTTACAAATAATTTGTACTCGATTGGGAGTGAAACTTTGTGCTTTTGTTCAAAATTCTCCACCGTTTTCATATCAATTGGAGGATTGAGGATATATTCGTGTGAATCTGCTCCAAAAACTTCAAAATCTTTATCCAAGACTTTAGCTTGAAGCAGTTTTTCTTTTATTCGATGTATTTGTGGTTGATAATCTTTCATAATGTAAAATTATAGAAGGCTGACTTGTTAAAATATCACTTAAAATGGGGATTTTATCTATACCGAATGCAAATGCCACTGCTTACTCCTTTCAAATCAAAATAGGCATTAATGGCTCCCCATTCAAAATTTCTAGTTTTACCTAAGGTTTTCGTCAGCCATTTATCAAAAGTATCTTTTCGCTTCATTTCATCTTTTTCATTATAATTCTCCCAAGTTAATTTTTCATCACATTTACCATAAAAACTAAAATGTATACTATCTAAAAGTTCCCGATAAAAACAAAATTCAAAGTGAAATAGTTGATGATCAATTTCGATATTAGAAATATAAATCCATTTGTACCCATTCTGTAAATCTCTGGTTTTGCTTTTCGAAGCAAAGTAACATAAATCATGATAAGTAGTGGTTTTTACCTACTACGATTTCTTTTGTAATGTGAAAATCACCATTTTGAATATTGATTAAACTCATTTTTTTAAACTATTAAAGATTACCGTAAACTACGATGTAATCAGCATCAGTAAGTTTGTCATTGATAAGGCTTTAATTGTGCTTTGTGTACTAAATTAATTTTTCAATCTTAAACCTATTGAAATCGATACATTCAAAACTATTATTTTTGAATAAAGTTCCACTAATGCTTTCTTACATTGGTTACTACACTTTAATTCTTATAAAAATAGGAAAGATTTCATTGGATAGAAATCCCTTTTACTGGTGATTTTTTAGTACTTACTATTTCTATACTTTGGTAGATAGAAAATTTAGATAATTATGAAAGTTGGGGGAAAAAAAATTAGAGGAGGAAAAAGAGGACTGAAAGCAATACAAAAATGAATATCGATTAATAAGACCTTAGATTTAAACATTTTCGAACAACAGAATAGAGAATATGTGAAATTTTGGGTGAAGCCTTGGTCTAATTTAGTATTAGGAAATGGATATAAACCAATCTATGGTCATTTGAAATTAGCCTTATTAGAAGGATTGACAACTATATTTAATCACTGGAATGAACAATTACAAAACCTTAAGAAACCTTATTATTTTAAAATTTGGCTGTTTGAAGATCTGTTACAACGTTCGCAAGTTGTTTGTGCGATCAACAATAAAATTGAATTTTATGAAAACACTTTCTTAAAGAATCATAGCTCCAAATCATTTGAATTATCGTCCAAAAATTCAGTGATACAGAGGTTTGGCAAGTTATCATGAGATGCCAATTCTGAAGTAGAGCTTTTACCTGAAAATTTCAGAGCGTTAGATGTTTATGAACCTGTTCTAGAACATAAAATACTTGGTATGGAAACATTTAATAATGAAAAATATTATATTATAGAGAATCAGAAGGTTTGGTTAGGAAAGTTGGATGTCTAACATGACGTCAATACTTTATCTACAAGTACAAATCCCATTACTTCAAGATGAACATAATTTTTATAATCTTCTTCACTTGCATGACGTATTAGATCTTCTTTATGGTACAATTCACCAGCATATACAAACCACTGCAAAGACTTTTCATTATCACTCAGTTGCGTATTTCCAACAATCGCCCAATTGCCATTTTTTACCATTTGATTTCCCGTAAAAAAACTCTTTGTATTTCTTGGATTCGAATGTATGGAAATAAAATTTTGAAGGGAAAGAGCTCCTAGGTTTAGGTTTTGTTGAATTCCGATTACGGTACAGCACATAACTTGTTTCAACCTACCTTTGGGAGCAAAAATAATTTTGCAAATCGCTTTTCTGCTATCGGTCAAAGGGATGGTAATAAGGTCACCTTCTCTATAATTTATATTCTTCGACATTAGTAATCAATTTATACGCAGGATAATAGTATTTAGTAAGTCCATTTGTAATAACAGTCCCTGTACATTTATATTTTTATGTAATCCTAAAAAAACTTTAAAATTTTTAAAAAACACAATTTTACTTTTAAAGGGACAATAAATTCAGTTTTTCTAATATGACATTTTTCACCAAGTTTACGTCATTTTTACTGGTTCGCCAATTGACGAAAGCAGCACGAATTCCGTTTTTCCCGTTATAGAAAGTTGGTGTCATAAAAACTTTTCCCGTAGCATTTATTTCACTTAAAAACTGGTTTACATCATCTGGATTTCCATCCTTCAAAGTAAAACAAACGGTATTTAAACGAACGGGAGCTAATAATTCTAAACTTTTATTATCTTTAATAAATTCACCAAAATATTGAGCCAAATCCACAGAGTTTTCAACAATATCTTGGTAGCCTTGCTTTCTATAAGCCCTCAAAGTAAACCAGACAGGTAAAGCTTTTAACCTACGAGAATTTTCAGGAAGAAAATTTAGGTAATTAAAATTAGCTAAAGGATTTCCCAAATAGGGTGCATTAGAATTTTGAAATGTTTCCACCTGTAAAATTTTATGCTTTTCTTTAATTAGAAAAAATGCATTTTCATAAGGAACATTCAACCATTTATGATTGTCGATAGTAATACTATCAGCATTCTCCCAACCAACTAAAAGATGTTGAAAACGATGCGAGCACGCTGCAAAAGCACCAAAAGCCGCATCCAAATGCCACCAAAAATTGTATCTATTTTTTAATTCCGAAATCGCTTTAAAATCGTCGTAGTCTACCGTATTCACAGTTCCTCCACTTGTAATGAGGATAAAAGGTGAACCATTTAATTTCTTAATATTTATTTCCAAATCATTAATATCTATGGCTTCTCTATTGCCCTCAATGGTTTTTATTTTAATTAAATTTTGGCTACCTAAGCCTAACATGGATAGAGATTTTATACTAGAAGAATGAGGTGTTGCAGCTAAAACAGAAATTTTTTTTGTAATTCCTTCTTTAGCAATATCACATCCGTTCAGTTTTCCTACCCATTGTCGTGCAACAGCCATGCAGCTAAAATTGGACATCGTAGCTCCTATTACAAAACCTCCCAAAAAATCTTTCGGCAAATTGAATAAATCTAGTAATAAATTAATGGTATCTGTTTCAATATTAGCAGACAAGTCTCCTTGTCCACTCGTTGCTTGCGTATTTTGGTCATAAATACTGGTTAGCCAATCTCCCATAATCGAAGCAGGTGTTGCGCCACCGGTAACAAAACCTAAATAACGAGGTCCAGTGGAACTATTGATAACTTCTTTATAAGTTTGATAAAACAGCTCTAATGTCGCTTGTCCTCCAAAACCAATTGCATTTAACGTTTTTTCCTCGGCAGAATTTACCTTTGCTGATGTGGGAATAGTAGTTAAATTTTCAAGAAATTCTAAACTTTTTTCTTTTGTTTCGTTTAATAAAAATGAAACAAGTTCTAAATCGTTACGCAAAATTGCATTCATATATAATTGATTTTTAAGAGTTAAAGTACAAAAATTTTGGTTTCAGAATTAAAAGCTTTCACAACTAATAACACGATTACCAGCAATAAAAATATAGAAATTGATATCGTTAAACCAAAACTTTGTGTACTATTTTAATTTTTCAATCGCAATCATTGGAAACTCATGTTTATCCCATTTTCTTTGTAACCAATTTCATTAAATTCATCGTGTATTTTCATTAAGGTTCTTTATACCTGATTGATGTATTTTGGTAAGGTTGTTGTTCCAGTAAGTACAATTTCATAATTTTCTTCATTGATTAGATGCCAACTCGTCCAATCTTTATAATATTTTGCGAAATAGTCAATTATATTATTCGCATTCTTTTTTAACAACAACTGATGTTCACCAAATTCCTATAAGAAGTCGACATACTTTTCATTCTTCGTATGTAATTCAATCGCAGATTCAGCCAAATTTTTTAATGAATTATGAAAATTAGGAACACAAATCTCAATTTTCAGTGCTCCATTGCAAATGTCTAAAATAGCTTAGCCCTGACCTTCTAAAGTATAATTGAGTTCTAACATTTTCTTCATTATAATGACGAAATGAATGAATAAGAGCTCACAATCTGAATCAAAAATTTGAGGTTCACGAGTTTTCAAAATGAGTTTTATACTTTCATTGAATTCAATTGTGATACTGCAATTTTTATCATCTGAAACACAAAAGATTTTAGTTATTGTTTTTCCTATCAAATTTCACTCAGAGCATTTATCTACGTAGTTGTATTCGGGGTCTGTATTTTCCTCATCAGTCGGGTCAATACTTTCATAATTTTGCCAAATACCGTAGCCAACATTAAGAAAAAATTGGTACCATTCTTTATCTTTCATTTTTATTTAAACCATGATAACATCTCGTGAATGCAGATCTTCACAAGAAAGCAATTTTTCCAATTGTAGACCCGTGAAATCTTCAAATTCAAAACTATTATCTTGGAATAAAGCTCCACTAATGATTTCTTCCAATGGTTACTATACTTTAATTTTTATAAATTTAGGAAAGATGTCATTGGGTAGAAATCCCTTTTAGTGGTGAGTCTTAGAAGTTTTCAAAACATTTTTTTAATTGCGTATTGTGATGTCTTTAAATTCAAATTTTTATTATACAAAATATTCAATAGAGAACTGTAGTTTTGTTTGTTGAACAGTACACAGTTTGGATTCTCATAAAATGGGCAATTTAATAATATGTTGATAAAGTTGAAAATAAATAGGATGAGTCTCTACTTATCATCATACATACTACAAAATTTGGAAATTAAACAGTAATTTAGTTAAACAGTTGTTTAACTTTTTTAAACTTCTAAATAAGGTGTAACAGTTTTTATAATTATTTAAATATCGGAAAATCAGTTTGTTATTGGTTTTTATTGTAATAATCTTCCATCAATTTTTAGTAAAATATTTGATGTGTTAAAAATTATGAAATTTTTATAAATTGCGAGCACAGTTAACATAAAGTTAATATGTGTTGAATTTTACTTAAAAAAAATATTTTGAGAAATTATATTACTATTTTAAAAATCGCTCCTGCATTTCTATTATCAAGTACAATGATGCATGCACAAGTTTCTGATTCTACAACAAAAGAGAAGAAAATTGAAGAGGTGGTACTGATAGGATATGGAAAACAGAAGAAGGAAGATCTTACGGGATCTATTTCCTCCATCACAGCAAAAGATTTTAATGGTGGATCTACATCAGCAGATCAATTGATACAAGGAAAAGCAGCGGGTGTTACAGTTACTGGAAACGGAGGTAACCCAGGTGCAGGTTCAACAATTCGTATCCGTGGTGGTGCTTCTTTATCTGCAAGTAACGATCCTTTGATTGTAATAGATGGTATCCCAATGGATTTTGGAGGATTATCAGGTGCTTCAAATGCTTTGGCACTTATCAATCCGAATGATATAGAATCCTTTAACGTTTTAAAAGATGCTTCTGCGGCGGCAATATATGGTAACAGAGCATCCAACGGAGTTATTTTAATTACCACAAAAAAAGGTTCTAGTGGTAAATTAAGAGTGAATTTTTCTACTACGGCTTCGGTTTCTACAAAAATGGGAAATTTAGATGTATTGTCTGCAGACGAATTCAGAGAATTTGTAAAGAATAATGCATCTCAAAACTATATTGATAAGTTGGGTAGTTCAAATACCAACTGGCAAGACAAAATCTATCAAGCAGCTTGGGGTACCGATAACAACCTATCAATTAGCGGTGGTATAAAAAAACTTCCATACCGTTTATCAATCGGATACAATGAGCAAAATGGAATTGTAAGAACAAATGAGTTTAGAAGAACTTCAGTTGGATTAAATCTTACACCTAAGTTTTTTGACAATCACCTTAGTGTAACAGCTAATATTAAAGGTTCGATGACAGAGAATCGTTTTAATGCAGGAGTAATTGGTGCAGCTCAGTTTTTTGATCCTACACAATCTGTTTTTGATGAATCTGCTCAAGGTGATAAAGTAAATAATTATTGGGAATGGTGGCAGAATAGTAATAGTATAAATGTTAACGCTACAAGAAACCCTATTGCTTCTTTATATGGAAAAAGAGATGTTTCTACAGTATTCAGAGCTATTGGTAACTTGCAATTAGACTATAAATTCCACTTTTTACCAGATTTGCATTTTAATGTGAATGGTGGGTATGACTACCAAAAAGGAAATGGAGCTACCACACAATTTCCTGGTTACGCAAGTATGTTGGCTTCTGGAGATGTAAGCAGTAGAAGAGATTATACACAAGAGAAGAGTAACCGACTTTTAGAAACCTATTTTAATTACATCAAGGAAATCTCTGCAATTAATACCAAGGTTGATCTAATTGCTGGATATTCTTACCAACAGTTTCATGATAAAATTCCTTCTGCAACTACTTATTACGGAAATCCTACAAGAGTGTTAGCACCTTCTAATAATTTTGAAGGTAAACTTACTTTATTAAGTTTTTATGGTAGAGCAATTTTTACAATTGCCGACAAATATATATTATCGGGATCAGTAAGAAGAGATGCTTCATCTCGTTTTTACAATGGTGTTGATTTGAAAAACAACTGGGGTACATTTGCCGCTTTTTCTGGAGCTTGGAAAGTGAAAAACGAAAATTTCTTAAAAGATTCTAATACAATTTCAGATCTGAAGTTAAGAGCTGGTTGGGGACAAACAGGTCAGCAAGAAGTAGGTACTTGGTACAATTCTTTTGCATCATACAACATTTCAGACGTTTCATCACAATATGGCTTTGGAAATCAGTACTATTCAATGTACAGACCTACTCAGTATAACCCAAATCTTACTTGGGAAACTACCGAGACGATAAATGCAGGTATAGATTACGGATTTTTTAATAACAGAATTACTGGTTCTGTAGATTGGTTTAAGAAAAAAACTAAAGATTTATTAGGATCTGTTCAGGTTCCTGCAGGAGAGTTCAGCAATAAAAATATTAAAAACATTGGTGAAATGGAAACTGATGGTATTGAATTTTCTATTAATTCTACTCCAATCAAAAATGAAAACTTTACTTGGGATCTTAGTTTTAATGCCTCAAAATATAATCCAATAGTTACTAATTTTAATGATGTTGCAGAAGGCTACATTATGAATGCAGGTAATGTAATTTCTGGAGGTGTAGGTAATTATGTTCAAGCGAACCAAGTAGGTTATAATCCTTTAGGATTTTATGTTTATCAACAAGTTTATGACACTAATGGAAAACCACTAGAAGGAGTGTATGTGGATCGTAATAACGATGGTAAAATATCTACTTCAGACAAATATTTTTTCAAATCAACAACTCCAGATGCTACCTTAGGATTTAGTACAAAATTTAAATTAAAAAATTGGGATCTCTCTACCACCTTAAGAGCGGTGATAGGTAATTATGTATACAACAACTTTGCATCTCAATCTAATGTTCAAAGTATAGGAACCAATGAGTTTTTGCAAAATATAGCAAGTACAACTGCAGATTATGGATTGAAAACTCCTCAATACTGGAGTGATATTTTTATAGAAAATGCATCGTTTTTGAGAATGGATAATCTTACACTAGGTTACACTTTTAATGATATATTCAGTAAAGGAAGCAACCTTAGAGTATATGGTATGGCTCAAAATGTATTTGTTATCACAAAGTATTCTGGCGTGGATCCAGAAATATTTGGAAACATTGATAATGGTTTCTATCAGAGACCAAAAGTGTATTCATTAGGACTTAATTTTCAATTTTAATAAGAAAAAAAATGATAAATTTCAACATAAAAGGTAAGTCAATTGCCGCAGCATTTTTAGGCTTAACGCTTACATTGACATCTTGTATAGATGATCTAAAACAAGAACCTATCACAGAAATTACGGCAGCTACTTTATATAAAGATTTCAACAATTACAAAAGCCTATTAGCAAAACTTTATGGAGGTTTAGCAGTAGGTGGACAAACTTCTGGTGATGGTCTGGGTGATATCGCAGATATTGACGGTGGTTTTTCCAATTACATGAGATTATTATACATGATGAATGTAATTACTACTGATGAGGCAGTGATTGGTTGGAATGATGGTACATTGCACGAATTTCATAAAATGATTTGGACACCTACCAATGAGTTTAATAATGCTATGTATTATAGGATATACACAGAAATAGCTTTCTGCAACGAATTCATAAAAAATACTACTGATGAAAAATTAGGCCAAAATAACATCAGTGGAACTAATTTGGCTGAGGCTAAAACTATGAGAGCAGAAGCTAGATTCCTACGTGCTCAAGCCTATTTCCATTTATTGGATATGTACGGTAATGTACCTTTTGTAGATGAATCTACTTTCGGAACGTTGCCTAAACAAATACAAAGAGCAGAATTATTTACTTATGTTGAAAATGAACTTAAAGCCTGTGCAGAAACTCTAAAAGAAGCAAAATCTAACGAATATGGTAGAGTAGATAAAGCGGCAGCTTGGAGCTTATTGGCTAGACTTTATTTGAACTCTAAAGTTTATAATAATACCGAAAGATACGCAGACGTTATAGAAAATTGTAACAAAGTAATTGCTGCTGGATATACTTTAAATAATAATTACGAAAAATTATTCTTGACGGATAATAATGTTAATAATTCAGAAAATATATTATCTGTAGTATATGATGGGGTACGTACACAAACTAACGGTGGTACTACATTTTTAGTACACGCTGCTATTGGCGGTAGTATGGCTCCAGCAAATTATGGAGTTACTGGTGGATGGGGTGGAATCCGTACTACGAAAGCTTTTGTTCAAAAGTTTGAACCTTCAGATGTAAGAGGGAATTTTTATACAGCTGGTCAAAATTTAGAAATTAATGATTTAGGTAGTTTTACAGATGGTTATGCGTTTGTGAAATATAAGAATATTAGCAGTACGGGTATAGCTGGTCAGCATGACAATTGGGTAGATACAGATTTGCCACTATACAGATTAGGTGATGTATATCTTATGTATGCTGAAGCTGTTCTTAGAGGTGGTGGAGGTAGTATGCCAACAGCTGTAGGATATATTAATGCTTTAAGAACTAGAGCAAATGCTTCTCCAGTATCTACTATTGATCTTAATTTTATTTTAGATGAAAGATCACGTGAATTATCTTGGGAGATGACAAGAAGATCAGATCTTATTCGTTTCGGAAAATTCACTTCTTCATCTTATCTATGGCCGTGGAAGGGTAATGTAAAAGATGGAGCAGCAGTAGCAGAATACAGAAATCTATTCCCTATTCCAAATAATGATCTAGTAGTGAACTTTAATTTGGTTCAAAACCCAGGATATTAATTCTAAAAATTAAATTAAATGAAAAAAATTATTAATATAATTTCTATTCTACTTGCAGGAGTTTTCATTACTTCTTGCGAAAAAGATGGAGATATTGTAACGCTTACAGAGATTAGTAAAAGTACTTTTTCTACTGATAAGGGTTCTATTGTTTTGAGTGAAATTATTTCTGAGCAAACAGCTGTTACTTTTTCTTGGGCAAAACCAACTTTTGATGTTGCCATAGTTCCGAAACAACAGATTGAATTTGGCATTAAAGGTAAAAATTTTAAAGATAGTAAAACTGTAGACATAGAAGATGGTAAAGCTAATATGGCCATTACTCATGCAACTCTAAACACTTTGATGTTCAATTTAGGAGCTAATCCAGATGCAATCAATCAAGTTGAAGCTAGGTTAAAAACGAATACGGGTTCTTCTGCCTATTACTCTAATGCAATCGATTTATCTGTCACTCCTTTTACACCAAATCCGGATCTTATTTATCCTAAAATAAATGTACCAGGAGCTTATGGAGCAGCTGCAGGCTATGATAATTGGTCACCAGCCAATACAGCCAATTTATATTCTCCAGAGAAGAACGAAAAATATAGAGGGTTTATCTATATTACAAGTATAAGCAACGAAGATTCAAAATATAAATTTACTGTCAATCAAGATTGGCCCGGTAATAAAGGTGATGATGGTACAAAAACAGGAAAATTAGTAGGAGATGGCAGCGATATCGTTGCAACAACTACAGGTACTCATTACATTAAGGTAGATTGGGTTGCCAATACCTATTCTGATGTAGTAGCAAATTTTGGAGTAATTGGTGATGCTACACCTACAGGGTGGAACTCAGATACGGATCTAGTTTATAATCCTGCTACAAAAACATATGTTATCAATTCTATTGCACTTAGTAATAATGGTGGATTCAAGTTTAGAGCTAATGATGATTGGGCTTTGAAATTTCAACCAATATCTGCTGAACAAACACTTGTTTCAGGAAAAGGCGTGATGACTTATTTTAGTGCTGAATCTACCATTACAAATGATCCTAATTATAAGGTACAGGCAGCTGGTAATTATAAAATTGAATTAGATTTGCACAATTCAGCTAATTACAAATTGACGGTGACGAAACTTTAGAATATCTCAGATTATTGAGTAAAGTGTTGCTTTACAGCAGCACTTTTTTTATTTTTTTACGTTTAAATAATATAATATGAAGAAAATGACTATCGGAGCAATATTGTTCTCCATGATGTTTGCAAATGCCAATGCACAGTCTTTGAAATCTCCAGACGGAAAATTTGAAATGAATTTTCAGTTGAAACAAGGCGTTCCTTTTTATAATTTGAAATATAACGGTGCGATTGTAGTAGAAGATTCAAAATTAGGACTAAGATTATTTAAAGATACTTCTATAAAATTTGCTTCAGAAATTGCAAAACCTGAAGATGCAAAATTTGACCTCAACAATGGTTTTACAAAAATCTCAGAAAAAAGAGATTCAAAAAACGAAACTTGGCAGCCCATATTAGGCGAAAAGAAAAACTACATCAATCATTATAATGAGATGGCAGTTACACTAGATCAGGCTTCTACAGAGAGAAGCATCATAATAAAATTTAGACTATTCAACGATGGTTTGGGTTTCAGATATGAATTTCCGCAGCAAAACAATCTCAACTATTTTATCATCCGTGAGGAGGATACAGAATTTGATTTCCCGTCGGATATGAAAGCTTGGTGGATGGTTGCCGACTACGATTCTCAAGAATACCAATATCAAGAAACAAATGTTTCCGAAATACCCGCACGTTGGGAGAAAGCTTTTGATTCTAATGCTTCTCAAACTTTAATAAAAGATGCAGTGCAATCTCCATTAATGCTAAAGAAAGAGGGCAAGCAACCATTGTATATCAATGTTGCTGAGGCTGCAGTTCTCAATTATCCCGTTTCTCATCTTGAAGTAAATACCAATGAATTTAAATTTAAAACTCATCTTACTGCAGATAGGCAAGGAGCGAAAGGATATATACAAACCCCATCGGTTACTCCGTGGAGAACAATTATCGTTTCTCCAAAAGCAGAAGTAGTGATGGATTCTAAGATGATCTTTAATCTGAACGAACCAACAAAATATAAAGATACGTCTTACATCAAACCAACAAAATATATGGGTGTATGGTGGGAAATGATAATTGGGAAATCTCAGTGGGCTTACTCTACATCTAATAATGTGCATATTGGTAAAACTGATTTTACTACACTTACACCCAATGGTAAACATGCAGCCAATAATGCAAAAGTGAAAGAATATATTGATTTTGCTGCTGAGAATGGTTTCCAAGGTCTATTGATAGAAGGATGGAATACAGGATGGGAAGATTGGTTTGGGCACTCAAAAGAGTTTGTTTTCGATTTTGTAACGCCTTATCCAGATTTTGATATCAAAATGCTGAACGATTATGCACATTCTAAAGGTTTAAATCTTATTATGCACCACGAAACTTCGGGTTCGGCAACAAACTACGAAAGATGGGCAGATAAAGCTTTTCAACTGATGAACAAATATGGATACAAATCTGTAAAAACTGGGTATGTAGGTGATATTATTCCTCGTGGGGAGCATCATTATTCTCAATGGACGATCAACCATTATTATAGAATTGCTGAGAAAGCAAACGACTACAAGATTATGGTAAACTCTCACGAGTCTATGCGTCCTACAGGAGAAAGCAGAACCTTTCCCAACTATATCTCTGCGGAGGCTGCTAGAGGTACAGAGTATGAGGCGTTTGGTGGGAATAATCCAGACCATCAGACCATATTACCATTTACGCGTTGGATGGGAGGATCTATGGACTATACTCCAGGGATTTTCCAGACCAAACTAGACTATTATTTCCCAGGCGACAAACGCTTTGTGAAAACCACTCTGGCTAAGCAATTGGCACTATATGTTACCATGTATATGCCACTTCAGATGGCAGCAGATTTGCCAGAAAACTACAAAAAACATATGGATGCATTTCAGTTCATTAAGGATGTAGCAGCAGATTGGGACGATACCAAAATTCTTTCTGCAGAACCAGGAGACTATGTGGTAACCGCTAGAAAAGCCAAAGGCACTCAAAATTGGTTTGTCGGAGGGATTACAGACGAAAACAAAAGAGATTATACCCTAGATTTTTCATTTTTGGATGCAGGCAAAAAATACGAAGCTACAATCTATGAAGATGGTAAAGATGCAGACTATATCAATAATCCGCAAAGTTACAATATCTACAAAAAGCAGATTACGAGCAAATCAAAAATCAATATGAAAATGGTAAGAAGTGGTGGTTTCGCCATCTCTATAAAGCCTATATAACTCTATCATCTAGCAAGTGAGAACGTAAGATGCAGGAATCCTCAATTTTTGGGCGCCAATTTCCATCTTCCGCTCTCACTTTTTTTTGTAGCCTACCACTTCGTTCCGGCTACAAAAAAAGAGTTCCGCTCAAGCTGGGGCGCATCATACAAGTAGCGACCAATAACGGATTTTTTCAATAAAAACCACTGTAAATTCAGTCAAAATTCAGAAAATTGGTTAGAGATTCTTATATTGTACACTTATTGCGTTTTGGCGCTCGCTTCGCTCGCGCCCAACTATTCTCAATACAGAATAATTGTGCTTTTACATTTAATAAAGATAATATGAAAAACAAATATATCGCATTCTCACTTTTGATTTCTACTTGTGTTTTTTCACAAAAAACTTTAGATAGAGTAGAGCCAGCTTTTTGGTGGAAGGGTATGAAGAACCCCGAACTTCAAATCTTAGTTTACGGAAAAGATATTGCAAACAGCAAGATTGAACTTTCAGATGGTATCACCATCACAGGCATTCAGAAAGTAGAAAATCCGAATTACGCATTTGTTACCATCAACACAGATGAGGTAAAAACTTCAAAATTTAAGATCAATATAAAGAAAGATTCTAAGATTATAGATACCTACACATACGAGCTAAAAGATAGAAAACCCAACTCGGCGAACCGTGAATCTTTTACTTCAAAAGATGTGATGTATCTCATTATGCCAGATAGGTTTGCGAATGGCGATCCAAAAAATGATTCAAGCAAAAATCTAGTCGAAAAAGCTAACCGATCTTTACCCAATGGAAGACATGGTGGCGATCTGAAAGGCATTTCAGACAATCTAGATTATCTACAAAATCTTGGGGTCACCGCATTGTGGCTTACGCCTGTAAATGAAGATAACGAAAAAGTATACTCTTATCATGGCTATGCACAAACAGATCTTTACAAAATAGACGAAAGATATGGTAGCAATGAAGATTATGTAAAACTATCGCAACAACTCAACCAAAGAAAAATGATGTTGGTAATGGATTATGTGACTAACCATTGGGGGATTTCTCATTGGATGATCAAAGATTTGCCTACCAAAGATTGGATACATAATTTCCCAGGTGGAGAAAAAGGCTTTCATCGTTCCAACTATAAAACCACCACACAGTTTGATACCAATTCTACGGAGATCGACAAAAAATATGCACTCGATGGTTGGTTTGATACTACAATGCCAGATATCAATCAGAACAATCCACTGGTACAAAAATACCTTACCCAAAATGCAATTTGGTGGATAGAGTATGCCGAATTGGGTGGTTTGCGTGTAGATACTTATCCGTATAATGATAAAGAAGCGATGGCAAAATGGGCAAAAGCTATAACCACAGAATATCCAAGATTCAATATTGTAGGCGAAGCTTGGATGTCGAATCCTGCTTTTATTTCATATTGGCAAAAAGATTCAAAAATTGGTGCTATTGATGGATACAATTCTAATCTTCCTGCCGTGATGGATTTTCCTTTGTTTGAAGAACTTCCAAAAGCATTGAGTGAAGAAGAAAGCTGGGACAAAGGAATGGTGAAAATATATAATTCTTTTGCAAGCGATTTTCTTTACCCAGATATCAATAATTTGCTTGTATTTTTCGAAAATCATGATACCCCAAGATTCAATGAGATTTTTAAAAACGATCCGAAATCATACAAATTAGCAATGTCTCTTATTTCTACGGTGCGTGGTATTCCACAGTTATATTATGGTTCAGAAGTAGGTCTTGCAGGCGACAAAGCAAAAGGTGGCGATGCAGATATCAGAAGAGATTTCCCAGGTGGTTGGGCATATGATGCTCAAAATGCATTCAATCCTGCATCTCAAACTGCAGAACAAAAAGTATATCATGATTTTACACAAAAATTACTCACTTGGAGAAAAACTAAAGACGTTATTCATTCGGGGAAGACGAAACATTATGTTCCAGAAAATGGTGTTTATGCATATTTCCGTTATAATGAAAAAGAAAGCGTAATGGTCATTCTTAATAATAGTGATAAAGAACAAAAAATAGATTTTAAAAGATTTTCAGAAAATTTAAAAGGAATTTCTAAAGGTAAAGATGTAATTTCGGGTAAGGAAATTTCAGTAAATCCAGAAGGTAACACAATAATTCCAGCAAAATCATCTTTAATTTTAGAATTAAAATAAAAAACTTGTCATTCTAAGGAATCTTTTTAAAATTAGATATAATAAATGAAAAAACATTTTTTAATTTTTATCTTCTCACTATTTGTTTTAAGCATAAATGCTCAAAATAAAAGCTCCAACGATATTGTTGAGAAGAAAAGCGTAAGCAAAATTTTAGACGATTTAAATATTTTTGCCTCCAAAGCAGATTTTAAAAATTATTTCGGCCTCTTTGCAGAAGAATCTATTTATGTAGGTACCGATGCAACCGAAATTTGGGATAAAAAAGCATTTATGCATTTTGCAAAACCTTTTTTTGACAAAGGAAAAGCATGGAATTTCACCTCTGTAAAAAGAAATATCTATATCTCTAAAGATGGTAAAATGGCTTGGTTTGATGAACTTTTAGATACCCTAATGAAAATCTGTCGAGGATCTGGAGTTTTAGAAAAAGTAGGAAAAACTTGGAAAATAAAACAATATGTTCTCTCTATGACGGTTCAAAATGAGGTAACAAAAGAAGTTGTACAATCAAAATCTGACATAGAAACGTTATATCTCGAAACATTAAAAAAAGAAAAATAAAAGATATTTCATACTCTGATATTATAAAAAATCATACATTAAAAAATGGCAAATAAAACAAAACCAAATCTTTCCATGGCCCAAATTATCAATATGAGCATGGGTTTTTTAGGGATACAAATGGCATTTGGCTTACAAAACGGAAACGCTAGTAGAATACTCGCCAATTTTGGTGCAGACGTTCATCAGCTATCTTGGTTTTGGCTTGTTGCACCTATCACGGGACTTATCGTACAGCCAATTATTGGGCATATGAGCGATAACACCTGGAACTTTTTAGGAAGAAGAAAACCATACTTTTTATTAGGTGCAGTTTTGTGTGCTATCGGTTTGGTCGCATTACCCAACGCTGCATCAGCAACCACAATGCTGGCTGCAAGTGTTTTGGTTTTAGCAGTTATATTTCTAGCAATGATGGATGCTTCTATTAATATTGCTATGGAGCCTTTTAGGGCTTTGGTGGGCGATATGCTTCCAAAACATCAAGGCACAATTGGTTTTTCTGTACAAACTATTATTATCGGTGTTGGTGCTGTAATTGGTTCAGAAATGCCAAATTGGTTAACGAAATTAGGCGTTTCTAATATTGCCGAAAAAGGATTTGTTGCCGACAACGTGATTTACGCATTTTACATTGGTGCTGCTGTTTTAATTGCTACTATTTTATATACCATAATTTCTACCAAAGAATATTCTCCTCAAGAATTTGCCGATTTTGCAAGCGATGATGCAGAACAAGAAAAGTCGAAATTCTCAGATATGTTTTCAGATTTTGCCAAATTGCCTGTACTGATGAAAAAACTGGGCGTTGTTCAATTTTTCTCATGGTTTGCATTATTTACAATGTGGGTTTTCACCACCAATGCTTTGGCAACACATCATTTTGGTTTATCACCAGAAGATACTCACTCTCCAGAATTCAACAAAGCAGGAGATCTTACAGGGCATTTATTTGGCTTGTACAATCTATTTGCAATTCCATTTGCATTTCTTCTAACACCAATAGCAAAAGCAATTGGGAAAAAACAAACCCACGCTCTTGCATTATTATCTGGAGGTTTCGGACTTATTTCCATGTATTTTATTAAAGATACTTCTATGCTTTGGATTTCTATGCTAGGCTTAGGTTTTGCATGGGCAAGTATTTTGGCAATGCCGTATGCAATGCTTATTAACGCCATTCCGCAAAGAAAAATGGGAGTTTATATGGGTATTTTCAATTTTTTCATTGTAATACCACAAATCATCAATGGTATTTTCGGAGGTCCAATAGTTAGCAAATATTTTGACAAAATGGCAATAGACTATGTAGTTGTAGGCGGTATTTGTATGCTTATAGCATCCGCAGCAACAATGTTGTTAATTAAAAAAGAAGAAATAAAAACATTACAAGAAATGTAGTGATATCTTTTTTTAGGCAACTTTTCCGCCTTCCGCTCCCAATCTTTATTTTCGAAGCGCACTGAAATAAAGGATTTCCGCTCAAGTCGGGTTGCATCTCACACAACCCCATTCTGAGGTCAATTAGAAATAGTCAACCTTATATTGCGATTGAATACTTTTTATATTTTGTATTTGAGTAATTTAAAGATAAGAAGTCAGATTAAAAATTAGTAAAAAAGTTGAGGATGCTATTTTCTTATCCTAGATCAACCTTTTGCAAATGATTAAGATATAAATTTGTCTCAGATATAAACCAACCAGTGGAGGAGCAATTCAGCAATAATTTGTGGTGCATCTTGGCTAATCTGTTGGATGAATACACTAAATTTGGATATTAATTTAAATATAAAAAATAAACTATGAAAGTTTTAGCAATTGCTGGAAGCAATTCCGATGTTTCTATCAATAAACAATTGGTAACTTATGCGTCATCACTAATAGAAAATGCAGAAGTAGAAATTGTAGACATGAATGATTTCGAAATGCCAATATACAAGCATCAGATAGAAGTAGAAAGCGGAGTTCCACAGGCTGCACACGATTTTGCTAGCATGATCGATCAATCAGATTTACTTATCATATCGTTAGGAGAACATAATGGTACTTATTCTGCGGCATTTAAAAATGTTTTCGATTGGACTTCAAGAATAAAAGATAGAGCAGTTTATAATAATATCCCAATGTTCTTGATGTCTACATCGCCTGGTGGTAGAGGTGGACTAGGAGTTTTGGAGGCAGCTACAAAGCGTTTTCCGTTACACGGTGGTAATATTGTAGAAACATTTTCTCTTCCGTTCTTCGGAGATAATTTTGATAAAGAAAACCAGAAGATATCTAACGACGAGAAAGATAATGAGTTACGAGAAAAAATAAGCAAGATTTCTGATCTTGAGGCAATCTTAGCAAAATAGAATTGCATATTAATTTAAAATTACTATTTTTGCAAAAAGAATAAAGATGAAGCTTCACTCCACTTCCCAAAAACGTTTTTCAAAAAAGGGCAAAACTGTGGGCACTGAAAATTTCAGATAACATATGGCCGACAATCTACAAGATTGTCGGCTTTTTTATTTTCTTTTTTTAGAAGGTAAAAACTTATAAAAAGAATACTGAGGATAGACCAGTGGGATGAAAATCTAAAGTCTAAAATCTAGCATATAAAAAAAATCTAAATATAACATGAGCAACACTTACAAATCTGCAGGAGTAGACAAAGAAGAAGGTTACAAAACCGTGGATAAGATCAAAAAAGCGGTGGGCGAAACTCACAACGCAAATGTGCTAAATCATTTGGGAAGTTTTGGGGCATTTTATGAAATTGGAGGATACAAAAATCCTGTATTAGTTTCTGGTACGGACGGTGTGGGTACCAAACTTAAAGTAGCTTTAGATTCAAAAAAATATGATTCAATTGGTGTAGACTGTTTCGCAATGTGTGCCAATGATATTCTTTGTCATGGCGCAAAACCATTATTCTTCTTAGATTATTTGGCTTGTGGCAAATTAGATTCAGAAATTGCTGCAGAGATCGTATTAGGTATGGTAGCTGCTTGTAAAGATAACAACTGTGCATTGATAGGTGGAGAAACTGCTGAGATGCCAGGTATGTACAAGCCTGGTGACTATGATGTAGCTGGCTTCTGTGTAGGTATCGTAGAGAAAGATCAAATCATCGATGGCACAAAAATCAAACCTGGAGACAAAATTATTGCATTGCCAAGTTCTGGTTTTCACTCCAACGGATTTTCATTAGTAAGAAAAGTATTCCCGAATTTCGAGGAAGAGTTTGAAGGAAAACCATTATACGAAACCCTTTTAGTACCTACAAGATTGTACTACAAAGACATCCACAAAGTAATAGAAGAAGTACAAGTTGCAGGTATTGCAAACATCACAGGTGGTGGTTTGTACGAGAATATTCCTAGAATCATCGGAGACGGACTTTGTGCTACAATTGATGCTTCAAAAATTCAGATTCCTAGCGTAATGTTAGAGTTAGAAAAAAGAGGTGGTGTAGCGCGCGAAGAGATGTTCGGTACTTTCAATATGGGAGTGGGGATGATCGTGGTGGTAGATGCTAGCCGTGCCGAAAAAGTGCTTCATCTTCTAGATGATGCCTACGAAATTGGAGAAATTACCGAAGGCGCAGAAAAAATAGAGCTGAATTTTTAGAAGCTTTTTCCCGCTTTCCGCTGTATCTTTTTATAATAGCTTCGGCTCCGGCTCTGCCGTTGTAAAAAGGATGCCGCTACAATCGGGGCTAGAGCAAATACAGCAAAGTAATATTTTATTAATGAAGAAAATAGTTATTTTAGTTTCAGGTTCGGGTTCTAATCTCCAAAGGATTATAGATACTTGCCAAAGCGGAGAAATCCAAAATGCAAAAGTATCTTTAGTTGTTGCCGATAGAGAATGTTACGGGTTGGTAAGAGCAGCGAAACATCATATAAAATCAGAATTGATTCCAAAAGGAAAAAATTTCAGTTCAGAATTAGCTCAGATTATTCCAGAAGATACAGATCTTATAGTTTTAGCAGGGTTTTTATCCATTCTAAAACCAGAGTTTTGCGAACAATGGAAAGGCAAAATCATCAATATCCATCCAGCTTTACTTCCCAAATTTGGGGGCAAAGGAATGTGGGGAATGCATGTACACCATGCGGTGATTGAAGCTAAAGAGAAAGAAAGCGGTGCTACAGTACATTACGTTACTTCTGGCATCGATGAAGGCGAAATCATCCTTCAGGAAGGCTTTGCCATAGACGATACGGACACAGCAGAATCCATAGCAGAGAAGATTCATCTTGTAGAATTTGAAATTTTCCCGAAAGCCATCAATAAGATTCTCAACAGCCATGCAATATAAAAGTAACTTACAATAAATTAATTTTAACTGCATTGTTTATAAAAAAGACCATTTAGATTGAAAAATTATTTCGAAAAAATTGAAAGATCTAAATAAATGAAAAGTAATTCCGGAGGTGAAAGAACCGGGATACAGTTTGAAATAACTGTAAAAAGTAAAAAGTGAAGTAAAAAGTGAATGGAGGCCGCAACTGCGGTTTTCATTAAAAAAAAACGAAAAAATCTATGAGTAAGAGAGTTTTGATCAGTGTTTCTGACAAAAGCGGATTAACGGAATTCGCGCAGTTTTTGGAAGCCCAAAATTATGAGTTGATTTCTACTGGAGGAACATTCAAGCATTTGAAAGATGCTGGGTTAAATCCTATCCAAATCGATGAGGTGACCGATTTTCCAGAGATGCTAGATGGTAGAGTGAAAACTCTTCACCCAAAAGTACACGGTGGACTATTAGCTGTACGTTCCAACGAGGAACACATGAAAACTGTACAAGAGCACAATATTGGTCTGATTGATATGGTAATTGTAAATCTTTATCCTTTTTTCGAGAATGTGAACAAAGATATTCCGTTACACGAAAAGGTAGAATTTATTGACATCGGTGGTCCTTCTATGCTACGTTCTGCTGCCAAAAACTTCGATTCTGTAACAGTAATTACAGATGCAGAAGACTACAAAAAAGTGCAAGCAGAGATGGAAGCTAATGGAGATACTCAACTTGAAACTCGAAAAAAATTAGCAGGAAAAGTATTCAATCTTACTTCCGCATATGATGCAGCCATCTCTAGGATGTTGCTAGACGAGGATTATCCTACTTACCTTAGTGCTTCTTACAAAAAAGTAGCAGACCTAAGATACGGAGAAAACCCTCATCAATCAGCTGCTTATTATGCATCTACATTCGAAAATGGTGCAATGAAGGATTTCCAACAATTGGGTGGGAAAGAACTTTCATTCAATAATCTTCGCGATATGGATCTTTGTTGGAAAGTGGTTACAGAATTCAAAGAAGAAATGGCTTGTTGTGCAGTGAAACATTCTACACCTTGTGGAGTAGCTATCGGTACTACAGCATTAGAAACGTATGCAAAAACGTTCGAGTGCGACCCAATTTCTATCTTCGGAGGCATTGTTGCAATGAACTATACTATTGATGCAGCAACTGCAAAAGAATTGAACAAAACTTTCTTGGAAATTGTAATGGCTCCAGAATTTGACGAAGCTGCATTAGAAATTTTAAGAAAAAAGAAAAACCTAAGAATCATCAAAATCGTAAACCCTGTATCAGACAAGCAAACTTGGGTAAAAGTAGATGGTGGTATCTTGGTACAAGATAACGATTCTATTTTCTCCGAAGATATAAAAGTGGTTACCGAAACTCAGCCTACAGAGGCACAAAAGAAAGCATTATTATTCTCTCAGAGAGTAGTGAAATATGTAAAATCCAATGCTATCGTAGTGTCTAACGGTGTACAAGCTTTCGGTATTGGAGGTGGACAAGTAAACAGAATCTGGGCTACAAAACAAGCTATTGAAAGAGCAAAAGAAAAATTCTCTGGAGATTTGGTATTGGCATCAGACGCATTTTTTCCTTTCCGTGATGTGGTAGATTTTTGCTCTCAAGAAGGTATTACAGCAATCATCCAACCAGGAGGAAGTATGAAAGACCAAGAAAGTATAGATGCTGCCAACGAACACAAAATTCCAATGATGTTCACAGGGATAAGACATTTCTTTCACTAATATATAACGGAAAAGTGTTATGCTTATTACATTTTTGGGTAAGCATGTCGTTTTTCTATTTATTATATAAAAAAAACTTTTAATCAGAAAATTGTTATATTGAGATTGTATTTATAGCATTCAAAATTATATATTTGTAAATAATAGACTAGATAATTAAATAAAAGTATGAGAATATTAATCATAGGTGAAGGCGGAAGAGAGTCTGCATTGGCAGCTCAACTAACTAAAGATGCTAGAGTTACTAAAATGTTTTTTGCTAACGGTAATGCTTCTACAGATAAATACGGACAAAACGTGAATCTGTCGGCTATTACAGAGCTTAGAGATTTTGCAATAAAAGAAAAAGTAGATCTTACTATCGTAGGTCCAGAAGCTCCATTGGTAGCAGGATTGAGAGATGAGTTCAAGAAACACGATCTTAAAGTTTTTGGTCCAGACCAAAAAGTAGCAAGTCTTGAAGGAAGTAAAGCTTTCTCTAAGAAATTTATGCAAACCTATGATATAAAAACGGCTAAAGCAGTTGTTTTTGATTCTTATGAAGATGCTAAAGCGTATATCCAAACTCAAGAATATCCATTAGTAGTGAAGGCGAGTGGTCTTGCAGGTGGTAAAGGTGTTGTAATCTGCGAAACTTTAGAAGAAGCAGAAGCTACAATCCACGACTTTATGATCCGTAGAATCTATGGTGATGCAGGAATTCGTTTGGTTATCGAAGAATTTTTACAAGGTTTTGAAGCGTCTATCATCGCTTTCTCTAACGGTGAAAATCTTTTCCCTTGTATTTCTGTTAAAGATTACAAAAAAGCAGGTAACGGAGATGCTGGTCCCAACACAGGTGGTATGGGATCTGTAGCGCCAAGCCCCGAATTTACCGAGGAGCATTACGCAGATTTCGAGGAAAATATCCTTAAAACTACAATCAAAGGATTGAAAGCGGAAGGTTTCAGTTTCAAAGGGATTATCTTCTTCGGATTGATGATTACTAAAAACGGAACGTACTTACTAGAATACAATATGAGATTCGGAGATCCAGAAACTCAAGTACTGATGGCATTGATGGAAAACAAAATCCTAGACGTTATCAACGATTGTATGAATGGTAAAAACATCGAACTTAAATTTAAAGACGAAAAAGCAGTTTGTCTAGTAATGTGTTCAGGTGGTTATCCTAGAAATATGGAACTTGGTTTCGAGATTGTAGGTGAAGAGAAAGTAAAACACAGTCAATTACTATACGCTGGCGCTGTAAAAAGTGGCGACAAAATAGTATCTAACGGCGGTAGAGTGCTCAACATCATTGCCACAGGCGCTACCTACGACGAAGCTCGTAAGAAAGTGTACGAAGACGCATCTCATGTACATTTCGATTATAGTTTCTACAGAGAAGATATCGGAAAATTTTAATATACTGCTCCGATCTTTCGGGGCATTTTTTTTAGAAGCCGAGAACCTGCTGTACGCTATATCTTTTTATGATGGCTTCGGCTCCGCTCAGCCATCATAAAAAGGATGCCGCTTCCATCAGGGCTAATAATGTTCTGCTACATTACAAGAGCAGTCTCGATAGAAAACCATCGATTAGTTCATACTAAAAATAGGTTTCAAAAAGGCAAATAATATCATCACTTCGGGCTAAACCCAGAAGAAATAAATTAGTAATTACAAAATGAACAACGGTATCATTATATTAGATTTCGGATCGCAGTATAACCAACTCATCGGAAGAAGAATCCGTGAAATGGGCGTGTACTCTGAAATCTTACCATTCAATACACCTTTAGAAACAATTTTAGAAAAACAACCAAAAGGAATTATTCTTTCTGGTGGTCCAAGTTCTGTAAACTCAGAAAATGCACACCTTGTAGATGTTGCATTGTACGACCAAGGGATCCCTGTTTTGGGTATTTGCTATGGGATGCAGCTTACTGCTCATCTTTTGGGCGGTAAAGTAGATAAAGGGGAAAAAGGAGAATACGGTAAAGCTCATTTAGAAATCATCAAAGAGAGTTCTTTATTAAAAGGAGTTTCTCAGAACTCTGTAGTTTGGATGAGCCATTTCGACGAAGTGGCAACAATGCCTGCGGGTTTTGATCTTAATGCTAAATCTGGCGTTATAGCTTCTATGTCTTACGAAGACAAGAAAATATACTGTGTACAGTTTCACCCAGAAGTATCGCATACTGAGGAAGGAGCAAAAATGCTAGAGAATTTTGTTTTCCCAATTTGTAACGCTGAGAAAAATTGGAAACTAACCAACTATATCGACAAAACTGTTGCTGAGATTAAGGAAAGAGTTGGAGATCAAAAAGTGATCTTAGGTCTTTCTGGTGGTGTAGACTCTTCTGTAGCTGCGGTACTTATCCATAAAGCAATTGGAGATCAATTACATTGTATTTTCGTTGATACAGGACTTTTGCGTAAAGACGAAGATGTAAAAGTAATGAAAAACTATGGCGAAAGCTTCAATATGAACATCAAATTAGTAGATGCATCTGAAAGATTTTTGTCTAAATTGGCTGGGGTAGACGATCCAGAAACAAAGAGAAAAATTATCGGAAACGAGTTTATTCACGTTTTTGATGAAGAGTCTCACAAAATAGAAGGCGCTAAATTCTTGGCTCAAGGTACAATCTATCCAGATGTTATCGAAAGTCAGTCGGTAAATGGTCCTTCAGCTGTGATAAAATCTCACCATAATGTGGGAGGACTTCCAGAAGAAATGGACTTTGAATTGCTAGAGCCTTTAAGAGAATTATTTAAAGACGAAGTGAGAAGAGTAGGTGAGGAATTGGGTATTCCATCTCACTTGGTACACAGACACCCTTTCCCTGGTCCAGGATTAGGAATCAGAATTTTGGGTGCTGTAGATGAAGAAAAAGTAAGAATCTTGCAAGAGGCAGACGATATCTTCATCGAAGAATTGTACAAAAATGATCTTTATGATAAAGTATCTCAAGCATTTGTAGTTTTACTTCCTGTAAAATCTGTAGGTGTAATGGGTGACGAAAGAACTTATGAGTATACAGCTATAGTTCGTTCTGCAAATACAATCGACTTTATGACTGCAACTTGGAGCAGACTGCCTTACGAATTTTTGGATACTGTTTCTAGTAGAATTATCAACGAAGTAAAAGGTATTAATAGAGTAGCATACGATATCTCTAGCAAACCACCAGCAACGATAGAATGGGAATAATTTACTATTTTTTATAAAAATTTTTAATCTTATTGTTAAAAGTTTATATTTGATGCATAAAATTTTATATGAAAATATTTTTAATTCCGATATTACTATTACTAAGTTTTTTTTGTAAATCGCAAGATACACAACAAAAATATCATTTTAAATATGTCTATTACATTATTACGAATAACGAAACGAAAGAAAAAAGGGAAATTCCAACTGGTAAAGATGCTGATGTAATATATGATACTTTTTTTAAAAGTTATAAAACAGTTTGGACAGATAATGAAAATATTCGAGCAGGTACATCATTTATTTATTTAAAAAATGAGGGTGAAATGGATTTAGTAAGGGATGATACTAAAACACAATATTTAGTTTGGAACCTTATGACGGCAAAAGACAAACTTTTTATTATATTTAAGGAACCAAGAGATAATCATATGGTTATGATTCTTTTTACTAATCAAATTTTATAAAAAATCAAATTTTAATTATCAACGAAGTAAAAGGTATTAATAGAGTAGCATATGATATCTCTAGCAAACCACCAGCAACCATAGAATGGGAATAATTTCCTATTTTAATATTATAATTACAGAAAACCGAAGCATTAATTTGATTCGGTTTTTTTATTCTAAGATTACAATATTTTATGGAATGAAATAAACTATAATCTTGTGTATGATTAAATAATTTGTCTACAATTTGAGAAATTGGCTAAATTTGAAAATTATTAAAAACACAATGTCGGAAATTCAGCTATCAAAAAAGGAAATACAAGATCGGCTCAACAATCTTAAAATAAAACCTCAGGGTCTGAAGCCTAGAAAATATGGAGTTTCCATCAAGTTTTTCAATGATAATTTACCTATTCCAGATAAAAGAGTGGATTATATAGCAACTGCCCAGCTCAATTTTAACAATGGAATTGGAGAATTAGAGATCAGTAAAGAGAGTATCTATTTTAATCAACATGAGCCAGATTTTATCAATGAAATAATTGCAAATTCTATTTCAAAATCAATTTATCCTCTGAAAGTTGAATTGAATGAAAAAGGTCTCACTCCAAACGAAATATTAAATTATAAAAAAGTTTTGGAACGATGGAAATCTGAAAAAAAGAAGATTTCTGAAAAGTATCAAAGCGAGATATTATATGATTTTTTTACTGTTGTAGATTCTAAATTTGAAAATAAAAAACAAATAGAAAATAGTTTGTTTAACGATTGGTTTTGGAATTTATTTTATCATAAAAAATTTATCAATTACGGAGATTATAGACTCAAAGACGTGGATTTATATTTATCTGTAATTCCTTAATAAAGTCCATTAAGGTTTTCTGGTACTCAAAAAATTGAAAAAATACCTACCGACTATCATTCTTTTATTATAGAATTTCAGAGTATAGAACAATCTGCACCCAATTATTTTATTCCAAAAAATTACCAAGGTGATTATTTATGACTTCTTTTTTCAAAGGTTAGAAAAAGCCAAACAAGAAAGTATTACAGAAAATCTATGGGGTTCATTAAGTGGCGGAACTGAAAATATAAGCAAGTATGCACTTGGAAACAAGTATAAATTAGGAAAAAGTTTGATTTTCAAGCCATCAGAATACAGTTATTATTATGGTTTCAAACAAAGAATTGAGCTTTTCAGTAAAAATCCAGGTACTGGTTTTTATTTTTACATTGTTCCAGTTACAACTTCAAATATAGCATATGCTTATTTTCATAAAAGTGAAGAAGTAAGACATTATGGGGATTCTATGAATCTTGAAATCATGCTACATGGCTATAACTTGGAGGAAAAGAACAAATATAAAGGGAAGCTCTACTTATTGGAAGAAGAAATAGCAAAAGGTCTTACCGAAACTGATGATTTTGAGGATAAAAATTTATGGGAAAAACCTAAGGTTTTTTCTATTTCGCAGTCTAGTACAGACAGCAGTAATCATAATACATATTACAAAACTTCATTTCCAATAGATGTTGAATGGAAGAAAGACCAAACTTCAAAGAAAAACTTTACAATAGTTTTAGAAATTTATAAAGTTTGGGAAGAGCTAGGAATGGTATATGGAACAAACTCGAAAGAAGAAAGAGTAAATTATAGAAATTTTGCTGATGAACCTACAGATGATTTAGTAGAATATGACTCTGAAGTTCTAGGTTTGAAAGATATTGATGATAAAAAATCTATTTCTAGTAGATTTATTGTTTCCGAAGAATTGATGGATCATTATCTTACTCGTATTGAGCAAGAAAAAAATAATATGATACAGTACATTGGAGATATAAAATATACTAAAAAAGAGTTCGATCCATGTGGGTATTCTAAAATTACTATTCAAGATAAAGAAGACAAAGAAAGAGATCCATTAGTTATTTTTGATGAAACAAAACCTGCGGGTGGAATCGATAAAACAGTTCATATATTTGCCATTATTGCGGGAGACGAAAGAAAAGATATTACTATTACACTTGATGGCTTACAAACCAAAAATCAATTTTGCCAAGGTTTGTTATTAGATGCTGGACAAAAACACACCCAGCATAAAAATGTATTTCAAGTAGATAAAGTGTATTCTGCTTTTCATGATGGCAAAGCTTATCCTACTTATTCTGACGATGACCACCAACATCAGCAAAAAGAAGCAGGAATTGCCACAACAGAAGCAAATAAACATGATACTGATGTAAGAAAATCTGATAAAGCGGCATCAAATCCTTCTGCTGCACAACAATGGAAAGATGGTGTAGATTATAAAATTGTAAGCGATAAAGAAATTACTTTAAAG
>NZ_JAZQRK010000053.1:0-50828 GCF_045629545.1 Chryseobacterium sp. | reverse complement strand
AGCAATACACTTTTAATGTATGGGTCCTGGGTTCGAATCCCAGCCGGGTCACTAGCAAAAATATTATAAATTTATTATGATTTTTTTAGCCTGCGTGGTGAAATTGGTAGACACGCCATCTTGAGGGGGTGGTTTCCTAAGGATGTGCTGGTTCAAGTCCAGTCGCAGGTACAGCAGAATAATTTGTGTGAGTGGGGAATTATTTTTACCTTTGCAACGCAAAAAAAAGACAAGACCGACTCGGTAGCTCAGCTGGTAGAGCAATACACTTTTAATGTATGGGTCCTGGGTTCGAATCCCAGCCGGGTCACAAGTTTACTGAAAAGTAAATTTTTTTCATATTAATATTTTGTGATTTGGTGTTCAAAGACTTCCTTTTGGAGGTCTTTGATTTTTATAAAAGCAAAATTATATCATTTGTATGTAGATTTTTTTATATTCAAATATCAATAAAAGACCGACTCGGTAGCTCAGCTGGTAGAGCAATACACTTTTAATGTATGGGTCCTGGGTTCGAATCCCAGCCGGGTCACATGTATGCTGAATGGTAGATTTTTTTACATTACTATTTTTTGATTTGGTGTTAACGTGTTTCCTTTTGGAAATTTATTTAAATAAGAATTTATTATAATAAGTATTTAGATCGTTCCAAATGTTTATTATTAAATAAAAGACCGACTCGGTAGCTCAGCTGGTAGAGCAATACACTTTTAATGTATGGGTCCTGGGTTCGAATCCCAGCCGGGTCACAAATTTACTGAATAGTAAATTTTTTTCATATTAATATTTTGTGATTTGGTGTTCAAAGACTTCCTTTTGGAAGTCTTTGATTTTTTATGACCTTTTAAGTCATATAATAAGCTTAAAGAATTAGTCCAAATGCATATTGTCAATCAATCTAACACCATCTACGACTACGACGATAAAGGCTCTGTAGTTTTTATCTTTATAAAAGAAATCAGTTTCTTTTAGGCTCTCCTCTTCAGCAATCATAAAGTATTCTAATTGCATCCCCTTTTGATCATCAAAAATTTCTTCAATTCTTTCTTTAATTTCTGGTACAGATACGACACGAAACCAATCATTCACCTTTACTAAGCTTTCATATATGATGGTAGAAGCTATTTTTCTACTCTCTTCTAATCTCTGATTTCTAGAACTTAGCGCTAAACCATTTTCGGCTCTGTAGATAGGAACTCCAATAATCTTGATGGGAAGTTTCTTTTTTTCTACCAATTTTCTAATAATAGCAAGCTGCTGATAATCTTTTTCTCCAAAATATGCATTATCTGGTTTTACTTGCCTGAAAAATTCTTCTACAACAGTACCTACACCATCGAAATGTCCATGCCTAGATTTTCCTTCCATCTCATTTTCCAATCCATCAAAATCATAGGATTGGCTTACTGCTTTTTCAGGATAAATATCTTCTACTTCAGGTAAATATACCGCATCTACCAAACCCGATTTTTCCAAAATAGAAATATCTCTCTGCGTATCTCTAGGGTATTTTTTCAGGTCTTCTGCGTTATTGAATTGTGTAGGGTTAACAAAAATAGAGGAGATTACCATATCATTTTCTGCTCTCGCTTGTTTGTACAAGGAAAGATGTCCATCGTGTAATGCTCCCATTGTAGGTGCAAAACCAATTTTTTTTCCCATCTCTTTTTGTCTTTCTATATAATCTTGAAATGTTTTTTTGTTTCTTAGAACTTTCATATCTTATTTTAAATACAATTCAAAATTACTAAATTATCTCATATTAATTTTATGATATGATACTTTGTTTATGTGGATTGTACTAAAAAAATGTTAATTAAACCAATGTTGAATGTTTTTTTGTAATTTTGCATATTAATGAATTATTTAAATTATATATAAAATTATATGCCCAATCAGAAAATACTATACATTACCACAGAAATGTACCCGTACCAGGAAGACACCAATTTAGGAACAGTGGTAAACAAAATGGCACTTAAAATGCACAGTGAAGGCAATGATGTAAGAGTTTTTATGCCAAGATTTGGACAGATAAGTGAAAGAAAATTCCAACTTCATGAGGTAATCCGCCTATCTGGAATGAATATCATAATCAACGATTTAGATCAACCCCTTATCATAAAAGTAGCATCACTACCAGGAGAAAGGCTTCAGGTATATTTTATTGATAATGAAGAGTACTTCAAGAGAAAACAATATTATTTTGATGATGAAGGTAAGGCGTTTAGTGATAATGATGAAAGAGCAATTTTCTTTGCAAGAGGGGTAATAGAAACCATTAAGAAACTAAATTGGGTGCCGGATGTAATACATCTCAATGGGTGGATGGCATCATTTATCCCTGTTTATTTGAATACATATTACAAGTCTGATACTTATTTTAAAGATGCTAAAATTGTACTCTCTTTGTATAACGAGAAAGATGCACCATTAGATAATTCAATTATAGATAAATTGAAATTTGATAACATAATTGATCTTGATGCTTTGAAGCAGCCAAGTTTCAGAAGTTTTGTTATTGAAAGTATGAAATATGTGAACGAAGTAGTAAAAGGTGACGAGTTTTTGGATGCAGATTTAGATGCTGCTTACAACGAAACTTCTACTGCAAAGTCAGAATATTTGGATTTAGATTCTATCAACAAACTATATTAATACTACATTTTGATGATTTATAATATAAAAAAAACAATCACTGTACTTACTATGGTGATTTTTGGGGGTTATATAATCTCTAGCTGTGAGCCCGAACCAGATTCTATGGGCGAACAATTATTTTTAGATGATGCTGCCAATGGGAACGAAACTCTGTTTGATCTAATTGCTTATAATATTATTAATAACGATAGTATCCAAAGTGATGCTTCTCAATTAAAATACGCAGCATTAGGTGCATTCAAAGAGGGCCAATTCGGAAAACAAAAGGCTTCTTATTTCACGCAAGTAAGGCTGAATACTTATGATCCAGATTTTGGTGCTAATGCTATAGTAGATTCTGTTGTTTTGGTGGTAAAACCTGATTATGAAGCGGCATCAGATTCTGTTAAAATTACTACTAAAGAAGATTTTATCTATCCATTGGATAGTATACCTGCAAAAAAAGTAGTAAATACATATCCCATTAAAAAATTCGGAAAAACTAAATTAAATGGTGGAAAAATGACCATCAAAGTACAGGAAGTGACAGAATTTCTAAATGGATATAATGATAAAGCATATTCTAATAAGGACTATGCCGTATCTTCTACCATTTTGGGATCTAAAGAGATTTTTGGAAACGTGAGTTCTGTGGCGATCAATAAGGATGCTGATAATAGTTCTCTATTTAGTTCAGAACCTGGCGTAAGAATAAAATTGAATCCTGTATTCTTTCAAAATAAAATTATAGACAAAAAAGGACAAGCAGAATTAAAAGATGTCTCCAATTTCATCAGGCATTTCAGAGGTCTAAAAATTTCTGTACAAGAAGAAGATGGATACTTGATGCAAATTGCACCAAACGATATGCAATTAATCATGTATTATAAGAATGATAAAGTAGATGGCAGTACCACTACGAGACCACAAAGTACTTTTGCTTTCAATATTAGAGGGGGTAATGCACACATGAGCCATATACATTTTGATAGATCTGACTCACAAATAAATAATGTGGGTACACCAAATCTTGAGAATGGAGATGCAAAATTGTATACACAAGGGATGGGTGGAAACTCTATTGGTATTAAGTTCAAACCTTCAGAAATAGATAAATTGAAGAAATTGTACCAAGATAACAAATCCGCAATCATCAGTGCAAAAATAAGATTATATACAGATCCTATAGCATGGAATAATGGTTACTCGAAGCCAAAAATTCTTACTATTGTTCAACATGGTGTGAAAAATGTTTTGGCCAAAAAAGGATACACACAAGATATGATACAACTTACTTCACCACTTGCTTTATCTTATATGACTGCTTATGATTTAGATAAAAATCCAGCATATTATGACTTTGTAGTCACTCAATCACTAAAGGACATTGTAGAGTCGGGAGAAGGGTATGATAATAAATTCTTTAAAATTGATTTGGCAGAATTCCTTAAAGGTTCTGATGGTGTTACACCATTAGGATATCAATACACAAGTAGAGTTTATTCTACTTCTAGAGCGGTATTTGTGGGTTCTGATCCAACCAATGAAAAACAAATAAAATTAAGAGTGACATTAAGCTCTAAATAATACTAAAAATACAAATAGAACAAAAAACTTTAATTATGTGTGGAATTGTTGGATATACAGGATTTCAAGACGCTTACGAAATTGTAATTAATGGTCTTAGAAGATTAGAATATAGAGGATACGATAGTGCAGGTATAGTGCTAGAAAATACAAATAATAAATTTAACGTTGAGAAGACGAAAGGAAAAGTAGATGACTTAGTCGCAATTTCTGGTCAACTCAAAGGTATTGCAAAGGTAGGAATGGGACACACTCGTTGGGCAACACATGGTGTACCGAGTGATAGAAACTCTCATCCTCATTTGTCTAATAACGGAAAAATTGCTGTAGTACATAATGGAATTATAGAAAACTATGATACCATCAAAAAAATGCTTACAGGCAAAGGATATACTTTCAAATCTGAGACAGATACTGAAGTACTAGTTAATCTTATCCAATATTTTACAGAGCTAAATACTGAAACTGATTTTCCTACAGCAGTCAGGTTTGCACTAAATGAAGTATATGGAGCGTATGCAATTACTGTAATGCACGATGATTATCCTGGGATGCTAATAGTAGCAAGATTGGGTTCTCCATTGGCAATTGGTATTGGCGAAAAAGAATATTTTATCGCTTCAGATGCCTCTCCTTTCGTAGAATTTACAAAAGAAGCTATCTATCTTGAAGAAGGTCATATGGCAACTATTTCATTGGAAAATGGAGTAGATATCAGAACAATTACAGATAATTCTAAAATCATTCCTGAAATTCAAGAGCTAAAACTAAGTTTAGAACAAATTGAAAAAGGAGGATATGAGCATTTTATGCTTAAAGAAATCTTCGAACAGCCAAAATCTATTCAGGATACAATGAGAGGAAGACTTATTGTAGAGGAAGGGGTAATAAAAATGGCTGGTATTTGGGATTATATGGAGAAGTTCAAAAATGCCAATAGAATTATTATCATTGCTTGTGGTACGTCTTGGCATGCAGGTCTTATTGGAGAATATCTAATTGAGGATTTTGCAAGAATCCCTGTAGAAGTAGAATATGCATCCGAATTTAGATACAGAAATCCGATTATCACTGATAAAGATATTGTAATCGCAATTTCTCAGTCTGGTGAAACTGCCGATACAATGGCCGCTCTTAAATTGGCTAAAGAAAAAGGAGCATTTATTTATGGTATCTGTAATGTAGTAGATTCTTCTATTGCAAGAATTACAGATGCGGGTTCTTATACACACGCAGGTCCAGAGATTGGAGTAGCTTCTACAAAAGCATTCACTGCTCAGTTGACTATTCTATCATTAATAGCACTTAAACTAGGTAAACATAATGGAAACTTAGGGAACGCAGAATTCATGAATTTGATTACTGAGTTGAATGCAATGCCGAAAAAAATTGAGGAGGTTCTAGAGATGACTCATGAATTAACGCAAACAATCGCTAAAGATTTTATTGATGCTACTAATTTCCTTTATTTAGGAAGAGGGTATAATTATCCAGCAGCATTAGAAGGTGCATTGAAACTAAAAGAAATCTCTTACATCCATGCAGAAGGGTATCCGGCAGCAGAGATGAAACACGGGCCAATTGCATTGATCGATGAAAATATGCCAATTGTAATTATAGCACCTAAAAAAGGTCATTATGATAAAATTGTAAGTAACGTACAAGAAATAAAGGCTAGAAAAGGAAAAGTAATAGCAGTTGTTAATAAAGGAGATAAGCAAGTAAGCGAGCTTTCAGATTATGTAATTGAAATTCCAGAAACGTCAGAGTGTTTCTCTCCAATCGTAGCATCAGTGCCTTTACAATTGCTGGCTTACTATATTGCAGTGTATAGAGGGGCTAATGTTGATCAACCTAGAAACCTTGCTAAATCCGTAACAGTAGAGTAAAAATAGTTGCGAATAAAATAAATTTAGATTTTTTGCGTTATTCTGAAAAAAATCTTAAAAGTTTCTTAAAAAAATTATATATTTACGGCTTAATTATAAAAATTAACATGAAAAGGATATTTCTTTTATTATTGTCTGCGTCCGTAGCGTCGGTATCTTGTTCAGGTGGTGGATCCTCAGCGGGGAAACCTGGAACAAAAGGAGAATTGATACCAAGAGAAAAAACAAAATCATTTGTTGCTGAAAGACCCTTTGGAATGGTTGCTATTCCTGGAGGATCTTTTGTAGCTGGTTTAGCTGATTGGGACCCTACAAACAGTCCTGAAAAAGCCAATCTAAAAACAGTAACAGTATCTTCCTTTTTTATGGATGAAGCTGAGACAACAAATGCTGAGTACAGATTATTCATCAATTATGTAAGAGATTCTATCGCAAGAACAATGCTTGCTGAGGCAGCTGGAGAAGGCGGAGAAGGGGGTAAAAAAGGTGCCAGCATTGGAGATTACGCTTATCTTGCAAAAAAAGAAGAAAATCTTACTCCTTACCAAGAGTACTTAGAAGGTTCTGGTGGTAGAGACGGATATGATGATAGTAAAAGATTAGATTGGAAAATTCCGTTACATTGGAATACAACCAAATATCCAGATGTAGAATATGCTGAAGTTTTAGAGTCTATGTATTTACCTTCTTCTTCTAGAGTAGGTAGCGAGAGACTTCTAGATGTAAGTAAACTGAAATACAACTACAAGTGGGGAGATATGGATGCTGCATTAGCTGACAACGAAAGAGGAGTGAATTTCCTGAAGAGTGAAAGTATTGCTATCTATCCTGATACTACAGTATGGGTAAAGGATTTTCACTTTGCTTATAACGAACCATTGTTCGAGCAATATTTCTGGCACAAAGCGTACAAAGATTACCCTGTAGTAGGTGTAACCTGGGATCAGGCTAGAGCATATTGTAATTTTAGAACAAAGTTGAAATCAGATTATAACGAAAGTTTAAAAAGAAAGAAACAAAAGCCGATGATTTTCCGTCTACCTACAGAAATGGAATGGGAATATGCTGCTAGAGGAGGAAAACAAAATGCTACATATCCTTGGGGTGGTCCTTATTTGATGGATGATAGAGGATGTTACCTTGCCAACTTCAAACCGAAACGTGGTAACTATATGGAAGATGAGAAAAAAGGAACCTACACTTATGCTGCTCCAGTGAAGAAGTTTAAGAAAAATGGTTTTGGATTATTTGATATGGCTGGAAACGTCTCTGAATGGACAGATTCTGGTTATAACAATTCATCTTATACCTTCTCCTCTACTCTTAATCCTACTACAAAAGATAAAAATGATACTAAGAAGTCTGTTAGAGGAGGTTCTTGGAAAGATGTGGGATATATGTTGATGACAGGTGCTAGAGATTATGAAGTAAAAGACTCTGCAAGAAGTTATATCGGATTCAGAACGGTACAAGATATCCCTGAAGCTGCTGTAAAAGTAAAAAGAGTTAATAAATAATTTATATCTCAAAATTTTTCAAAACAATTTGATTTAACACTTAAAAAAAACTAACTATATGTTTAAGACTAAAGATGCTTGGATGAACTTTTTCTATTCATTCGGGGCTGCAATTGTAATTCTTGGAGCTTGGCTTAAAATTACTCACATCACTTTTGGACCTATTAATGGGAATATCGCCCTTACTATTGGTCTAGTAACTGAAGCTATTATTTTCATTATCTTCGCTTTTGATCCACCAGCAGCCGAAGAGTCTTATCATTGGGAAAATGTTTATCCAGAATTATTGGATAAAAATGCAAACCCGAATCCAATACATTCTAATATTTCTAATAAAAATGTTGGAAACCAGTTCGCAGAATTAGAAAATTCTCTTTCTACGAAATTGGATCAAATGTTACAGGATGCCAAACTAGATGTACAACTTTTTGATAGACTAAGAGCTGGAATTGATAAATTTTCAAGCTCAGTAGACCAAATCAATCAAACTGTAGACGTTTCAGCCTCTACACATAAGTACAACGACCAGCTAAACAAAGCTGCAAGCCACATGGAAAGCATGAATGCTTTGTATGCAATGCAGTTGGAAAGTACTCAAAGACAGTCAGATTTTGCTAAAAAATATGTAGAAGATATGCAAAAATCAGTAGAGCATTCTCAAAAATTCAACCAAGAATTGAACGGATTAACTACTAATTTAAATAGCTTAAATAGAGTATACGGTGGTATGTTAACTGCTATGAAGTCATAATTCCGAACCATCAATTTAAACTTAAACTAAAGAAAAAAGAATGGCAAAAGGAAAACAGACTCCACGTCAGAAGATGATCAACCTTATGTATTTGGTGTTCATCGCGATGATGGCCCTCAATATTGATGTTGAAATCATTAGATCGTTCTACAATACAACAGAATCTCTTAATGAAACAAGATTACTAACGGAGGATAAAAACTCAAAAATCTTTGAAAAAACTCTTGAAGCTAAGGCTCAGCAAGTACCAGATACTTATGCTACACCTTGGGAGCAGTACAAAGTTTTGAAAGGTAAAATAGACGTTCTTGTAAAATCAGCTGACGAAATTAAAATTGAACTTAAGAAAAAATCTGATTTTCATGAAAAAGATCCAAAAACTGGAAGAGATTTGGATATTAGTGAAAATTTCTCGGCTCTGAATAATAATGAAGCGACTACACACTATTTCTTTAATGATGGTGACGAAACTAAAACAAGTAAAGGCGCTGCAGATTTAAAAGCAAAAATGGATGATATTAGAAAATATATCTCTGAAACTTTTGGTAATAATGAATCTCTGAAAGATGTTGTAAGTAGAGCTAACAAGTCTCTTGTTGCTGAGTATCCTCAGGGTAAATCTCCTAACGGAAAAACTTGGTTTCAAAATAAATTCTATCACCAACCATTAATTGCAGCTATTTCGAATTTAGAAATTATTCAGAATGATGCAAGAAATGTACAGTCTGATGCATTAGCATTAATGTTGTCAGAAAAAGTAGATGCTAGTATCAAGTTCAATCAATATGAAGCTATCGTTTCAGCTCCTACTGACGTACAGTCTGGTAAAAAAGCTGAAGCTGTTATAATGTTGGGTACTTATTCTAATTCTAATAAAATAAGCATCAGTGGAGTTAGTAGACAAGTAAATGGTAAAGGTTATCTTCCTCTTAACACAGGTGGAGAAGGAGAACGCAAAATTGGAGGTGTAATCACACTTACAGATGCTACAGGGAAGGCTACAACATATCCTTTCACGCATACATATAATGTAATTGCAGGTCCACAACAAGTGAAGCTAGAACAAGGATTATTATTATCTGCGGATAAAATGAACGTAATGTATAGAGGATTAGAAAATCCTGTTACAGGTTCTATATTAGGTGCTGATAATTCTAAATTATCTCTTTCTGCTCCAGGTGCAGTAGTTAAAAATACAGGAAAAGGTAAGTGGAATGTAATTCCGTCTACTGGCAATGTTGTTAAGGTAACGTTGTCTGGTACAGACGCTACTGGAAAATCTGTTTCTCAATCATTTGATTACAGAATTAAAGGAATCCCTAGACCTTCAGGACAAATTAGAGGAAAATCTGTTAACTTTATGCCAGCAAGTTCTATCCCTAATCAGGTTGTTACTGCAGCATTAGTAGATTTCGATTTCCCAGTTTCATTTACTGTTAATAGCTTTATTTTGAAACTTCCAGGAAGAGCAGGAACAATGATCCAAGGAAGCTCATTATCTGCAGCTGAAGGGGTGTTGAAAAACCTTAGACCAGGAGATGTAGTTCAGATTTATGACATCCAAGCTACTGCTACAGGTCTTGGAAACCAAAGATTGAAAGAGATTTCTCCAATTATTATCAACGTTCAATAAGATTAATTTGTAAAATCATATTATGAAAAAATATATTAGCAGTCTTTTAGTATTAGTTTCTGGGTTTGCATTATCTCAGACTATTCTAAATGCTTCTTCTCCGGAGGAGTTCAGACAAATGAGAGCTGAAAATATGAGAAAAGTTGGAGATACTGTTATTAGTAATAAAGTAAAACCACTTGAATACGGATTCGTAGATGACAAGGACATCTTGAAAAGTATGTTTGTTTGGGAAATCATTGACATGAATGATAAAATCAATCAGCCATTCTATTATGATAATCCAAATGCATTATTATCTAAAAATACAAGTTCGTTATACCAAATTCTTTTGGATGCTGCCTTAAACCAGCAAATTGAAGAAGTCTATGATGACGAAAACTTCACTACAAAATTGAGTCCTGAAGGAATTCAGAAGAAATTAGAAAGTGTAAGATTAGATGATGAGGCAATAGAAATAATCAACTCTGGAAGACAATTAACAGATGCCGAAAAAGCACAATATACCGATCATATCAGAACAACTACGGAAAAAGTAAAAGTTCTTAAAATATTCGGAATGTGGTTTATTGATAAGAGAGATGGTCAAATGAAGTACAGACCACTAGGCCTTGCGGCAATGGGTCCAGATCCATCTTCATTAGGTAGAATAGGTCCTGATGGTATGCCTTTGGCTGGAGCAGATGAATTGGTAGATCTCTTCTGGGTATATTACCCAAAAGCAAGAGAAATATTATCAAATAATTTTGTATTTAATAAAAGTAATTCTTCTGCTGATTTGTCTTTTGATGATGTTATCAACTCAAGAAGATTTTCATCTATTATCTATAAATCTTCTACGGGAGCAGGCGATGGTTTAATTAAAGATTATCTACCAAGAAATGCGGAAGAGCAATTGGAAGAAAGTGACAGAATTAAAGCGCAGATTCTAGAAATGGAAAACGATATGTGGAATTACTAATATTTCACTTGATATTTATAAAAAACCTGAGTACTTTTACTCAGGTTTTTTTTATTATGAAAAATGTAGATTATATTATTGTTGGAGACGGATATGCAGCGTTATTTTTTGCGCATCAATTAATTAAAAATAACAAATCATTTATTCTCTTTTCTGAGGGAAGAAAAAGTGCATCACAGGTTTCTGCTGGTATTATAAATCCTGTAGTGCTAAAGAAGTTTACTACCTTTTGGTTGGCACAAGAGCAACTCGATTTTTTGAAAACATCGCTCCATGAGATTGAACAGTATACAGGTTCAAATTACTTGATAGAGGCACAAATTCACAGAATTTTTCATGATGAAAATGAACAAAAATTATGGCTGAAAAAATCTCAAACTCCAGAATTAACACATTTTTTAAGTGAGGATTTTAATGATATAAATGAGGTGAAAAATAATTTCTCAACTGGAAAAGTGAAGCAATCTGCTAGACTGAATGTAAAAGATTTCTTTACAGACTTGCTTGCCTATTTGGAAGAACAAAAATATTTAGTAAAAGAAAAATTTGATTATCAAATTTTTGATACTCAAAATTCACTTTACAAAGACTATTATTTTCGAAATATAATATTCTGCGAAGGAATGGGAGTGAAAAATAATCCATTTTTTTCTAATCTACCCGTAGTTCCTAATAAGGGACATCATATCCGTGTAAAATTATCAAAAGATTTATCTGAAAATATTACCATAAAAAAGAAACACTTTTTATTTCCTCTTCATAACGGTTTGTATTTCTATGGTGGAACTTATGATAGAGATCAGCTACATGAAAAGGTAGATGAATCTGCAGTAGAACAATTAAATAATGGCTTGTCTGAAATATACTGCAAAGAATTCTCAGTTGAGGAAGTTCATTTCGGATTTCGTCCTACTGTGAAAGATAGGAGGCCGATTGTAGGAGCGCATTCTATTCACAAAAATTTGTTTATACTCAATGGTTTGGGCGCTCGAGGAATCCTTAATGGATGTTATTTCGCCAATGCACTCTATGAGAATATTGAACATAGTGTTGAACTTCCTAAAGAAGTTTCAATTGATAGATTTTGATCTAAAAAAAAAACGCTCTATATGAAGCGTCTATTTTTATTTTGAATGTACCCTAACAGGTTCTTGAGATTTTTTACCTCGAAAGAGCACCATTTCAACATCTTTTTTTGTGAAAATAACTTCATTTTTGGTATCAGTATACAAATATTTATTGTCTTCCGTAGAATATCCTGGAGTAGACTCGTTCTTTTTGAGTTGATAAGTTTTACCATCGAGGTGAATGGTTACCGTATTTTTCGAATGATTTCGAATGATTTCCATTTCATAACCATAGCTATCTGTAATCAGAGACTTTGTAATCTCGTCTTGAGAAACTGAAGCTTCATTTGCTACCTTCACATCCGGATCTTTTGCTGTGTTTTGGCATGCTGTAAGTACGATGAATACTACTAATGTTGAAATAAATGTTTTCATTGTGATTTTAAAATTTTAATAAATTCTTATTCTGTGGGCATTTGTAGGGTAAAATTACAATTAATTTTATTATGTATGTTAATATATTATTAATTGAATAATTTTTAGGCAAAAATTATTTATAATCTATTTTTTTAAATATGAGTTAAACATTGTTGATAATGTAAGGAATGTAAGGAATTGAGCATCTTTTTATACTATCAAATGAGGAACCATATTCAATTTTTAATTCCTTTTTCTCTAAATAATTTAGCTAAAAGTAAGATTGGTATTAAAGAAATTGATCGTATACTTTTAAATTCTATAAGTCATTTTTTTCAAAATGTGTAAAGAATTATACATCATCATGAGTTGATGAGTGGATGGATGTTGCAATATAATTGCTAAATTCTAAGCATACAATATGATAAGCGAATTCATAAATTACGTGATTAACTCAAATGAACTTAAAATGAAAAAAATTCAAATTGCCGAGGCCAATCTAATTCTAGCTTTGCATGATTATTATTAATCTATTAAAAGCTCATATAAATATTAACAATCAGCTATCCAGAAATTATATAGCAGAATATTTGGAAGTTTTACTCCACCAAAAAGATGCGCTATATGCAAAGATGTAGCTTATAGAAACCAAAGAGAAACAGTTTGCAACGTTGGCGCATATCTACTAAAGTTTGCGAAGTGGTTGGAAGCAATTTTAATATAATTCAAACATGCGATCAAAAAGGTTCGAAAACATTATTTCAAGCTTTTTTTATGATTTTTTTTTTCAAAATAAGTTACAAAAAATATAATACGACAAGTTTTGTCGCTATGCGAGTATAGCTTTGCAGAACAAAATATGTAAGTCATGCAATCACCATTTTACTTAAGTTTTAAAAATTTCGAGAACAATTATTACAATCATTTAGAACAATGGTTTGAAGAATATCATAATACCAACGAGATCGACTTTTTAAGACATCTGGCATCCATCTACAAACCTTATTTAAGTTATAATTTCTTAGAAAATAAATTGCAAACTGAGGCCACTATAAAAGTGAAAAATTGCTATTTCCCTGCCGCAGATAATTTCGGAATTTCCTTTAATATAGACGATAAATCTAGCAGATGTAACACAAATCTACATCAGGTTTCAGAGTGGAAAACCATTACAATGTTGGAGTATGCACAATGTGTTTTAGATAAAATTAATAAGCATTTTTACCACAATAACATCTCTATGAAAGAGGACGAATCTGTGCTGAGTTACATCAATCACTACGAAATCATCATGGCTAGAGAAAATACTGGGTATTGCTTAGATTACGATGTTCACCAAACGGCTTTGCCTTTTTTACGCGCATTTTTACCGCATTTTGGCAACACCGTGGATATTTCTTTGTATCGTAATTTCTATTTTTCTATGGTGAGAATTGCAGATTTTATCGATAAAAAATTGAAATCTATCGAGGCTTTCGAATACAGTATTTATCAACAACTGCAATCTGCATCTGCCATGAAAAGACATTTTCATCAACACAGTTTCCTTAGCATTTGCAACTAATGATTTTGTGAGAAGCTAATTCCTGCTTTCCGCTGTATCTTTTTTTTGCCTTTGCCTTTGTCCATCGCAAAAAAAAGGATGCCGCTGCAATCAGGGCTAGGGAACTACCTATTTGTATATTATACTTTCTTATATTATTTTACAAAAAAAGTCTTAAGAATAATCTTAAGACTTTTTTGTAGAGAAGATGGGATTCGAACCCACGGTACAGTTACCCGTACACTAGCTTTCCAGGCTAGCTCCTTCAACCACTCGGACACCTCTCTGTTTTGGAGACTGCAAAAATATACTTTTTTATCGACTTTACAAAAGATTTTTTTAATTACTCACTAATTTCTCCACAAAGACTTCTAGAGAAGTTCTCTGCAAAATTACCAGTATAAGTCGGGTTATCAATAAGATGCATTGCTTTTGTAATGGCACTTTCTGCGGTAATATCTTTACCACTTATTGCACCAATTTTAGAGAAAATATTGCTATTTTCGTACTTCCCAAATGAAATTCCACCAGAAATGCATTGGCTCACAACCACAATTTCGGTTCCGTTATTTCTAATCTGCTGTAAAGTTTTTAGCGTTTTTTCGTTGCTAAATATCGTTCCAGAACCAAAAACCTGCAAAATAAGAACTTTCATCTTTGGGAGTTCTGTAAAAGAGCTAAGATTCATACCCGGGAAAATTCGCCAAAACAAAACATCTTCACAAATATAGTCGTCTATTTCCAGTTGTGTATAGGCATGGTTTCTATACAGATTTTCTTTAGCAATATTCAGATGCACACCAGATTGTCCCAAAATAGGGTAGTTGGGACTAGAATAGGCATCAAAGTACTCTGCTGAATATTTTAAAGTTCTATTTCCTCTCAATAATTTATACTCGAAATAGATCGTCACTTCTTGTATTACAGCTTCGTTATTTTCGTACAAACTCGCGTAATAAATACTCGTCAATAGGTTTTCTTTGGCATCTGTTCTTAGATCACCAATAGGAAGTTGAGATCCCGTAAGAATTACTGGTTTTTTTAACCCTTTTAGCATAAAACTTAATGCTGATGCAGTATAAGACATTGTATCGGTACCATGAAGAATAAGAAAACCATCATACAACTCGTAATTTTCTTTGATGTAGTGAGCTATAATTTTCCATTCTTGCGGTCCCATATCCGAAGAATCTAAAGGTTTGGCAAAAGGGTGAACAAAAACTTCACATTCCATCAGCTTCATTTCGGGCATTTTCTCAAAAATGTTTCCAAAATCAAAAGCTCTTAGGCTTCCAGTTTCGTAATCTTTTTCCATTCCAATGGTTCCACCAGTGTAGATCAGCAAGACTTTTCTTTTCATGCAATATTTTATTAAAGAAATTGAGTAAGTATCGGGTTAAGAATTTCAAAATTACGTTAATTTGCAAAGATTTGAAATAGATGGAAGACTTAAAACAAACATTCGACTACATAAAGCAGTTTCTTACTGATGAAAGATTAGAAAAAATAGAACATTTCGCACCCGAAAGTTCAGATTTTGTACTGCCAGTTTTAGCAGATGTATATCAGTTTCGTAATGCAGCAGCAATCGTTCGTTCGGTAGAATCTTGTGGATTTCACAAAGTAGTTGCCTTACAAGAAGAAAATAATTTTGAACCCAATCTTCGTGTTACAAAAGGTGCAGATACTTGGGTAGAAGTAGAAAAATTGCCTCGAAATATAGCTTCATTGCAAAAAATAAAAGAAAGAGGTTACAAAATTGTAGCAGTTTCTCTAGAAAATAATGCCAAAATGCTTCCCGAATACGAAATTACAGAGCCAATAGCGCTTGTTTTTGGGACTGAAATGGAAGGCGTAACGCAAGAAATTTTGGATTTTGCAGATGAAACTTTAGCAATTCCGATGTACGGTTTTACAAGAAGTTTTAATGTTTCTGTAGCGGCATCAATTTGTATGTACGAGCTGAAACAAAAACTAATGAAATCTTCGATAGACTATAAGCTAGACGAAGAAAAGCTCTTGAAGATGAAGATTCGTTGGGCAGTAAATTCTATTAAAAGTGGTGAGCAAATACTAGATAAGTACAATAAAGATAAAAATTTGAGCATTTAATGAAAAAAATCACTACATATCTTTTCTTTGCGTCTATTTTCTTGTCATTAGCCAGTTTGATGATCATGGAAAAAGGGTTCAAAGAGATTTATCCATTTGCAAGTTGGAAGCTGTTTACAGTTCCTAGTGGAGGTTTACCTACAGAGCAGAGATATGTATTATTTGGAATAAAAAATAATGATACGGTAAGAATACGAAATACGCCAACCGCATTTTATGAAGCAAATGATAAGGCGCTTATTACCGATACCTATTCTTATAAAATAGAAAATAAGGATAATATTGAAATAAATAAAAAGAAATTACTAATTTTTGCTAAAGATATCGCACCTCAATTTGATAATTATTTGGTCTTTAAAGAAACGTATAATCCTAAAGAAATAGGAGGTCAAATGAAAAATAGTCATTACCAATTAATTTCTAAATTATAATGAAATATCCGCAGCTTACCGTTTTTAATTATAAAATTCTTTACTACACAATAAGAATTTTTGGTTTGTATTGGTTGTATGTTCAGTATACCAAATTTTTGGCTTATCAGGGAAGACCTAAAGCTTTATATGAGCCTGTTTTTGATATTCAAAAGTTTCTTTTTCCTGAATTTCCTTCACAAGCTTTATTCCTAGGTATGCTTCTGTCTTGTGGATTTTTATTTCTAGTTACATTTTGGAAGCAATCTTATATTCTTAATGGAGTTTTGTTTTTACTGACAGCTATTATCAATTTGCCAATTTCAGCCAATTATGGTTTACATCATGATAATCATGTGGTTATATTGGCATTCTTTTTAAGTATATTCTTACTTCCAAAAAATTTGGAAGAAAAAGACTATCGTTATGTACAATATTTTTACCTCGGATTGCTGGCTACTTATAGTTTGGCAGGGATGGGTAAGATATTAGGAACAGTAAAAAATGTAGTAAAGCAAACAGATAAATTGCTGTGGATAAACAGTGATGCCGCGAAACTTAATACTTATGATAATTATTATAGAGCAGATACTTTAATTCCGGATTGGATGCAGAGTTTGTATTTGTACGAAAATCTATGGATTGTGGTAACAATTTCAGGTATTGCAATGCAGTTTTTGTGCTTTCTGGGAGCTTTCAATAGAAAATTGCTTACATTTTTCATGGTATTTCTATTTACTTTCCATTTGTACACCATGAAATTCGTTTTAGCAAATTTTGAAACCACGAATTTATTTATACTTACGGTATTTTTTCCTTATCATATTTTTAGTCCTCAAGCGAGAACTAAAAATACGTAAGTTTTTCAATTATTTTAGATCATGTTGTTGTAGTTCCAAGCTGCGACAAAAACACCTGCGGTTTCTGTTCTCAGCCTTTGGTTTCCTAGCGAAACCGCTTTTATGCCTTTTTCTGCTAAGAACATAATTTCTTTTTCCGAAAAATCTCCTTCTGGACCTATCAGAAAAGTATAGTTTTCCATATTTGGGATATTTTGAAGCTCACATCTCTCTAGACTTTCATTGCAATGAGCTACAAATGTAGTTTCGGCATTGATATTCTTTAAAAAATCAACCATTTTCATAGAATCATTAATGATTGGGAAATGAAATCTCAAACTTTGCTTTGATGCAGCAATAGCTTGTTTTCGAATTTTATCAATATTAATATTTTTGCGTTCCGTTTTTTCAGTTTGAAGAATTGTAATCTCAGAAATACCCATTTCTACTGCCTTTTCTACAAAAAATTCTATTCTGTCTATGTTCTTAGTTGGAGCAATCGCAATATGAAGATTTGATGAAAAAGCCGGCGTATTATTCGCTATTTCTTCCACAATTATGGAAGCTTTTTTACCTTCTATAGACAGTTTGCCCGATGCCAAATTTCCTCTACCATCTGTAACATGAATATCTTCTCCATTTTTCATGCGAAGAACTTTTATAATATGTTGTTGCTCTTCATCATGGATGGTGACTTCTTGCTGATGTATTTCGCCAAAAAATAATTTCATTGTTATTTAAAAATAATTTTTAGAATGTAATTTCGTTATCACTCAAAAATGCCACACCTGTTTTTATCGTTGTATAGATGTCGCCATCGCAATCTCTGTAAGTACAAGAGTAGATTTCCTCAATCCATTTATTACTCATATAAATTAAATTAAGGTATTCGTTTTTTCTTAAATTATTTTTGATGGATAAATAATCGCCTTCTTTCGGTTCAAAAGAAAAACTAAATACATTTTCAGCATTTATTTTTTCAATAATTTCTTCTTTTACGTTTTGTAGATAACCTTCTTCCGAACTTGTGCTTTGTTCTCCCAAATCATCGCTTACATTTCCCGTTTTACCAGTTACAGTTTCTAGAATCCAATAGAATTTCGCCTTACTTTTTGCTTGTTTTACAAGTATCTTTTCTTCTAACAATATTTTCATAAATCGTACTTTGAGGTTGCTGTTGATCTGATATCGGTAAATTCACCTCTCTCAAATTTTAGTTTTGCCACCATGGCAATCATTGCAGCATTATCAGTGGTATATTCGAATTTTGGAATGTAGATATTCCAGTTCATTTTTTTGTTATTATTTTCCATTGCCGCTCTTAGTGCAGAGTTTGCAGAAACTCCACCAGCGATGGCAACTTCATTTATTCCTAAATCTTTCGATGCTTTCTCCAGTTTATTCATCAATATTTCTACAATGCATTTTTGTATTGATGCGCACAAATCATTAAGGTTTTCTTTGATAAATTGAGGATTTTTTTGCACTTCCTTTTGGATGAAATAAAGCACAGAAGTTTTTATCCCACTGAAAGAATAATCGTAATTTTCTAATCTTGGCTTGTTAAATTTGAACGTGTCTGGATTTCCCTCTTTCGCCAATCTATCGATAATAGGACCCGCCGGATAATCCAAATTTAATATTTTCCCAATTTTATCGAAAGCTTCCCCCGCAGCGTCATCAATGGTTTTACCCACAACTTCCATGTCGAAATAATCTTTTACCAACACAATCATCGTATGTCCACCGCTTACGGTAAGGCATAAAAATGGAAATTTTGGCGGCATAGGATTTGCATCGTCGATGAAGTGCGCTAAAATATGAGCCTGAAGGTGATTTACTTCTATCAAAGGGACGTTAAGACTCATTGCCAAAGATTTGGCAAAAGAGGTACCTACAAGAAGAGAGCCCAAAAGACCTGGACCTCTAGTAAAGCCTATGGCAGAGATAGCATTTTGTTGTATATTTGCTTTAAGGATAGATCTTTCAACAACGGGAATAATATTTTGCTGATGCGCCCTAGAGGCTAATTCGGGAACCACACCTCCATATTCGTTATGGATATCTTGGGTTGCCGCGATGTTGGATAGTATACAATTTCCTTTGATGATGGCTGCTGAAGTGTCGTCACAAGACGACTCGATACCTAATATTATAGAGTCACTCATAGTAATGGCAAAGTTAGAGAATAATAACGAAAATGAGAACAAAAAATCTATAGCTGATAACTTAAGTAATCAGGTACAGAAAACGGTTGATAATGTTCAGGAAACAATGAAAGAGGCTTCTGAACTAGCTTCTGATGCTATTAATCATCCGATAGATACTGCGCAAGAATTTGGAAAACAAGCTGCTAAAGATGTTACCAGCTATTCTTGGTGGGCGAAATTGCTCCTTATTTTATTTTGGTTTGTAGTCTCACTTATAGCGATTGTTCTTATTGCCATAAATCTCCCAGTTACGAAGCGATGGGCAGCTAACCAAGCATTACAGATTGTAAATAGAGACTTTAAGGCAGATATGTCTACAGAGAGTGTAGAAGTTAATTTTTTTGGTGATGTAATTATAAGAGGATTAAAAATAAAAGATTACAAAGGACTAGAATTCATTAAAGCAAAAGAATTTACAGCAGATTCAGATTGGTTTTCTTTACTGTCTAATATTAATAAAAACAATTCTTTAGGATTCGATGCGCTATCCCTGAAAAACGCAGATATAAAAGTGATAACCTATAAAGGTGATAGTATCTCCAACTTTATCCGATTTACCAAGTTATTTGATAGCGGTAAAAAAGCGGACCCGAATAAACCTCCTTTTCAACTCAATTCTCGTTTGGATATTGTTGATTCTAAGGTTTCTATTGTTAACCAAAATTCTCCAGGTGAACCGGGAAATTGGCTCACTGCTACCAAGGTCAATTTGCACGCGCCAAAAGTGAAGGTAAATGGCATAAATATATCTGCACAGATAAATAACTTTACCTTTATTACTAAAAGATGGGGGAAATCTCATTTCGTAGATACCTTTTCTACAGAGCTTACCATGACGCAAGATTTTCTTTCATTAAAGGATTTGACACTAAATACAGACCATTCTTTATTACAAGGGGATGTCAAATTTAATCTTCACAAAGGTTCATGGGCGGGTTTTGCTGATAATGTAAGATGGGATATGAACATGAAATTGGGTAGTCAACTTAGTGGGTATGATATCAGCTACTTTGTAACCAATTGGGACAATTTTATTCCATTTAATATCTCTGGGAAAATGCAGGGTCCTCTGAATAATTTTACTTTAGAAAATTTCTTAATTCGAAATCCTGATGTCAATATCGCTACTCAGAATATGGCTATAACCAACCTTTTGAAGGGTAATTTTAACATAGAAACCAATAGTTTATCTGCCGATTTTACGTATATACATCTGAAAGCAATGATGCCAAAGTTTATATCTAGTAAAATGAAAGATTTTGCAGATGATTTTGGCAAATTAAAATTCAATGGAACAGCCAAAGTCACTCCAAAACAAGTTTTTGTTGCCAAAGGAAATTTAATGACAGGGATTGGGCAAGCCAAGATTACCAATTTTTCTTTGACGGATTATAGTACTTCTGTACCCAAATTTGTAGGTGTTGCGGAAGTGAAAGACCTCAATACTTCCGTGATTACCAAAAGTAAAGCGGTTGGTTTGATATCGGGTAGATTTGATATTGATGGGCAAAGTTTTGATGTGAATACTATGAAATTGAGAACCAAATCTCAAATTTCTAGTATTGAAATCATGAATAAGGAAATTAATAATCTTTATCTTGACGGTCTGCTCGATCACAAAAAATACAACGGTTTGATTACGGTAAATGACGAACAAGCAAAAGCCAATGTAAAAGGGCTAATAGACTTTAGTACTTCTAAAATTTTTGCTGATGTAAATGCAGATGTGAATTACCTCAACCTTAATTACTTCACAGGAACAGCTGGAAATCAAATTGTAAGCGGACAGGTGGTTGGGAAATTGGCAATGTCTACTATTAATGATCTTACATTAGATGTTGATGCTAATAATGTAAATTTTGCCACTGCAACTCAAAAATACCATATTCCCAATGCAAAGTTGAAAACCTACATGGAAAATGGAGGAAGAGTAATAGATGTGATGGCTCCTGGAGCTGTAGAAGGAAAGATTTCTGGTAAATATAATCTTGGAGATCTTGCCGGAATGGTACAAAATGGTTTAGGGAAAATATTGGTGGGTCCAGCACCAAGAAAAATGTATAGAAATCAGAGTTTTGCAATGAATTTTGATGTTCAGCAAGGTCTAGTAAGTTATTTTATGCCTGATCTAAAACTTCCAAACGGTGCTTTAGTAGAAGGGCAGTACGACGGAAATTCTAATAATTTAATACTCAATTTAGATGCAGCATCATTGAAATATGTGATGACCAAAAAAGAGGAAATTACTGAAGCTGACAAAGCACTTGCAACTGCTAATCCTGCTTATCAAATTAACGAAAGAGCGACTATTTCTAAAGATAGTGCTATGGTGGATAGTGTGATGGTGAGAATCAATACGGCTAATCTAGATCAGCAATTGTACGCAAAAATAAAGAGAGTAGAGTACAATAAAAATATTCTAAAAGATATTATACTTACTGGTAAGAATGATGATAATACGCTCTTACATATAGCAACTAATCTCAAATATGGTAGTGCTGATGATGAATTAGAAGATCAGTTGAAAAATTACAGCATTAATTTCAACCAGACTTCAAACGCAGCTGGGGATTTTATCTTTAGATTCGAACCTACAGAAGTTAATTTTAATGAGGTGAAATGGGCTATAGATACTACATCACCTCAAGATCACTATATCAGTTATAGGAAGAAAACTAAAGATTTTGAAATAGTCAATCTAAAGATATTTTCAGATGAAAGTTCATTACTCGTTAATAATGCCATCTTCAAATCTGCCAAAGACTTCTATATAGATGCTGATGTACAAAATTTAGCTATTGAAAAAATTTTGCAGATGCAAGGTGGTGGCAATGCAATGGATATTCAAGGTATTGCCAATGGAAGTGTAAAAATTAAGATGGACCAAAGCACATTACAGCCTTTGGTAGATCTAACGGTGGATGATATTATGATGAATGGAAACGAAATGGGAGATCTTACCATTTCTGCCGTTAATGGCTTCTCTCTGAATGTTTATGATATAGATGTGAAAGCAACATCTGCGGGCGTTCTAGGGCATAATAACCTACATCTTACTGGAACTGTAAATAATAATACCAAATCTCCAACAATAGATCTTACTGCAGAGATGAGGGAGTTTGATATCGCTTTTACTCAACAATTTGTACAAACTATTTTCGGAAATTTGAGAGGAAAAGCTACAGGAGATCTCAAAATAAATGGTAATCTAAAAAATCTAGATTACAGTGGTGATATTGGCCTTAAAGAATTTGGATTGAAATTATTATTTACTGGGGTAGATTATTCCTTTGATGATACGGTGATTCCACTTTCTAAAGGCTTAGCTATTATGAACAATATTGGGGTACGTGATGGAAGATCTAATTCTCAAGGATCAATATCAGGTGCAATTCAATTCGAGACGCTTTCTTCTATGGGAGTTAACCTCGTAATGAGAGCAGATAATCTTTTGGTGCTAAACACTGTACAAAAAGACTACGATTTGTTCTGGGGTAGAGTATATGGGCAAGGTGATCTCTATGTAGATGGACCAGTATCAGGTCTTAGCATCTCTACACCTAATATGAAGGCTCTTAATGGAAGTACCTTTACTTTCAACTCTAGTTCTACCTCTAATGTAGAAGAATTCAAAATGTTGAGGTTTCTGAGGGAAGGAAAAGATGGTTTGGTTACCCTTGAAGAGAAAAAAAGAACCGGCGCCAATATGAATTTGGATTTTAATTTGGATGTCGATAAAGGAACTACCGTTAATGTATTAGTAGGTGATGATGTAGGAAATATTACGGTGAAGGGAACAGCAAAGGACTTGCGTTTCCAGATGAGTAGAAGAGGTGCAATTGCCATGAATGGTACATATATGGTAGATAACGGAACTTTTGTATCCAAAGCTATTTTGGATAGGACTTTCCAGATTCAGAAAAATAGCAGCATCCGCTGGGATGGTGATGCAATGAAGCCCGCTTTGGAAATTTCTGCCAACTATGTAAGAATGGTGTCTAATGCTGGAGAATACCTAAACATGGGAAAACTACAACCTATCAGTATTATGCTTCAAGCCAATATTACCAATACATTAAATGATCCAAAGATTGCACTAAATGTTACTGCACTTGATGTAAGTAGTCAAGTGAAGGAAACTTTGGCATCAAAAATTAATCAGACTGAGGGTGAAAATGTATTGCAATTTGGTTCTATATTATTATTAAATAGTTTTAATGTGTCCAACTCTGGTGGAGTAGATATTGATGCTATTGGAGTAGCAGAATCTTCAGGTTATAATATGCTTCTGAAACAATTGGGTTCTGTCTTGAATACCATGAGTAACGAATTCCAAATTGACCTGAATTATGTAAAAGGAGATCAGTATTCTAATACGGGTGATAGAGCTAATGCAGGAGTAAGTTTCGCATTATCTCCGAGAATAAAAGTAAAAACAGGACTTGGTATTCCGCTTACCAAAACTGAAGGGGCAGGTACAGATACCAACAATTACTTGTCGGGTGAAGGGTCAGTAGAGTATGATATTTCTAAGAAGAACGACGGTACGCTGCTTCTAAGAGGGTATTCCAAGCCTTCAAATATTGGTATGGGAATGGGTACAACCTCAAGTAATGGCTCTGCCAATCAGGCATATGGAGGAGGTATCGTTTGGAGTAAAAGCTTTAATTCTTTCTTTAAAAAGAGAAGAAAAGACAAAAATACTTCCACTATTAAAAATGAAACAAAAACAGATTCCACAAAAACATCGGGAAAATAATTTGAATATTTTAATGATTTTTATCAGCCATGTTAATTATTGTTAATGTTTCATATATTTTTTTCGTTTAAATAATTTTTCTTAATTTTGTAAAAAATATATCGATTTTTTAGGAAAAATATAATTTTCATCAATATGAACTATCAACTAGACGAAATAGACAAAAAAATTCTTGATTTCTTAGTAGAAAATACAAGAATGCCTTTTACAGAAATTGCAAAACAGATGGATGTATCCGCTGGTACAATTCACGTAAGAGTTAAGAAAATGGAGGATGCAGGTATTATTTTAGGATCATCTCTTAATTTAGATTATGGTAAATTAGACTACCACTTTACAGCTTTTATCGGTATTCTTTTAACGAAATCAAACCGCACACAGGAAGTTCTAAAAGAATTAGGTACAATCCCAAATGTAGTAGAAGCGAGCGTTATTTCTGGTAAATATAATATCTTCTGTAAAGTAAAAGCTAAAAATACAGAAGATGCTAAGAAAATCATCTACCAAATTGATGATATTCAGGATGTAATGAGAACGGAGAGTATGATTTCTATGGAAGAATACTTGAGTGACAAAAACAGATTGATCAACGCAATCTCAATATAATCAAATTTTAGACGATATATATACCCAAGAACTTATGAATTGATTCATAAGTTCTTTATTTTTGCACTATGGAAGAGTACAATTATTTTGATGAAGATCCGAAGAAAGGATTAGGGTTTATTTTAACGGTAGTAGCGCTATTACTATTCACGATAATGGGGTTTGGGATAGATCTAGATGAGTATTTGCAACAAGAGTTTCTCAATATTCCTCAGTGGTATTTCTATGCCATTTTTTCGGTAGATGCATTGATGGTAATTAGCCTCGTATTAATGTATTTTTATAAAAAAGTAGGGATTGTTGCCTTTCCAGTGCTTCTGGTATTGCACTTTTTCATGCACAATTTTTATCTCAGTACTTTTCTGTACACAGATGTTACCAATTTGTTCCTTTTCACAGGATTTGGGATGTTGGCCATTATTCCAAAGTGGAAATTTTTTAAATAATAAAACATCTTTATACGCTTTACTCGACGATTTTTAGAGTTTGAAACTCAATTTTGGGAGATTAAACAGACGTTTAAAGTTAATATAGACTAATTTTTATCTTGAAATTTTAACATATTTTAAGATTTTAAGCAGAAAATACGCACTAAAATTTTTATTTTAATGCGTATTTTTTTGTTATGAAAGTTAAAATCATTCAAAATTTATATCAAATTGAAGTAATTTCATTTTGAAGTTCCTCTATTTTAGTTAATTTTTATGAAGTAAATTTCTGTATAATAATTTTAAATAAACCAAGTTAAAATTATTATTGAAGAATACGCTTTCTATTTTTAGAAACTCAATAAAAAAAACCACGCCCGAGAGCGTGTTTTGTACTATTTCTAAGAATAGAAATTATTATTATTTATCCAAAATTCTTTTTACAGCTTCTTTTACAGCTTCTGCATCAATTTTGTATTTTTTCATTAATTCTGCTGGCGTTGCCGATTCACCGAATGAATCATTTACCGCTACAAATTCTTGTCTTGTTGGTCTTTTTCTAGCCAACATACCCGCTACAGATTCACCCAATCCACCAAGATAGTTGTGTTCCTCAGCAGTTACAATCTTACCTGTTTTTTCTACAGATTTCAAGATGATTTCTTCGTCAAGAGGTTTTATGGTGTGGATGTTGATCACTTCACAAGAAATACCTTCTTTTTCTAGTTCGTCTGCAGCAACCAAAGATTCCCATACAAGGTGTCCTGTAGCCACAATAGTAACGTCTGTACCTTCTTGAAGCATAATACCTTTTCCAATCTCGAAAGGCATATCTTCAGGGATAAATACAGGTACGGTAGGTCTACCAAATCTTAGGTAAACTGGTCCCTCGAAATCTGCAATAGCTAAAGTTGCTGCTTTTGTTTGGTTGTAGTCGCAAGGGTTGATAACCGTCATACCAGGAAGCATTTTCATCATCCCGATATCTTCTAACACTTGGTGTGTAGCCCCATCTTCACCCAAAGTAAGACCTGCGTGAGAAGCACAAATTTTTACATTTTTATTAGAATACGCGATAGACTGACGAATTTGGTCGTACACTCTAGACGTAGAGAAATTAGCAAAAGTACCCGTAAAAGGAATTTTTCCAGTGATGCTAAGACCTGCAGCTAGACCCATCATATTCGCTTCTGCAATACCTACTTGGTAAAATCTTTCTGGCGCTTTTTCTATGAATTTTTCCATTTTCAAAGAACCAATAAGATCTGCACATAGTGCTACTACATTGGGGTTTGTATCTGCCAATTCAGCTAGTCCTGCACCAAATCCTGAACGTGTATCTTTTTTTTCTGTATATGTATATTTCATTTTGATCTAAGTATTATTTCAAATTAATTTTTAAGCTGGATGGAGATTAGTAATCTGCAGCAGCTTCTAAATATAATTGTTTGAAGGCGGTATCTAGTTGCTCATCGTTTGGCGCTTTACCATGCCAAGCATGAGAACCCATCATAAAGTCTACACCTGCACCCATCTCTGTGTGAAGAATAATCACTACAGGTTTCCCTTTTCCTGTCTCCGATTTAGCTTTTTCTAAGATAGCGATTACAGCTTCTAGGTCGTTTCCGTTTTTCTCTTCCAAAACGATCCACCCGAAAGCTTCTAATTTTGCATGCAGATTACCTAGAGAAAGTACATTTTCTGTACTTCCGTCAATCTGCTGTCCGTTAAAGTCTATTGTAGAAATAATGTTGTCTACTTTCTTAGCTGCTGCATACATCAAAGCTTCCCAAATTTGTCCTTCTTGCAACTCTCCATCACCATGAAGTGTATATACCAAAGAAGAATCTCCATCTAGTTTTTTACCTTGTGCAACACCCAAAGCTACAGAAAGACCTTGTCCTAAAGATCCTGAAGCAATTCTGATTCCTGGTAAACCTTCGTGTGTTGTAGGGTGACCTTGTAATCTAGAATCTAATTTTCTGAACGTTTTCAATTCTTCCACAGGAAAGAAATCAAATCTTGCCAAAGTAGAATAGAATACAGGAGAAATATGACCGTTAGATAGGTAGAAGTGATCTTCATTTTTTCCTTCCATGGTGAAAGGTTGGTTGTAGTTCATCACTTTGCCATAAAGTGCTGTGAAATATTCTGTACAGCCTAAACTTCCGCCTGGGTGACCAGAGTTTACAGCATGAACCATTCTCAAGATGTCTCTTCTGATTTGTGTAGTAAGAGATTTCAGCTCTTCAATACTTTTACTCATTTTTTAGGATTTATTTTCAGGCGAATTTACAAATTTTTAATGGCTTACGGAAATAGAAAAATCCGAGTTTAGTACCCGGATTATGATTTTTCCAATTTAAAATATTTTTGTAAAAAAGGGTAATTCGTTTAGTTTTATTTCCAACAATTACAAGTTGTTCATTTTTTTTAATTATTTAAAATTAATTTATTTTTTTTCTAATAATCCAAAGCCCAATGAAGGTTAGTAATCCGTTGATAATAAGAAGTTCTAGCCCAATTTTGAAGTCTCCGAACAACATTCCTTGGTATTTGTCGATAAAATAAGATAGAATTGGCGCAGCAATACAAATGTAAGGTACTAATTTGTCTTCTACTTTAAATTTGGTGAAAATTCCAAAAGCAAAAAGTCCTAATAATGGTCCGTAAGTAAAGCCTGCTAGCTTAAGAATCAATCCAATCATAGAATTGTCATTGATTATTTTAAAAATAACCACCATCACCAAAAATGATAACGCAACTAAAAGGTGAATGTTTTTCCTGAATTTTTCTTTCTTCTTTTCGTCCCAATCTTTTTTATCCTTCATGCCAAAAATATCGATACAAAGAGAGGAAGTAAGAGCCGTCATTGCACCATCTGCACTAGGAAATAAAGCAGAAATAAGAGCGATAATAAATATAATTGAGATAAACCCTGGCATATATTCTAACGCCACTGTAGGGAATATTTTGTCACCGAAAATATCATTTCCATGCAATATAAATTGTTTTTGAGCCACACCATCTTTGAAGATTTCTGTAAATTGTGCGCCTTCGCTTTCTCCAAATAGGTATAATAATCCGCCCATATACAAGAATAATGAGATGACTCCTAACAAAATTACACCCAATGTAACCATATTTTTCTGAGAATCTTTCAGTTTCGTTACGGACAAGCTTTTCTGCATCATCTCTTGGTCTATCCCCGTCATAGTGATCGTAATGAACGCTCCTGCAAGAATTTGTTTAATAAAAAAACCTGGAGAATCTACGTCAAATTGAAAGATTTTTGTGTATCCTTTGTCATTCATTGCGGTTAAACTTTGCCCCACATTAAGGTCTAAATGATTGAGCATATAAATAGTACAAATTACCAATCCCAGAAGCATACATGAGGTTTGTAGAGTGTCTGTCCAAACAATAGTTTTCACTCCACCCTCGTAAGTATAGAGGATGATCATTAATAATATTACTAATGTGGTAACAATGAAGGGAACTCCCAAGCTGTCCAGAATAGTGATTTGTAGGATATTCACCACCAAATACAATCTCGCAGTTGCACCCACCAATCTAGAAACAATAAAAATCCATGCTCCAGATTTATAAGACAATTGTCCCATTCTTTGCTGTAAATACCCATAAATAGAGGTGAGCTGAAGACGATAATAGAGTGGGAGAAGCACATACGCAATGATGACGTAGCCAATAAGATACCCAATGGTGATCTGTAGATAAGAAAAACTATCTTTACCTACAGCACCAGGCACGCTTACAAAAGTAACGCCCGAGAGTGATGTACCTATCATCCCAAACGCCACAAGCATCCAATTGCTTTTACGGTTTCCTATAAAAAAACTTTCGTTATCGCTGCCTTTTCCTGTTTTGTAGGCGACTACTAAAAGAATTGCGAAATAGATAACAATAATTGCCAGTAATATAAATGGAGACATATTTATTTAATTAAAATTTTAGCAAATATAGTTTTTTTCGTTTCTACTAAAACAAAAACCTTTCAGACATCAATATCCGAAAGGTTTTCATCAATTTTAATTAATTAAAATTAGGTCAGTACATCTTGTAAATCTGCATTCTTCTGAAAGGTTGCCTTCGCAAAAGGACAAAGTGGGATGATTTTCTTGTTATTCTTGCGAGCAAATTCTACTGCCTTTATTAGCATTTCCTTTCCTACGCCTTTGCCATTGTATGCTGCTTCCACCTCAGTATGATCGATGATGAAACGCTCTTCGCCAGCCCATGTATACGTCATTAGACCTGCTTTGTTGCCATCTATGGAAGCTACGAATGCTCCATGTTTTTCGTCGTTGCTTTGTTTTATTTTTATCATATTATGAAAATTTGGTATGAATTTCTATTTCGTTATTTAATAATTTGTGCACAGGACAAGCATCTGCAATTGCATGCAATCTTTTCAATTGATCTGCATTGAGATCAGCATTTTCAAAGTAGATTTGTCTTCTAAAGATTGCTATTTTCGTCAACGGAAAATTTTCTAGTTCTACTTCTACATCTATCTTATCTACTTGCCATTCTTTTCTATCAATATACATCCTTAAGGTTGCGGCTGTACAACTAGCAAGCGATGTGGCCAATATTTCAAAAGGATTGAATCCCTTATTTTGTCCACCTTGGTCTAGAGGCTCATCTGTGATGATTGTATTATCTCCGGCTACAACTTCGGTGTAAAATTTGGTTTTTCCTAAACTTGCCTTTACGGTAACTGCCATTATTTTTCTGAATTAAATTGATAACTTAATGCGCCCGAAGGGCATTTTTCTATTTGATATTTGAGTTCTTCTGGACTTGCATTTTCAGCGGTTATCCATGGTTTTTCATTCGGCTTATATACTTGCGGTAACATTTTTACACAAATCGCAGAATGTATGCATTTTTTCGGTTGCCAAATGATAGTAAAGTCTCCATTTTTGTAAGTGTGAGTGTCCATATTAATAATTTTGGTGTTTTATTATTCCATATTTTTTTCCATTCTACGATCTGGGATTAGCCACATTGCAGCTACAATACCATAGCAAACCATGCTCACAATAGGGTAGAAGAAAGAAAGTGCAATACCAGCAATATAGAAAACGAGAGAAAGGGATTCTTTCGTATGATTCTTAACTGCATTTTTCAATTTAGAATGTTCTCCTTCTGATGCGATAAGTGTTTTTTCTAAAATGGTAAAAGATAGCGCACAGAGAATCAAATTAAACCCATATAAAGCAACAGGATTTTTATCAAAATGATTTTCTCCCATCCAAGCCGTTGTAAATGGTAAAAATGAAAGCGTAAATAGCAAAAACAAATTTGCCCAAAGCACATTACCTTTTATTTTATTTATCATCTGCAACATATGATGGTGGTTGTTCCAGTAGATTCCTACATAGGCAAAACTCAATACATAAGATATTAATTTGGGAATCATCGGTTTCAGAGCTGCAAAATCTGATGCATCTTCCGGAACTTTAAATTCTAATACCATGATGGTGATAATAATTGCCAACACTCCATCACTGAAGGCTTCTAATCTTCCTTTGGTCATCTTTTTTAGATTTGTGTTTTAAAATTTTCTATTTTAGATTCTAGCTCTGCTAATAACTCAGAATTTGTAATACCTACTTCAGGATCAAAATTTTGATTAAATTTTGGCAAAGAAAATGTTTCTAAAATTTGAGCTCCAAAATCTGGAAAGAATTTTTTGGCTTCCGTCATTACATTACCGCCACCATATCCACCAGGAGATGTAGACATCAACAACATGGGTTTATCTTGAAAAATTTTAACATTAATTCTAGAAGTCCAATCGAATACATTTTTGAACGCAGTGCTATAAGAACGGTTATTTTCTGCCAGAGAACAAACAATCAAATCGCATTCTTCTATGTTTTTCAAAAACTGATTGGCTTCATCTGGGTATCCTTTTTTCTCTACATCTACCGAAAATAAAGGCATCACATAATCATTAAGATCAATTAAATTAATCTCATATTCAGGAAAACTCTTTAAGGCAAATTTTACAAGTTGCTTGTTGATAGAAGTAGAAGAGTTACTTCCTGCAAAGGCAAATATTTTCATGGGAGTGTGCGTTATTTTCTATTTAATTTAGATTTTGGAAGAGGTACATAGTCGTGTTCATCACCAGGAACTAATGGGAATGCTTCATGATTTTGGTCGTTCCAATTTACTTTTGCTTTTTCTATCAATTCTTTATCAGAGTTGACAAAGTTCCAAAAAATGAATCTTTCTTCATCGAATGGTTCACCACCAAAAATATAAACAATCGCATTATCACTCATTTCAAACTCGCAAAGTTGTGCATTTTTTGCAATCAGCAATTTCTTAGAACCATACGTATTGCCTTCAATGGTTACAGTTCCATCTAATACATAAAGCGCAGATTCTCCAAACAAATTTTTACCAATGTTCACTTTTTTGGATGCTTTAGTTTTTAATTCAATAAAATATAAAGGACTATGTACGGGCACAGGCGATTTCTTCCCGAATACATCACCAGCAATCAGTTTGTAGTGTACCTCATCTTCTTCCCAAGAAGGAATTTCGTTGGCTTCTACATGATGAAAAGTAGGTTCGCTTTGTTCTAGATTTTTCGGCAATCCTACCCAAATTTGGAAACCATGTAGTTTTTTGTCTGTAGTTCTAAGGTATTCTGGTGTTCTTTCTGAGTGTACAACGCCTTTTCCGGCTGTCATCCAGTTCACAGCGCCAGGTTTTATTTCTAATGCGCTACCAAGGCTATCTCTATGAAATATAGAACCTTCAAATAGATAAGTAAGGGTAGAAAGTCCGATATGAGGATGAGGTGGCACGTCTAGATTTTGGTAGTCTTTCAGTTCTGCCGGGCCCATGTGATCTATAAAAACAAAGGGTCCAACCGCTCTTTTCTCACGGAAAGGTAATAATCTTCCCACGAGAAAATTTCCTATATCCGCCGCTTTTTCTTCTAGGATTAGTTCTATATTAGACATATTATATGTTGTTTTAGTGAGTGTTTTTGTTTGAATTTATTTTAATTAAAATGAAAAAAATAACGGTTAAAATTTATCGTATCCATTGAATTTTGGGTCTACCAAACGCTTCCATTCTGGATGTTTTTTAATATAAGCAAATACATAAGGACAATAAGGCAATAAAGATTTTCCGCTTTCCTCAATATGCATCAATGTTTTTTCTACAACTGCTGCCGCCGCGCCTGTACCTGCCAATTCTGCAGCTACTTCGGTATGAATCAATGAAATATGAGTATTGCTTTCTTTGTAGTCTATAAATGCTAAATGACCGTTGTAGGATAATTCAAATCTTTTTGGGTCTTCATTTTTAACTAATGGAATGTTTTCGAATTCTGTTTTCATGCTCTTGAAATTGATATAAAAGCGCTTGCACCGAAGAAACAAATAGGAGATCTTATATTGGCAAGCGCCTTTTGTTGATATTAAATGTAGTAAAAATTGTTCTGAAATGGTTTCGCGGAAGGTTATATTTTCATTAATCTTCCAAATATCCAAATTTTCCGGTATTAAAATCGGTGAATGCTTGCATTATTTCTTCTCTAGAATTCATTACAAATGGACCATGAGAATAGATAGGCTCGTTGATGGGTTCTCCACTAATGATAAGAACCACTGCATCTTCTGGAGCTTCTATGATAAAGTTTTCTCCTTCATTTTCGAACAAAACAAAATGATCGGTAGGAGCCGTTTCTTCGCCGTTCACGATTATGCTACCTTCTATCACCAAAGCTGCCGTATTATAGTGAGCCGGAAACTGAAAATCTGCTTTTCCACCTTTTTTAAGTTTAGCATTCATCATATTAATTGGGCTAAAAGTGAAAGCGGGACCTTTGTCTCCTTTGTAATCTCCTGCAATAATCTCTATGAAACCATTCGCGCCAAGATGATGCTGAGTCATATCTGCATTAGCAATTGCTTGATACTTCGGAGCAGACATTTTGACTTTAGCAGGCAAATTTACCCAAAGTTGTACCATTTGGAAGATTCCTCCCTTTTTAGACCATTCAGATTCGTGGTATTCTTTGTGCAAAACGCCACCCGCTGCTGTCATCCATTGTACATCGCCTTCCCCGATGATGCCACCGCCGCCTGCGCTATCATGATGTTCTACTTTTCCTTGGTACGCAATAGTTACCGTTTCAAAACCTCTATGTGGATGCACGCCAACGCCTTTTGGAGTTTCGGAAGCATTGAAATGAAATTTAGAATTATAATCTAGCATAATGAAAGGATCCATTCTCTCCATATCCAATCTGTATGCGCTGGGTATAAAATTGTGTACTCTGAAGCCGTCTCCTACATAATGTGCTGGTTTTGGTTGTACTACTATTTCTACTTTTTTTGTGCTCATCTTTGTTGTATTTAATTTTAAGCAAAGTTATCATTACCTATCTTCAAAAGCGTTGATGTGTGATAAGAACGAATACGTTAAGCATTGATTAAAGTAATAAATAGAAAAAGAATTGTTTAAGTTTTAAAAATATTTTAAATACGCATGAAATCAATCATTTAATTTCCAAAAAAAAGAATTTCGTAGAATAAATTATGTTTTGAAATATTATTCCTTAGAATTCATATTTTTCCCATCGGAAACGTGGAGCCTTCTGAAAATAAAACTCGAAATAATGGTTAAAATTCCTACAGTAAGAAAAGTATATCGAAAGGCATTATGAGTTTCATGTTGGATGAGGTCTGGGCTGTTTTCATAAACTTTAAGTACAATTAGTCCAAAAGCGATCCCGAAACCTATCGCCAATTGTTGGTTTACAGAGATGAGAGAATTGCCACTGCTGGTTTGAAAATTTCTTAAATCTGCAATAGAAATGGTGTTCATAGAAGTAAACTGTATTGAATTGAAAAAACCTAAAATTGAAATAATAGGAACAAACCACCACAAAGAAGAATTGATGTTGGGTATTGCCAAACTGCATATTAAAATACCAATGATAAAAGTATTTACCATTAATGTTCTTTTGTAACCATATTTATTTAAAATTTTGATTACTGAAGACTTTCCAAACATTGCTGTAAGAGCCATAGGAGCAATCATCCAGCCAGAGACAACTGCGGATTGGTGAAATGCAATCTGAATCATTAATGGTAAAAGCAACGGAACGGAGCTTATCCCTAATCTTGTAGCTAAATTCCCCAAAATTCCCACTCTAAAGGTTCTTACCTGAAATAGATTGAGTGGAAAAATAGGATTTCCCTTTTTCTTAGCATGAATATAATAATAGTAAAGTGCCAAAAATCCAAGTATGAAAACAATCAATACGGGTGTGATATTTTTTGCATCGCCGAATAATTCTAATGAAATTGAAAGTAGGAGAGAAGCTGCTGCGAAAATGATAAATCCTTTGAGATCGAATTCTGTAATCTCTGAAATGTAATTCGGCATGTATTTAATACTTAGTACAATTCCTAAAACTCCAATGGGAATATTAATCAAAAAAATCCAGTGCCAAGAAAGATAATCTACCATATAACCGCCTACTAATGGTCCAAGTACAGGTCCGATAAGAGCAGGTACAATGGCAAAGTTCATCGCCTTTAAAAGTTCGTTTCTATCGAAAGTCTTTATTAACGCCAATTTTCCCACTGGAGTCATCAAACTTCCTCCAACACCTTGTACAATTCTCGAAATAACAAGCTGAGTAAGGTTTTGAGATAATGCACAGAAGATAGAACCTGCACTGAAAAGTACCAATGCAATAATGAAAATTTTCTTCGTCCCGAATTTATCTGCTAAAAAACCACTCGCAGGCATAAACACAGCTAAGGTAAGCACGTAGCTTATAATCGCATTTTGCATATTGAGAGGCGACTCATTGAGATCTCTCGCAATAGATGGCAACGAGGTGTTGAGAATGGTAGAATCTAGCATCTGCATGAAAATGGCAGTGGCTAAAATAAGGGGTAAAACCTTTTTTGTAGTTTCGGGAGAGAGAGTTGTATTTGGCATAGTATAAAAATAAAGAAAGTCTTGTGAATATTCACAAGACTTTCTTTATTTTATTTTTTAGGTTTTTCAACTCCTATCCAAGCTTCTCCCTCTCTTTTTACCTGACTTAGGGTAAAAGTTTTGAAATCGTCTGTTTTGTACTCTATATTATCCAAATTTCTTTCGAAAGGCATAATGTAGAAGAAGTCTTTATCTGTTTTATCCGTTTTGGTACCTTTCTTCACTGTAGGCATATATTTGGTTTCAAATTTATACTTTGGCAAATATTGCTTCAATGAAGCATAGAATTTTTTGTCTTCTTTACTAGGAACAATGTCTACAATCTGGTATTTGTCATTTTTCTTATCTACCCAAAGATAATAGTTTACTTCTTCCATAGTCTTCTTATTAAGAGAAGCAAATCCGAAGAATTCTTTAGGGACCAACTGTTTTATTTTTTCAGCATCTACTTTTGTGAAGTATTCTCCTTGCGTAGGATCTACATAGGTTTCTAGATTTCGCAATAAAATTTCGTTGTTCTGGAAATTTTTGTTTTTGAAGTACTGATCCAAAGAAAGTTCTGCTGTATTTCTAAGTTCTTTTCCTCTAGCATCCAATTTCTTGGTCGCATTCTGAGGGTTTACTTTCTTTACAAATTCATAGAGAACTACAGGCTTCACATCTTGTAAGTGAGGAATGGTTTTTAGCTGTTCTGCTTTTACTAGCCAATAGTACTGTTGGTAATAATCTTCCTTCTCATTTGCTTTAACGCTTTTATATGTAAGTGCTAGCTTTTTGGAATTGAGTACTTTTCCGAATTTACCTTGTCCAAAAGCGAAGCTTACAGATAGTAAAGCAAAAAAAATAGTAATTTTTCTTTTCATTTTACAACAGAGATTTTTTTAATTTCTCAAATATAATTATTTATTAGATAAAAAGTTTAATACTTGTTTAAATTATATAAATATTATTGCTTTTATTCAAAAAAAAATCCTGTAAACGTACAGGATTAATAATATTAATGGCGATTAGTAAGAGGTATCATGTACCTTTACGGCTCTTCCACTTGGGTCGTTCATTTTCTTGAAGGCTTCATCCCACTCTAATGCGATAGGTGTAGAGCAAGCTACAGAGGGTACAGAAGGTACGGTAGCTGCAGCTGTTTCACTAGGAAAATGTTCTTCAAATATTGTTCTATAACGGTATTCTTCTTTATTCTGTGGCGTGTTGAGAGGAAACCTAAATTTTGCATTCTTCATCATTTCATCAGTAACTTCTTTTTCTGCCACTTCTTTCAGTGTATCTATCCATGAATAACCTACGCCATCAGAAAACTGCTCTTTTTGTCTCCAAACAATAGTTTCGGGTAAAAGATCTTCAAAAGCTTTTCTTAAAACCCACTTTTCTATTTTGCCTTGGGCTTTATCTATCATCTTGTCTTGAGGATTTACCATCATGGCAATATCCATAAATTCTTTATCCAAAAACGGAACTCTACCTTCAATTCCCCAACTCATCAATGCTTTGTTGGCTCTTAGACAATCATAAAGGTGTAATTTTCCGAGTTTTCTTACCGTTTCATCATGAAATTCTTTGGCGTTAGGCGCCTTATGGAAGTATAAGTAACCACCAAATAATTCATCGGCACCTTCACCAGATAATACCATTTTTATTCCCATAGATTTGATCACTCTAGCCAAAAGATACATCGGAGTAGAAGCTCTAATGGTGGTTACATCATAAGTTTCTAGTTGGTAGATGACATCTCGTATTGCATCCAAACCTTCTTGCACGGTAAAGTTTACTTCATGGTGGATAGATCCAATATGGTCTGCAGCTTTTTTTGCGGCTGCTAAATCTGGTGAACTTTGCAAACCAACTGCAAAACTATGCAACCTTGGATACCATGCTTCTTGTTTGTCATCACTTTCAATTCTTTGTCTAGAAAATTTGGCAGTGATGGCAGAAATAATAGAGGAATCTAAGCCTCCAGATAGTAAAACTCCGTAAGGTACATCACTCATTAGTTGACGATGAACAGCTTCTTCTAAACCTTTCCTTATGGCTTGTATATCTGTTTTGTTATCTTTTACTGCATCATAGTTCTCCCAATCTCTTTTGTACCATTTTTGTAGTGTTGTCCCATCCGGGCTGTAGAGTAGGTGTCCTGGTAGAAAGGTTTCTATAGTATTGCAGATTCCTTCTAATGCTTTGAGTTCTGAAGCTACATAGAAGTTTCCGTTTTTGTCCCAACCTTGATACAGAGGGCAAATTCCCATATGATCGCGCGCGATGAGATAGATGTTTTTTCTATATCATATAATGCAAAAGCGAAAATACCGTTTAGTTTTTCTAAGAAATCTTTTCCATATTTTTGGTAAAGAGAAAGAATAACTTCGCAATCAGATTGCGTTTGAAATTCGTAGTCCGGAAATTCTAGTTTTAGTTCTCTATGGTTATATATTTCTCCGTTCACTGCCAATACAATGTTTCCATCTTTGGAGAGTAAGGGTTGTTTACCAGAAGTTGGATCTACAATAGCTAGACGTTCATGTGAAAAAATCACTCTTTCATTTTGAAAAACTCCACTCCAATCGGGTCCTCTATGGCGTATTTTTTTTGACATTTCTAATACTTGAGGTCGTAATATTTCGGTTTGTTGTTTGGCATCAAACAAGCATACAATTCCACACATTTTATAATTTTATTTAATGCAAATGTAGAAGTGATATTTAAATAATACAATTAAAAATAATATTATAAGAAAAATATTAATTTATTTGTTTTTAAAAGTTTAAAAAATACCAAATCAACTCTGTTTTAAATGCTTAATAAGAATTATTTACACTTCTTGGTTTATGGAATGTAATTTTGAAGATAATGATAAAAATTAAGCAAAAAAATCACTAGAAATAGTTGTTTATTCAGAAATTTTTCTTTCCTTTGTGGCTCGAAATAATTTTTTTTCATCATTTGTGTTTTTACCTCCTTGCAATAATATTGTAAGGAGGTTTTGTTTTTACTCAATACCTAATAAAACACCCGAAACATTCCAAGCGCTAAAGCTATTTCCTTCGGGTTTCCCTTGTGGTATAACCACATTTATACGGTGTTTCCCAGCCTTTAGATCTCCGATTTTTATAAAATTTGGATTGGTAATAGTTCCAGGACACCAATTGGATCTGCTGAGGTCTGATGAAGAAAGTCCATCAGGGAAATTTCCTGACGCGGGATTGTATAATCTATAGGATCCGCAATCTGTTCTCCAAGGCACAAAAGAGAATATCTGTTTATTATCTAAAAATAATGTATTTGTTTTCGGTACAAATTCGTCTCCGCTTTCCCAACCACCATGACCAGTAGTGATATATCTAAGTTGTACCTCTCTAAGATCTTTCTTTAGAGTGAATTCCACTACAAGTCCTTTTTCATTATTAAACATGGTAGCATATTCTTGTCCCGCCATTTCCATAATGTTGGTTGTATTGAACAAGGGTAGAGCTTTGTTGTTAGAATATACAGTCTGATCGCTTTTATGTATCGTTAGATCTAGGCTTACTTTGTGACCGCCCTTGTCATAATTGCCAATGAAAATGCCAATCCAGATTTCTTTGTTAGAAAAATTAGATTTTAATTCTGTAATATCTTGCCTGAAAGGAGTGATGGTTTGCCAAGTTTTATCTTTTAGTTGTAAATAATTAAATTTCTCCGTACCAAAAGCAGTAAAGAATCTCATGAGCTCAATAGGTGGTAAATATTGATTGGTAGCTATTACACCTTGATATATTTTTCCATTGTCATTATCGTAGATAGGGAGTGTTTTCACTCCATTTTTTAAACCATCTAAAAAGGATTTCTTTTTGTCTTCAGGAATCATAAATACTGTTCCTGTTCTGTCGTAGGCATCACCATTAGATTGCTGTTTGAGCTCAATAAAAATATTTTCACCAATTGATATTTCTGGCACTTTTATCTTTCTTAAAATAACAGTACCATTGGCAAACCTTTTTATGCTATCATTAGATTTTGAATCCTCAGAAAAATTAATAATTTCATTATTAAATATAGGAATTGTAATGAATCTGCTTTTCCATAAAAGGTCTTTGTAGCTCAAAATATCCATCTCAGTAGGCGTTTGTGAAATTATTTTTTCAGTACCTGTCTTTTTTACTTTTTTAATTGATGTAGCAAATTGCGATGAATTTCCGTTTCTTGTCACCTCTAAAACCAAACCTAGATTCTGTCCCAAAGTAGATGGTCCACCTTTTATTTTCAGGTCGTTGGTGTACCAAACTTCAATAGTATTAGAGTTAATTTTGGTGACTGCTTTTTTACAGTTGTAGCCTACTATTTTTTTTGTTTCGGAGGTCATCTCAAAATTTTGCTTAGCGATAGACTCATTATCCGAGGTTGAAATAATTTTTTCAGGATTTAGGAAAGCATAGGAAACAATAGTATTTGTAGGTTTTTCTATTTTGGTAATTTCAAAGGGATAATCATTACTTCGTTCAATCGTTCTCTTATTGAGGATATAGTTTTTAGCTTTGTTTACCCAAACTATAGTAGGATTTGTACTTTGTATAACTTTTCCATTGCTAGAGTTCCCGTACGTTATTTCGTAGGTCTGAGAAAAATTTAAAATCATTATAAAAAGAAATAAAATAATAGCTATTTTTTTTACCATAACAGAAAGAAGATTTTGTGCTTAAATTATGTGGTTTAAATTTAATACGAAAAAAACTACTCCAAAAATGGAGTAGTTTGTAAAATTATTTTGTGGATAAGATTATGCAGTTCTTTCAATAAGAGCCATATAGAATCCGTCGTACCCTTCGCTAGGCATTACTTTTTCGTCTTTTATCAATCTGTAGCCTTCGTTATTTTTCAAAAATTCTGCAACTTGCAAGTTGTTTTCAGAAGGTAAGATAGAGCAGGTAGCGTATACCATTTTCCCACCTACCTTAAGTATTTTAGAGTAATCTTGAAGAATTTGTTGTTGTTCTACTTTTATTCTGTCGATGAAAGCTTGGTCAATTTTCCATTTGCTATCCGGATTTCTTTTTAAAACTCCTAGACCAGAACATGGTGCATCTATCAAAAGACGATCTGCCTTATCATAAAGACGTTTGATTACTTTATTATCGCTGATCATACGGGTTTCAATATTGTGTGCGCCCGCTCTTTTGGCACGACGTTTTAGCTCTGCCAGTTTCCATTCGTAGATATCTAATGCGATTATCTGACCTTTATTTCCCATTAAAGCAGCAAGGTGAAGTGTTTTTCCACCTGCACCAGCACATGCATCAACGACTCTTTGTCCTTCTTTTACATCCAAGAAATATCCAATCTTCTGAGAAGTAGCATCTTGTACCACGAATAATCCATCTTTGAAGGCACTGGTAAGGAACACGTTCTTTTTTTCTTCTAGTTGTACTGCATCTGGATAATTTTTGATGGTGAAAGAAACCACATTATCATGAGAAAGTTCGCCTACCAATTCTTTAGCAGTAGTTCTTAGAGAATTTGCTCTCAAAACAGTAGCCGCTCTTTCGTTTAGCGCTCTCATTTCTCTTTCCCAGATAGGACCTAGTTCTTTTTCAAGAGTTTCTGCCAACCAATCTGGGATAGAAAATTCTATCGCTTTAGTAGGAACAGTTCCTTTCTTGATTTTATTGACCATATCGGCGATTTTTATACCACCGAATTCTTCAAATTTTTTATAATTGGTATTACTCCAAAGCAGATATGCAACAATTAGTTTATAGATATTGTTAGGTTTTACCCCTTCACCCATATAATATTCTAGACGTTTTTTCCAACGGATAATATTGTAGAAAATCTCGGAAACTACGGCTCTATCTTGGCTTCCCCACTTTCTGTTAGCTTTTAAAAGTCTTTCGATTACTTTGTCGGCGTATTTATTTTTTTCGAAAAAAGTTTCTTGTAAAGCATCGTGAATTCCGATCGCTAAGTTTCTGTGAATAAGTTCCATAATTGCTATTAGCTGTTTGAACTTGCAAAAATACGAATTATAGTTGAGAATTTTAAAATTAGTGATATGACTTTCTTTAGGTTATATTCTACAATAAGTAACCCTGCGTGCCCAATTTTAAAAATAAATTATCTTTGCAAAAATTAATGATATGAGTGAAGTAGTTATTTGTCCAAAATGTAGTTCCGAGTTTACCTATCCTAGTGATAATGTAATGGTTTGTTCTCAATGTTTTCACGAGTGGAACCCTGAAGAAGGGTCTGGTGTAGAGAATACTGAAGCATCTGGGATCATATTAGATGCTAATGGAAACGAATTACAAGATGGAGATTCTGTAGTAGTAGTGAAAGATCTACCTGTAAAAGGAGCTCCCAAACCCGTGAAAGCAGGTACAAAGGTAAAGAATATTCGTCTAAGGCCGAATAGTGATCATAATATAGATTGCAAAATTGATGGTTTTGGATCTATGGCTCTAAAATCTGAATTTGTAAAGAAAGCTTAGTTTTTTTAAGAAACGGCATTAGGTTTTAAAATCTATTGCCGTATTTTTTTGTTTTGAAAAGTGAACAGTTAAATACTTAAAAAAGTTATCCACAATTTGATAATAAATTGTGGATAACTTTTTTAAATGTTTATAACTCAAAGGAGACAGTAACGATATCTTCCATGTAAACATCGGTGTACACTACAATTTCTTTATTTTCTATTTTTAATTTGTTCCAATAATAACTTCCCGCAAATCTACTTTCTAGCACTACAGCTTTTATCCCAATTGTGGATAACTTTATCTGATGTGGATAAATAGCAAATTTGGAAATACCAAATGCGGTCATTTCTTTAGAGGTAAAAAGATTCACTTCCCCGAAAAGTTTTGCAACGTACTCATTGTAAGGATTTAGATAAGTTTCTTTTACATTATCATTTTGTATCAACCTTCCATTTTTCAAAACGACAATTTGATCTACCCAAGGAAGGATATCTTGTAGCTCATGAGTAGAGATTATAAGAGAAATTCCATTGTTTTTCACATATCGAAATAGTTTTTCTCTAAGCTCTATTTTCCTAGCAAAATCCAAATTACTAAAAGGTTCATCCAATAAAAGTAACTTTGGCAATACCGACAACGCTCTTGCGATGGCAACTCTCTGTTGTTGTCCACCACTCAGGTACTTAGGTAAAATAGGAGCGAATTCTATGAGTCCAACAACATCTAAAAGTTCATTTACAATTTCTTTTTTTTTGGCTAAATTGATATTAGATATAAACTTACCCACATTATCTGCAACAGTTGCATATGGCATGAGATCAAAATGCTGAGCCACAAACTTCATACTACTTTCTCCAGGAACAAGATTTCCTTTTGGGCCTAAAAGTTTTTCGTCATCAAAAATAATATCCCCTTTTTCCCAATTGAGTAATCCATAGATAAGGCTAAGTAGTGTAGATTTTCCGCAGCCACTTTCTCCTGCCAAGGCAACTATTTTGCCCTTTTCTAAAGACAAATTGAAATTTTGGAATAAAGGTTTTCCCTCAATATGAGAAAAATATAATTGGTTTATTTCTAATAGCATCTTGCAAAAATAATGATTTTATAAAGCAATTATTAATTTTTGTACCTTAGCAGGTAGATAAAAATATTGATGAATCATGAAAAGAAGATTATTTTCCCTAACAATTCCGGCACTTTTTGCGACGGCAGTTGTGGTGTCTTGTAATAAAGATAAACCTCTTACAAGTACCAGTTCAGAAGTTACCACAACCAAAGATGGTACTCAATATGTAGTGGATACTTTGAACAGCAAAATAGAGTGGAAAGGGTATAAAATTTTCAAATCTGAAAATACAAGTCACTTTGGTACTATAAAGTTCGAGAGTGGAGATGTAACCGTAAAAGAGGGTAAATTGGAAAGTGGGAAGTTTGTTGCTAATATGACTTCTTTAACATCTGAAGATTTGAGGAATAAACCTGATGAACTAGAAAAGCTAAATGGACATCTGAAAAGTGGTGATTTCTTTGAAGTAGAGAAATTTCCTACCGCATCTTATGAAATTACAAAAGTGAGTTCTTCTACAGAAGGTGATTATAACACTATATTAGATGGTAATATCACCATAAAAGGGATAACAAAACCCGCCCAATTTAAGGCTAATATTTCTGTAGGTGAAGGTAGTGTAAGCGTTGCAACAGAACCAAAAGATTTAATGAGAAAAGATTTTGGAGTAAAGTTTCAAAGTCCAGCTAAAAATGGAGTGATAAAAGATGAGGTAACCATCCAAATCAATATGCAAGCATTGGAGAAAAAATAGATTCATTTTTTTAACGAAGAATAAAAAAATCTGTTACTTCTGATAAGTGACAGATTTTTTTATGATAAATGTAAAACGTTTTTTAATCTGAAAACCTTATTTTTGCAAATACATTTTTGAAAGTGTTAAAACAATGACAGAAAAGATAGAGGAATTACTGGTTGAAGTAAACAACTTCAGTGCTACATCCAAAGATGAGATAGAAAATTTCAGAATCAAGTACAGTGGTAAAAAAGGAGTTTTGAATGATTTTTATGAAGCGTTGAAAGCGGTTCCTAATGATCAAAAAAAAGAATTTGGCCAAAAAATAAACGCTTTGAAAATTGCAGTTGCTGCAAAGTTAGAAGATTTTAAAAGTGCTTCTGCTTCTTCTCTTATTCTAGAAAAAGAGGATCTTACAAGACCTGCATTTCCATTGGATTTGGGATCTAGACATCCCATTAATGTAGTGAAGAATAGGATAATCGAAATTTTCAAATCTATAGGTTTTGCAGTTGCAGATGGACCAGAGATTGAAGACGATTGGCATAATTTCACTGCCCTGAATTTGCCAGAATATCATCCTGCAAGAGATATGCAAGATACTTTCTTTATAGAGCAAAATCCGGATATTCTTCTTAGAACGCATACTTCTTCGGTACAAATTCGTTATATGGAAGAAAACCAACCTCCGATAAGAATTTTATCACCAGGTAGAGTTTTCAGAAATGAAGCAGTATCATCACGTTCTCACTGTATCTTCCATCAAATTGAAGGATTATATATTGACGAAAATGTGAGTTTTGCGGACCTAAAACAAACCATACAGTTTTTCACTACCGAATTATTCGGAAAATCAAAAATCAGATTAAGGCCCTCATATTTCCCTTTTACAGAACCCAGTGCGGAGATTGATGTATATTGGGGATTGAATTCTGAAACAGATTACAGAATTACCAAAGGGACAGGTTGGCTAGAAATCATGGGTTGTGGTATGGTAGATCCTGCTGTATTGAAGAACGTTAACATAGATTCTGAAAAATATTCTGGATATGCATTCGGGATGGGGATCGAGAGAATTACGATGCTGCTTTACCAAATGAGTGATATCCGTATGTTCTTTGAGAACGATATCAGAACATTAGAACAGTTTAAAACATTATAAAAGACTTTTTTATAAGATATAAGGATCCTCAAGATTTTTCTTGGGGATTTTTTTGTATATTTTCACATAAATAGATTACAATTTGTAACTATTTTACAACAATAAATGCAATATGGTCATATATTGTATCATATAGTATTATGAGAAAACTTATTACAAAATTAACTCATGGAAATAGTGCTTGGATTTTGTGATTATTTTATAATTTTGCATTCTGCAATTTATTCCACTTAAATATAGAATTTGTTTTACCTCAAGCTTATATTATATACAATAAAGAGTGAACCATATCTGCAGAAAGATAAGACACATATTATGGATTCTACCACTAAAACAACAAAATTGCTCAATTTCAAATTGAGAAAAATAATACATTATTCTCTTATATTAAGCATTTTGCTAATACAGCTTATTGTTGCTGCGTTTTTTTATACAGAAAATGTCAATAAAAAGAGTCTACAATTCTTCCAAAGACAGATCGCAGAGGTAAATGCGATAGAAAGTTTGACTAATAGATCTAGAAAAGACCTGTTAGATGCACAAAACTATTTTCAAAAATATATGATAAGCAAAGATCAAAAAGATCTTTCAAATTATTTTGATGCGGTGAATTTGCTTACAAAAAATTTAGATTCCATCAACCATTTTAAAAGTAGTAATTTAAACCTTAAAAAGGCATTGAGTATCCATAGATTAGACTCTACAATGGTCAATCATCTAAAAGAGATGATAGATTCTACTCAACAATTTTCTACAAATTCAAATTTGGTAAAAAGAGAGCCTATTCCCGACTTGATGAAGTATGATTATGATTTTAATTTTAATAAATATGATGTTGAAACACATACTTATACAGATACGATAGAGAAAAAAGGAATATTTGGAAGATTAAAAGATGCTATTTCTGGAAAAGTAAACGTACAAAAGGACAGTACTGTTGTCACTATGAAAAATAATAAGTCTATAGCGGCAAACAAAATTAAAACTGAAGTAGATAGCATGATTTCTGCAATTAACCATCATTACTCTAAAGAAGTACAGAAAATACGATATAATGTAACCAAGACAAAAGATGATAGTGGGAAATTCTATTCTACATTTAATAATCTTTTAGTATACAGCAATGAGCTAATGGGTGTTTACGATGCTTCTATAAAAAGCGCTAAAGAAGATACGCAAAAAGAATTGGATGCACAGAATTCTAAAAACAATAAAATACGAACTTATCTTGTAATAGGTCTTATGGTATTGATGTTTTTCGTATCAATACTAATTATGTACTTCACCAGATTGGCATTTATGTATGAGTGGAAACTAAATGCTGCTAATAAGGAAATAAAAGAAAATCTAAATTTTAAGAATAGAATATTAGGTATGTTGAGCCATGAACTAAGATCTCCATTAAAGATAATAGGTTTATTTATTACAAGGATAAAAAAGAAAAATAATGACCCGAATATCAACGAGTATCTGAAATCGATCAGTTTTACCAATAATACGCTTCTAATGCAAGCGAATCAGATTCTAGAATACACCAAAAACCAACAGGTTGAAAACAAATTGGTCCCTGTAGAATTTAATCTAAATAATGAAATCGAATCTATATTGGTTTCACTACAGCCCTATGTAGAAACCCGAAACAATCAATTCATCATTACCAAAAACATAGATCCAACGATTGAGGTTTTCTCTGATAATACCAAAATTAACCAATTACTCATGAATATTGTTGGGAATGCCAATAAATTCACGGAAAATGGAACTATTGAAGTAAGAGTGGATACAAAAATAAACCCCAATAACACCGTTACTCTAACCACGGCTGTGAAAGACTCTGGAGCAGGTATTTCTGAATCTGATCTTAAACAGATTTTTGAACCCTACTATCAAGGCGTAATTTCTAATGAAGTAGAAAATCTAGGAGCTGGACTAGGTTTGAGCCTATGTAAAGAACTAGTGGAACTGTATGGCGGAAAAATTGCTGTAACAAGTGCAATAAATGAAGGGACTACCGTTACGTTTTCCCTAAATTTAATGATGAATAATTAATAATGAAAGAAAATAAAAAATTCAAATTTTTACTTGCTGACGACCATAGTCTTATACGCCAAGGCATATTATTCTTGATAGAAGATCTAGAAATAAACTGTGATATAATACAAGCATCCAATCTACAACAAGTGCTAGAAATATTGGATAGCAATACCATAGATATGGCGATTATAGATGCACACTTTCCGGATGGTAACAGCCTAAATATTCTACCAGATATACGAAAAAAATGCCCTTACACAAAAATCATGATTTTTACGGGCGTTGATGAGTATACACAAGCTTTGAAATTCTTGAATGCAGGCGCAGGTGGTTTTCTAAGCAAAATGAGTGAAGAAGAAGAGATAAAAAAGGCCATCTTAAAAATGCATGAAACAGGAGAATATTTGTCCCCTACTACCCAAGCTTTACTATTAAATTCATTACGAAATAAGGGAAGCATAGATCCTATCTCATTATTATCAGAGAGAGAGTTGCAAATTGCAAAATTATATGTAGAGGGACTCGGAAATTTAGAAATTGCCAATCATCTAGATGTTAAGCAGAATACTATAAGTACAGTTAAAAAAAGGATATTTGATAAATTAAATATTGATAACATTGTAGAACTTATAGAAATTTTCAAGGATCACCGTTAGCATGTAGTTTAATTTAATTTTTAGAATTATAATCATCCAGAGAGTTGTAGATATATATCTACAACTCTCTCGACTTATATCGATAATATTTCTTTTGTAAACATCAGTAAAGGTGCTACTTTTGTATTAGAAACACAAAGAAAAAAGTTCATTACAAGTTGATTCTAAAAACACAATTAAGAAAAATTTGAAATTTATTCAAAAACACAAATGAAATAGTAAGCAGCACAAAGAACATGAAAATTCTGACATCCTGCTTATTTTATTACGAATAAAATTATTTCTGAAAAAGCAACACATGTGATGAAATCCTCAGTATAGTTGCAGAACCCTATGGTTCTGCAACCGATACAGGAGAATGTACAAAGTAGATTATTACACCAATTATTTATACGCTTTCAAGAACTCCGGAAATTTTTTGGGAATTCTTGATTTTTTTTGGATTGTATTTGTATAAACGAATACTATCTTCACCAATGTTACTCCTATTTCTTATTTAAATAAAAACATTCGAAAAACGGCATCACATCGTTTATTTGAACTTTAATGGATATTTTACATTCTTAAAATCATCAAGACTTGCCTTAAGAGAACCTACTGCTAGATCAGCTTTTATCAACATAGGGATATGGTTAGCATCATTGGTAACCCACATAGTTACGCCTTCTTTTCCTTTGAAAACTCTACCACTTTTTACAGAAGGTACAATCTTTATACAATTTACAGTCCCAAATTTTGTTTTTAAATCTTCAGTACCCAATACTTTTAGCTGAAAAGGAAACATCTCATCATCAATCCAAACATTCATATTGATTAGAGCACCAGTTTTCAATTCGGCGGCAGATTTACTTCTTAGGTAATAGAAACACGATAGCATATCTTGCACACCCTTTACGGATTTAATAGTTTTGGAGCCATTAGCAGGTGTTTTTTTATCAGTAAGTACCAAAGTGTTATTATTATGGTTAAAAACAGTCTGCAAATGTTGTGAATATCCACCTTCCTTCACGTTTCTCACGTAATAGGTAGGTAATCCTGTATTTATATCAATATAACTCTCATACAAATCATCCACCTTGAAAAAAGTTTTTACAGCACCCGTGGTTTGTCCTACACCACGAGAATAGAGATGAGGTGTTCCCTGAAAATTCAATGCTCGGGTAGTAAGAGTAGCAGTACCCGCATTTAAAATCCCATAATGAATTCTAAAAGTAAGGGATTCGCCATGAGCAACGTTTGTTATTTGTGCATTTCCAATAAAGAAAATAAATAAGGAAATGAGGTAAAATAATTTCTTCATAAGGTACAATTTACAAATTTATTGCCAAAGTAAAAGTACTGGTAGCTAGTGATTTGATAAATCTCAGTTATTTATTTAAGTTCATCTTCATATGCTTCCCATTAAAATTAGTAAATTTGCAATATACTTAGAATAAATTTATCCTTATATTATGATAACGACAGACATATTGATTATTGGAGCGGGACCAACGGGACTTTTTGCTGTATTTGAAGCAGGTTTACTAAAGATGAAATGCCATATCATAGACGCTCTTCCTCAGCCAGGTGGGCAATTGGCAGAGTTGTACCCTAAAAAACCAATTTTTGATATTCCTGGTTATCCTTCTGTAAATGCAGGTGAATTGGTAGATAATCTAATGGAGCAAATCAAACAATTTCAGCCAGGATTTACTTTAGGAGAAACTGCGGTTTCTTATTCTAAAATTGATGATGAATGGTTTGAGGTTGTTACCAATAAAGGAACCGTACACCGTTGTAAAGCCATTGCTATTGCAGGAGGTTTAGGAACATTCGAACCAAGAAAACCGCTTATTGAAAATGTAGCAGATTATGAGGAAAAAGGACTAGAATATTTTATAAAAGAACCAGAACATTTCAGAGATAAAAAAGTAATCATTGCTGGTGGTGGAGATTCTGCTCTAGATTGGAGTATTTTCTTGGCTAATGTAGCGAGTGAAGTTACTTTGATCCATAGAAGAAACGAATTCAGAGGAGCTTTAGATTCTGTAGAAAAAGTACAAGATCTGAAGAACCAAGGCAAAATAAAACTGATCACTCCAGCAGAAGTTACTGCAATAAAAGGAGATGGTAAAGTAGAAGCGATCACAGTGGTAAAAGATGGTGAGGAGCCTGTAGACATAGAAACAGATTATTTTATTCCACTTTTTGGTCTTACACCAAAATTGGGTGAGATTGCACAATGGGGAATGACTATCGAGAAAAATGCTATCGTTGTTAATAATGCATTAGACTACCAAACCAATATAGAAGGCATCTACGCTATTGGAGATATCAACACTTACCCAGGAAAATTAAAATTAATTCTTTGTGGTTTCCATGAAGCGACATTAATGTGTCAGAGTGTTTACAATAGACTAAATCCAGGGAAAAAATTCGTGCTAAAATATACTACGGTAAGTGGTGTAGATGGTTTTGACGGTAGTAGAAAAGAAGCTGAAAAAGCGGTTGTAAAAAAAATAGATTAATCTCGTTGTGAGTTGTAGGATTTAAATTTATTTAATCATAAAAAACCTCAACAATCAACTATTAACCATCCATTGAAGATGAGCGATATTAATATTAAAATTACCGATAGAGAAGGAGTAGCGCACGATATTGTGGCGCCTACAGATATGTCTATGAACCTTATGGAGATCATACGCTCTTACGAGTTGGCTGATGATGGTACCATTGGAGTTTGTGGTGGCATGGCGATGTGCGCCTCTTGCCAAGTATATGTAGTGAACGATCCTGGTCTAGTAGAGATGGGAGCGGAAGAAGACGCTATGCTAGCAGAAGCTTACCACGTAAAAGAAAATAGTAGATTGGGTTGCCAGTTGCATATAACAGAAGAAATGGAAGGTTTGGAAGTAGAAATTGCTCCCTATCCTTAGACTTCTGAGGGGTACAAAATAACAAAAACCGTTTGATCATAATTCAAACGGTTTTTTTTGTTTCTTTTTTTTAGGAGCTATTCGCGCTTTCCGCTGTATCTTTTTTAGGGAGCTTCGGCTCCGCTCAGCCACCTAAAAAAGGATGCCGCTGCAATCACGGCTAACACAAAATTTAAACGATAAATACTTCCACAACCCTTTTGTCAAAAACATTCGAATTGTCATTCCGACGAAGGAGGAATCTCAAAGTTAATAACGTAAACACTCACAAAACGACTTAGGATGCGAAGTCGTAAAGAAAATGGAAATCAGTTTCGTTAAGAAATTCCCACTGTTTGAAGAACGGCAACAATAGTAATGGGTTCACCCAAAAGTTAATTCCGTATAAGTTTTGGGAATTTTAGAAAATGAGTTTCATTTT
>NZ_JAZQRK010000052.1:0-180496 GCF_045629545.1 Chryseobacterium sp. | reverse complement strand
AAAATAAAAAGAAAATATCTTCAATTGTACTTAAATGAGTTTGTTTATAAGCTGAATAGAAGATATTTTGGAGAAAAATTGTTTGATAGGCTCGTTATTGCTAATATTACAGGATTAGGTAAATAAACGGACAATCATTAATTCTTTTATTTGATTTTCAGAATCAATGTTTTTTGGAAGCATCCACGGAATAATAAAGTAAAACGCAATTGCTGTTACAGTAAGCATTATTCCCGTTCCAATCCATAGCACAAAAAATCCAAAGTGTTCTGCGATGTAAGTTCCCAAATAAGGAGTTACAATAAAAGAGAGAGAAAATGCAATGCCTAAGATTCCCATATAAACGCCTTTGTTATGATTTCCCGAGCGCAATGCGGTAATGGTTGCCATAAATGGTAAACTCCAAATTTCACCAATACTTAAAAGTGAAATTGATAATACCAAAAACCAAACAGAAGTATCCAAAACGAGCATAGCGAATGCAATAGCACATAGAAAAGTTCCCAAAAACATGGTATATTTTAGTTTAAAATATCTTTCGGCAATTTGCACTAGAAGCATTTCTAGTAAAACTACAATAAACCCACTAAATCCTAGGATATATCCAATTGTTTCTGAGCTTAGATGCACTTCTTTTTTATAAAAAATCGTAAGCGTATTGAGCAATTGAAAAAAGAATACGGAAAACATAAAACAAGCAAAGCAAAATACCAAAAATCGGTAATCCTTATAGGGTGAAATTGTTATTTCGGTGGTAGTTGCCACTTCTTGTTCTGCATTCCTGTAATTTCTCTTTCTAAAGAAAAAAACATAGGTAATACCTGCTAATAAAGCGCCAGCCGCGTTAGAATAAAATAAAAAATCATAAGAAATTGCTGCTAAAATTCCGCCCAAAGCAGGACCAATGGAAAATCCTAAATTTACCGCCATTCTGTTGAGAGAGAAAGCTCTTGTAAGATTTCCAGGTTTAGCATATTTTGAAATGGCTACAGAATTGGCAGGACGAAAAGCTTCACTAATGCTACTGTGAATAAAAATAATAAGCGCCAATCCCCATTCCGTATGAAAATAAGGAATAATACAAAACATGGGAACACTGAGAAAAAGACTGAAAGTTTGCACTTTAAACTCGCCAATTTTATCCGTAATCATCCCTCCAAACCAAGAACCCACAACCGATCCTATCCCGAAAAAACTAAGAACAACCCCAGCCTTTTCTATATCAAAATGGAGATGGTCTGTCATATAAACTCCCAAAAAAGGCAGGACCATAGACCCCGTTCGGTTAATAAGCATTACTAATGCTAGCATCCAACTCTCGGAGGACAATCCTTTATAAGAATCTATATAGGCTTTGAATAATCGCATGATAATGATTTATTATTAATAGAAAAAACAGGACTAAATGATATTAAGCCCTGTTTCTGTATCTGTGTTGCCACAAATTATTTTTTACTCTGGCTTGTAAGAGTCTTTAAGCGTCACCGTTCTATTGAACACCATTTTGGCATCTGTAGAATCTTGATCTTTCGTGAAATATCCAATTCTTTGGAATTGTAGAGGTTCTCCCACAGCAACATCCTTCAAGCTAGGTTCTACAAACCCTTGAATAGTGGTTACAGAATTTGGATTTACAAATTCTAAGAAATCTACATCTTTCTCAGCATCTGGTTGCTCTACAGTAAATAGGTTTTCATAGATTTTCACATCAACGGGGATCGCATGGTTAGCAGATACCCAATGAAGTGTACCTTTTACTTTTCTCAAACTTTCCTCAGTTCCACTACCTGATTTAGACTTTTCGTCATAAGTTGCGTAGATCGTTGTAATCTCTCCGTTTTCATCTTTATCTACTCTCTCAGCTTTGATGATATAAGCAGATTTTAGACGTACTTCACCTCCAAGTTTTAGTCTAAAGAACTTTTTGTTAGCTTCCTCTTGGAAGTCTTCACGCTCTATATACAATTCTCTAGAGAAAGGCACTTGTCTTGTCCCAGCATTTTCTTGCTCAGGATTATTTTCTGTATCTAACCACTCTTCTTGTCCTTCAGGATAGTTTTCAATGATTAGCTTCACCGGGTCTACCACTGCCATTACACGTTTAGAAACTTTGTTTAGATCTTCACGCACACAGAAATCCAGTAGTTGAATAGAGATTAGGTTCTCTCTTTTTGCAACTCCTACTTTATCGATAAAATTACGGATAGAAGTTGGTGTATATCCTTTTCTTCTCATTCCAGAAATGGTAGGCATTCTTGGATCGTCCCAACCTGTCACTACATTTTCTGCTACCAATCTTTGTAGTTTTCTTTTTGAAGTGATCATATAAGAAACGTTCATTCTTGCAAATTCGCGCTGCTTTGGTTGTACTTTTTCTTTATCAGAAACTTGCTCTAGATACCAATTATACAAAGGTCTGTGGTTTTCAAACTCTAGAGAACAAAGAGAGTGAGATACTTGCTCCAAATAATCAGATTCACCATGTGCCCAATCGTACATTGGATAGATTTTCCAAGTAGTACCTGTTCTGTGGTGAGGTCTTTTAAGGATTCTGTACATCACAGGATCACGCATATTCATATTTGGCGTGTTCATATCTATTTTTGCACGGAGAGACATCGTCCCTTCCTCGAATTCTCCATTTTTCATTCTTTCGAATAAATCTAAAGATTCTTCTATTGGGCGATTTCTGAATGGAGACTCTACTCCTGGCTCTGACGGATTTTTTCTTTGTTCAGAAATTACTTCAGAAGACTGTTCATCTACATATGCTTTACCATCTTTTATAAGTTGTACTGCCCACTCATAGAGTTGCTGGAAGTAGTCTGATGCATATAATTCTTTATCCCATTTGAATCCCAACCATTCTACATCTTTTTTGATTGAATCTACAAATTCTTGTTCTTCTTTTTCAGGATTGGTATCATCGAAACGTAGGTTTACAGGAGCATTGTATTTTTCTCCCAAACCAAAGTTGATGCAGATTGCTTTTGTGTGCCCTACATGCAGATAACCATTCGGTTCTGGGGGAAAACGGAAACGTATTTGATCGTTCTTCAAACCGTTTGCTAAATCATCTTCTATAATTTGCTCAATAAAATTGAGTGATTTTTTTTCTTCTTCCATTAAGTAAACTTTATTTATGTATGATGATCCATTTTTTTTACTCTAAAAAAGTAAGCGCATGAACCACATTTGCAAATTTATGAAAATTAAAGACTTCTAGAAAATTATAATTGAATTGTCCTACTAATGCTCACTCTGGTTACCCAAAACCTATTATTTAGCTGCAATTGTTTAATCTAAATTAAATTATTATAAATATAATTTAAAATTAACATAAAATAATTTAATTTTTGGCAACATAATCCTATATTTACAATTGTATTAGTAATAAATCTTGTTTGCTATGTTTAAAATTAGATTGAAATTTAATAAAATTATGACTTTTTTGAAAGAGTTGTTGTTCATTAAGAAAGATATCATTTGAAAGTTACACTTTTGGATATCAGAATATTACTTTTTAAAAAATAAGTTGTCATTGACAAGTAACAAATTACTGTCGAAGTTATTTGTAAAAAGGCCTCCGGTTCCTAAGCCCTGAGGCATTTTATTTTTCTTAGTAAAAGTGTACTGCGCAATAGCATTTAATCCAACATTGCTTTCCAAGGCTGAAGTTATCCACCAGCCAATATTCCTCTCTTCAGCAAGCTTTATCCATTCATCAGAGCCCGAAAAACCTCCAACCAAAGTGGGTTTCAAGATAATATATTGAGGCTGAATAATATCTAAAAGATTTGCTCTTTCTTCTGGATCTATAATGCCTATCAGTTCTTCGTCTAGCGCAATAGGTGTAGGAGTTCCTGCACACAATTCTGCCATATCACTCCATTCGCCAGCTTTTATGGGTTGCTCTATAGAATGAATATCTAGATCTGATAATTGTTGTAAAACGACCTTCGCTTCTTCTTTGCTAAATGCTCCGTTGGCATCTACACGAAGTTCTAAAGCTTCTTTCGGGAATTTTTCTCTCAAATGTTGAATTACTGCATATTCTTCAGCCCAATTTACCCCAATTTTTAATTTAATGCAGCGAAAACCTAACGCTAATTTTTCTTGAATTTGATCCTCCATATAGCCAGCATTCCCCATCCAAATCAATCCATTAATTTTAATGGAATGGTCTCCTTTGGTAAATGGACTTGGGAAATAAAGATTATCACCATATTTTAGATTCATCATTGCTTGCTCAAAACCAAACCAAATAGAAGGAAATTCTTCTAACTCTTCTTTAATAAATGCTGGATTTTCATTAATATTATCGCAAAGCCATTGCAGTTTTTCTTCATAATCTTCTCGATCATCAAAGCTTAATCCTCTAAATAAAGAACACTCTCCTATCCCTTTCTGGTCTCCTCTAGAAATTTCCAAGATAAAAGTTTCCTTTTCGTACAAAACGCCTCGAGATGTTCCACTCGGGCGTTTGAATTTTAATAAATATTGGTAATATTTTGCTTTCATTATTTCACACTGTCGATTCTCATGAATTCTTCAGCTTTTTCTACCATATCTACGCTACCTGCAAAAAATGGCACTCTTTGATGAAGCTCCGTAGGATCAATTTCTAAAATTCTTCTAAAACCATCCGTAGCTTTCCCACCTGCTTGTTCTGCTAAAAATGCCATAGGATTACACTCATATAGTAATCTCAGTTTTCCATTGGGAGCTTGAGAATATGACGGATAAATATAGATGCCACCTTTCAACATATTTCTATGGAAATCTGCTACTAGAGATCCAATATATCTAGAAGTATAAGGACGATCGCCTTCTTCCATCTGGCAATACTTTAGATAATTTTTCACTCCTTGTGGAAATTTAATATAATTTCCTTCATTGATAGAATAAATTTTTCCTGTAGTAGGAAATTTCAAGTTGGGATGTGATAAATAATAAGTTCCTAAAGATGGATCTAGAGTAAACCCGTTTACTCCATTTCCTGTAGTATAAACAATCATTGTAGAAGAACCGTATATTACGTATCCTGCTGCAATTTGGTTCACTCCTTTTTGCAAGAAATCTTCCAATTGCACAGGCGTTCCTGGCTCTGTAACTCTTCTATAGATAGAGAATATAGTACCTACAGATACATTCACATCAATATTAGAAGAACCATCTAGTGGATCTATTAGCACTACATACTTACTTAGATGTCCATTTTCTCCTGCGGTAATATCTATATAATCGTCATTTTCTTCTGAAGCAATACCACAAACCACTTCTCTTTGCGATAATGCAGTGATGAAAATATCATTGGCAATTACATCTAGCTTTTGTTGTTCTTCTCCTTGTATATTCTCGTTTCCCGCTTTTCCTAAAATATCAGCAATTCCTGCTTTATTTACTTCTCGATTTACTACTTTAGAAGCCAATCTAATAGCACTTAGAAGACGAGAAAATTCTCCTGTAGAATACTGGAAATCATGCTGATTATCTATTATAAATTCTCCTAATGTTTGCAATGATTGATCTGACATATTTAAGTTTTTATGATTTTTCCAAATTTCGTAAAATTTATCACATCTAAAAGAATTATTATAATAAAATATATCATGCATGTCATATATCACATAATGTGGCTATTTCATATCTCGGCTTAAAATCATAATTTTGTCCATTCTAATTTTTTTTATCTACATAAAACAAATATCTTTTTTATATTCATGAAAATTTTCAAGTTTGGAGGAGCATCTGTAAAAGATGCTGAGGGAGTGAAAAATGTATCTATGGTGTTACAAAGCCAAGGATTCGAAAAATGTCTACTGGTTGTTTCTGCGATGGGCAAAACAACCAATGAACTAGAAAAAGTTGTAGAATTTTATTTTAAAAAGGAAGACTACCAAACTGAAATTGAAAAGATAAAACAGAAACATATCGCTATTGCCGAAGGTCTTTTCTCACCCAATCATGTTGTGTTTGGAGAAATCAACCTTTTTTTTGATGATATAGTTTCTTTTCTAAGAAGAACTAAATCTCCTAACTACAATTTTGTGTACGATCAAGTAGTAAGTTGTGGTGAGATGATTTCTACAAAAATAGTGAGCGAATACCTTAATGATAACCAATTCACCAACCAATGGCTAGATGCTAGAGACTACATCAAAACCGATGATTCTTATAGAGACGGTGTGGTAAATTGGGACAAAACTAAAGAAAATATTGAAACTCTGAATCCTTTTACATGTTATGTAACACAAGGATTCATTGGCTCTGATGATAATAATTTTACAGTAACATTAGGAAGAGAAGGATCCGATTACACGGGTGCAATCTTTGCCTACTGTCTCAATGCTGATGCCATGACAATCTGGAAGGACGTGCCCGGTGTGATGACTGGAGACCCAAGAAAATTTCATGATGTAACGCTGCTTTCTCATATTTCTTATGAAGAAGCTATAGAAATGGCCTACTACGGTGCTAGCGTTATTCACCCAAAAACATTGCAGCCTCTACAGAAAAAAAGCATCCCTTTTTATGTAAAATCTTTCTTGGATCCTACTAGAGAAGGGACAAAAGTAGGTCATTCCGACAAAAACCAAAGTGAAGAATCTTATATTTTAAAAGAAAACCAAACCTTGCTAAAAATTTCTACAAGAGATTTCTCTTTCATTGCTGAGGATCATATGAGTGTGGTATTTGGGTATTTATCAAAGTACAAGATTAAAGTATCACTTATGCAGAATTCTGCGATATCTTTGGCATTATGCTTAGAAGATAATTTCTGCAATGTAGAACTTCTGAACGAAGAATTGCAAAAAGTTTTCAAGACAGATATTGTAAAAAATGTATCTTTATTTACTGTAAGAAATGCCAATTTGGAAAATATTGACAAATTTTACCAAGGTAAAAATGTATTGCTGGAGCAAATTGCAAAACAAACCTTCCAAATGGTGACACAGTAAAATTAATTTCTACAAAAAAACACATGAGCTTAATATCAAAAACGGATTTAATCAAAGCAGCTGGGCTAGATAAAATAGGGTTTCTAAAAAATCCTGTAGCATCAGTTGTAATGAGTATTGCCAAGATAAACGAAGTCAATAGACTTTACGACAAATTAAAAGATAAACAAGGCAAAGACTTTTTTGATTCTTTCGTTAGAGAGAGAAACTTAAGTTATGTGGCATTTACAGAAGATTTAGCGAAAATACCCAAAACTGGTCCTTTTATATTGGTATCCAATCATCCATTAGGCGCTATTGATGGAATTTTGATGTGTAAGATATTAACGGAAGTGCGTCCGGACTTCAAAGTAATGGGCAATTTCCTTTTGGAAAAGATTGTACCCATGGAACCATTCGTGATTTCTGTAAATCCTTTCGAAAGAAAAAGAGAAGCCTACAGCAGTGCTACTGGAATGCGAGGAACACTGAAACATCTAGAAAATGGAGGCTGCGTTGGGATTTTTCCTGCAGGTGAAGTTTCTAATAAAAATAATGAGTACAATGAAATCTTAGATAGAGATTGGGAAAAGCCAGCTTTGAAGCTCATCAAGGCAGCCAAAGTACCAGTTGTTCCCATGTATTTTCATGCTAAAAATAGTTCGATATTTTATCAGATTTCAAAATTGCATCCCAATTTGCAAACATTAATGCTTCCAGCTGAGATGATGAATGATAGAGAAAAACCCATCCGTTTAAGAATTGGTAAACCTATTACCGTAAAAACAATGGATGAGATGGAAACCATCGAAGAATTGGGTGAGTTTTTGAAGCGTAAGGTTTATATGATGAAATCTTACTATGACAAAAGAAAATCTTTATCTCAGGTTTTCAACTTGCAAAACTTATCGGTAAAATTCCCTTTATTAAGAGAAGAAAATATAGTACAAAACATAATAGACGAGACTCCAACTGAAGATATCGCGAGTGATATTGATAAATTGAGAGGCACCGAGAAAATGCTTTTCACCAACGGAAATTATGAAATTTATTTCGCAACCTACGAGCAAATTCCTTCTGTGATGAGGGAGATCGGTCGCCAAAGAGAACTTACCTTTCGTGCCGTTGGTGAGGGTAGCAATCTACCTTTTGACTTAGATGAATATGATAAACATTATCATCACCTTTTTCTATGGGACAACGCTGCAAAAAAGTTAGCTGGCGCATATAGGATGGCTTTGGGTAAAGATGTAATGAAAAAATATGGTATCAAGGGGTTTTATACAAGTTCTTTATTTGAATTTGAACAAGATATCCATCCTTTCTTCAAAAAAGTAATAGAGATGGGAAGAGCTTATATTTGTGAAGAATATCAGCAAAAACCCTTGCCTCTTTTCTTATTGTGGAGAGGTATTGTGCATGTTTGCCTGAGAAATCCAGATCATAAATTCTTGATGGGTGGTGTAAGTATTTCCAATAAATTCTCAGAATTTTCCAAATCTTTGATGATAGAATTCATGAGATCAAACTATTACGACTCTGCAGTTGCGCAATATATTACGCCAAAAAACGAGTATAAAGTAAGGCTAAGAGATCGAGATAAAAATCTATTTTTTGATGAAATGGAGTCTGATCTTAATAAATTGGACAAAATAATAGATGATCTAGAGCCAGAATTGCGACTTCCTGTATTGATAAAGAAATATATAAAGCAAAATGCGAGAGTAATTGCATTCAACGTTGATCCCAATTTCAACGATGCAATAGATGGATTAATGTATATCCGAATAAGTGATATCCCAGAAAGCACAATAAAACCTGTATTGGAAGAGATGAGCGAACATATAAGAAACGAACAAGAAAATAATAAGTCTGAGAATCAGTAAGTTTTTGATATTTCAAAAAAAAAACCAAATAATACTTGCTTCGTATACCAAAACATAGTACTTTTGCATCACTTTAAAACAACAAAGTAACTCAAACAAAAATTTGGTTTCTTAGCTCAGTTGGTAGAGCAATGGATTGAAAATCCATGTGTCCCTGGTTCGATTCCTGGAGAAACCACTATTTTTTTTACCTAGTTTACTAGAAGTAATAAAGTAAATTATTTGATTTATTTAGATTAAATAATTTCTAAAACTTTTTAATGGTTTCTTAGCTCAGTTGGTAGAGCAATGGATTGAAAATCCATGTGTCCCTGGTTCGATTCCTGGAGAAACCACAAAACCACCTTTTTTAAGGTGGTTTTATTATGCCTAATTATCAACAGGATAATCTTAATCTTGCTAAACTTCCCACTATTTATATTGATATCCTATCTTATAATAATGGCTATTTCCACTACCATCAATAGTATTTAGCACTCTTCCTTGCCCGTCCATAGAGATTTTTATGCCATTTTCTTTCAGATAATTGATATACTCAAAACAGGTAAATTAAGAGCCTTGATCCGAATTCATAATCGCTGGTTTTCCATGAATTTTTACTGCTTGTTGTATCACTTTCAAAGATTCTGAAGCATCCAAACTATTACTCAAACCCCATCCCACAATGTATCTGCTGTAAACATCAATAATTGCAGTCATGTACATAAATCCATTTTTCATCGGGATATAGGTGATATCGATTTGCCAAACATGATTTGGATGAGTGATTTTTAAATCTCTTAATAAATAAGGTTGAGTATATTTATTTTCTCCTCTTTGAGTAAGGGTTCTACTTGGGTAAATGGGCAGAACATCTGCCTTACGCATTAATCTACGTACTCTTTCTTAACTCATTTTCAAACCTTCCTCCTCCAGCATACTCTGCATTGTCAAAACTCCTGCAGTGGGCTCTCCAAGTATATGTTCGTCCATCAATTTTTTTCAACTAATAATCGCATATCCATCAAATCCCGAAGCGTTTCAAGTTTTTTTTTTTTGAAATTACTCATTACTTTATATTTGTTTAATGGTATTCGTGATGTGCTTCGCAGTTCTTTCTCCATTTCTAGCTCACCAATCTTCTGATAAAGCTCAGAAACACTTTCATCATTACTTTCTTTAAGGGGTTTAGTTTCAAAAGCCTGTGTAGATTTTTCTATAAACTCTTGCTTCCATTGAGAGATTTAGTTCGGATGCAACTCATATTTTAGAGCTAATTATTGCAGAGTTTCACGTACTTTTAGTACTTCAAGAGCTACTTTAGCCTTAAAGCCCGAATCGAATTTACCTCTTCCTGTTTTCATAATTTTGGACTTGTTTAAAGTTAATATTTTTCAACTTAAATAGTGATCAAGTATTTTAAGGGTATTATAGAAATAACTATTACAAATACTTACATTTGGCTAAAACTAAGTTGCATGATTACAGAAAAAACCATACAAAGAATAATAAAATTTAGAGATGATAGAGATTGGGAACAATTTCATAATTCCAAGGATATTGCCATTGCTATTTCTTTAGAGGCATCAGAATTACTAGAAAACTTTTTGTGGAAAACAGATGATAAGGTAGACATAACGAAAATAAAAGAGGAATTAGCAGATGTTCTTATGTACAGTCTTCTTCTAGCAAGGAAACATAATTTGGATATCGATCAAATCATCAATAATAAAATAGACCAAAATGCATTAAAATATCCCATAGAAAAGGCTAAAGGCAAAGCGGATAAGTATAATAAATTATAATGATGACGAAGAAAATATATTCGGTAAAGTCATTTAATTTTGATACCACCACAGAACTGTCAATTCGCAATAATTATAAGGATTATCTCAATTGGCCAATGGTGTATTTATTGGATAACAAAACTACAAAAGAAGCCTATATAGGAGAAACTACAGATGTATTGACTCGTCTAAAAACTCATTCTAAATCTGAGAAAAAACGGAGTCTATCCAATGTGAGCATAGTATTGAGTGAAAAATTCAATAAAAGCGCAACATTGGATATAGAATCTCAACTAATCCGTTATATGGCTGCAGATGGACAGTACTCTTTGTTAAATGGTAATTTAGGTATAAGTAACCATAAATATTATAATCAGAAAGAAGTATATCAAGACTTATTTACTGATATATGGGATGACCTAAGAAGTATGGGTATTTGTAGACATTCTCTTGAATACATTGACAATTCAGATTTATTTAAATATTCTCCCTATAAATCACTATTAAAGGAACAAGTTTCTAGTCTAAAATTGATTTTAGAATGTTTATTGGATGGAAATTCAAAAACATCGCTTATCCAAGGAGGTGCTGGTACCGGTAAATCTATTTTGGCCATATTTCTTTTTAAACTTTTGAAGACTGATATCCAAGATTTCAATTTTGCAGATTTCGACGAGCAAGATTTAGAATTATATAATCTAGTCGCAGAGATAAAAGAAAAATATGGAGAACTAAAGATGGCGTTGGTTATTCCAATGTCTTCATTTAGAAAGACTATTTCAAATGTTTTTAAAAACATAAAAGGTTTGTCTCATAAAATGGTTGTTGGGCCTTCAGAAATTGTCAAAGAAAAATACGATTTATTGATAGTGGATGAGGCACATCGTTTGCGTCGTAGGGTAAATCTTGGATCTTACTACAAAACATTTGATGACAATTGTATTAAACTTGGTTTAAATAAAGAGACAGCATCTGAAGTAGATTGGATAGAACTACAATCAGCTAAAAGCATTTTATTTTATGACTTTAATCAATCTATTAAGCCTTCGGATGCTACAATAGAAACATTCAATAGATTGGGTCAGAAGTCTTCTACTCGTAAAGAATTTTTACAAACACAATTTAGAGTTAAAGGTGGAAATGATTATGTAAACTTAGTACATCTACTTTTTGATCCATCTATATCTACACCATCTTCAAAACTTGCAATTAGTGATTATGAAGTATTTATTTTTGATGATTTGCAACTTATGCTGGATCGAATTCAAACTAAAGAACAGTTGGATGGATTATCAAGGCTAGTTGCAGGGTATGCTTGAGAATGGGCTTCAAAAAATAATCCAAATGCTTTCGACATTGAAATAAATGATGTAAAACTAAAGTGGAATTCTACAGCTATAGATTGGGTAAATTCAAAAAATGCAATCAATGAGGTTGGGTGTATACATACCACACAAGGTTATGATTTAAATTATACTGGTGTAATAATTGGCCCTGAATTAGATTTTGACTTTGAATCCAATCGCCTAATTGTTGATAAATCAAAATATAAGGATAAAAATGGTAAAAACTCTATAAGCGATCCTGAAGCATTATTGGCTTACGTAATTAATATTTACAAAACCATATTATTACGAGGAATTAAAGGAACCTATATTTTCGTTTGTAATGATAATTTACGTAAATATTTAACTCAGTATTTCAATATATTTTCCTTGAATAATTCAGTAAAATCTTTCAAAATATCAGATTCTGAAACAGATAATTCTATTCCCTATTATGACTTGTCAATTGCAGCTGGACTTTTTAGTGAGCACCAACAAGTCGAAAAAGTAAGATATATTGAAATTGATGGCATAAATTACATGAACGATTATTTCGCTTGTAAGGTTGTTGGAGAATCAATGAACAAAATAATTCCTAATGGAAGTATTTGTTTGTTCAAAAAATATAATGGTGGTACTAGAAATGGTTTAATAACCCTAGTTGAAGGCAATGATATTTTCGATTCAGATTATGGTTCACAGTACACCATAAAAGAATATCTAAGTAAAAAGTCTATTGATAATGATGAGTGGCAACACCAAGAAATCCATTTAATCCCAAAATCTTATGATTCTAGTTATAAAACAATAATATTACAAGACGACCAACTCGATAATTTTAAAGTGATAGCAGAATTTATCAAAGTACTATAGCAAAAGCCACATCGTGAGATGTGGCTTTCTTTGTTCTACAGCATTCTTTGATTTTAGATAAAAAAAATGAGTAATATAAATACTTGTAGATTACTTTCTTGGTTTTATAATAAGATTATCCATATAGATTGCTTGATGCATATCATTTAGAACTACTTTTAGTCCTAAATGAGCATTTTTTTTCAGCGTGATATTTTGTACTCGTGTAGCTTTTTTAATTGGGGAAGGTTTCGCAATGGAAATGAAAGATTTCTGATTGCTAGTATTTTCTATCGAAAACAATTGCAATGTAGATTCTCCTCCATTATCCGAAAAATCCACGCTTAGGGAATATTCTCCTGCTTTCAACTTCGGCGTAATAAAATGCATATCTTCGCGAGGCGTCATCATAGAATAAAATGTGATTCTTTTATTTTTGACATAGATCATAGACAATCCAGATTGGGTATACCAACAAGGCTGAATTACCGTCCATGCATCGAAATTTTCTGAGATAGAATACACCATTTTACACTGTGCTTGTAGCGATAAAAGTCCACATATTAACAGGAGATAAAGGAAGATGTATTTTTTCATAATGTCGCTTTTTTCTTGCGTGCAAATTTACTTTAACCACTTCAATACAAGAAAAAACCCTTATAGATTGCATCAATCATAAGAGATGATTATTTCTTTCACTCCCTAATTTGCTTAGTATATATTTACACATAAAAAGCCCTAGAAACTAGAGCTTTATATAATTTTGATGAAGTTGTTACTTTCCGATACAAAAATTAATACAAGTTGATTATCAACTGTTTATATTTTAAAGGTACAAATAAGGTACAAATACTATCTAATTAATAATTTTTTCAACATAATCTCCAGCATTTTCCTTTTGGAAGAACACATGGTTATTATTGAATTCTTCAATACTTAAATTATCCTTCCAATTTACTTCTAAGTAGGATGTATTGGATATGATGTAAGAATCCAACTCAATTCCAGCCATTTCAACTTGTGGTTGAATTTTATCTTTTAAGACTTTAAAAAATTGAATCTTTGGATCGTTTATACCTTTCGAATTTCGAATACCTTTCGGATCAATGAACTTAATAGTTTGTTTATCACCTTGTACAATCCACAAAATAAAATCAGGATAAAAATTATTACCATCTGTAAAGAAACCTAATCCTTTTTTACTTTGATTTCTCAGTACATGAACTTCTTTGCCTTCTAAATGACTTGGTTTAGTTCCTATATAAGTGATTAAATCATCTAAGAACTGTTTTTCAGAAGCATCTAAAGGAATAGGACTTACTTGTAATTTTTCTTTATAGCCTTTACCTACATAAACTAAAGGTTTATATAAGTGTAATAAATTATCAAAAGCAGATACTTCAGTTCCTATTTGAACATTATCAAAAGCTGGATCCATCACCTCAGTCTTCAGCTGTTCAATTTTATTTTGATAGTATTCTATTTCTTCTTCCGTATTTAATCTGAAGTCATATTCTAGAACGAAATTATCATCCGCACCACTTAATTGAATCGCTTCTACGTGGTCTGAATTGAATTCATTCTTATAGAATAAATAAAACTGCTCAATGTATTTTTTTAGCAATGTAATGGCTAATTCTTGCCAAATCTGCACGTTACTAAATTGCTTAAATTCCAATTGATGCACTGGTATCAAAAGATTATACCAAGAAACTTCATTTAAGATGGCTTGTAGTTGATCTAATTCAATATTAAGGTTATGATACCCTTTATCCGCTTTAAAATTCTGTATCGCCAAGTAAATAGCATTCCAATTTAAAAATGAAATATGCTTAGAGCTTAAAAAGCTATAGTTTTTGTTTACTGCATTACCAGAGCTTTTCTTCTCTAATACATCAATTTTTGGATACCAATCTAGCTGTACTATTTTTCCATCAAAAATGGAGGCATTGTACACTAAGGGAACAAAAACTTTTTGTTTAAAGTTTTCAGAGTCTTTAACAGCAATTAGTTTTAATCTATTTTGTTGTACAATTTCTTTTTGAATCGTTGGTACTTTTATCGTAATCCAAGCTGAATCATTGGTTGGTAAACCTTCTTCTTCTAAGAACTCTTTGAACTTCTCCATATAATCGGCTTTTACACCAAAAATTTGAAGTGTTTCTAAATGTCTTAGAAATTTTTTCAGGGCTTTAATGTTATCAGGTTTTTGATAATCATCTAAACCTGTTGAACGCTTTAATGAAAAATTATACCCTTTTAAGCGAACACCACGGCCAAATAACTGAATAATTTGAGAACCTTCACTTTTTCCTACATTCATTAATCCCATAGAGGATACACGCCAAGAAGACCAACCTTCAGAGAACTTTTTAGAACCAATTAATAAATTGATGGATGAAGTATCTTCGTTAATCTTTTTGAATAAAGAATCAGAAAAATCACGTTCTGTACCCAACACATTATTGGCAACCGCAAGCTCATATAATTTTTTCTCATCACCTACATTGATAACACCAAAATAGTCGTTATCACCTACACGAAGGCCTAATTCACCATCAGCACCTTTTAGATTATCTACATACAGATTAGCACCAATTGTGGTGTTATTGAATACCAATTCATTGATTAAATTGAAGATGGTTGTTGTATCTAGATTTTGTTCTTTGATGTAGGTAAATGATGTTTCAAAAATAGAATACCCATTTTTGTCTAACAATCCTGCTTTATCAGTGATAACTGCATCAATATTCTGAATAGAAACCGTTGGATTCTTTAAGAATTCGGTTAGGAAATAAATAATTTCCAAAACATCCGAAACGTCCTTACCGCCTTCTTTACGAACTGCATTTACTTTTCCACCTACAAAAATCCATAAAGGCTTGTGCAATAAAAAATCCCTCAAAGAAGTTTTTTGCTCCTTAAAAATCAATTGTTGTTGAAAGAAAGAAACTAAATTCGCTGTTAAATATAATTGCTGATAAGCGGTATTATCTTCTTTTAAATTTAAAATACGATAATCTTTTCCATATCCATCTTCGTAAAAATATTTGTACGAATAATCGAACAGAATACTTTTAGCGTATTCTTGTGTAAATTCGGTTTTCTTTCCTCCAGTAGCAGCATTAATTGCTTGACCAAATGTTGCCGAATATTCAAAAGCAAAACCTGTTAAACTCAGTTGATCTCTGAATCGTTTCCACGAATCACCAGACATCCCTCCATGACCTTCATCAATCAAAACTAAGTTATCAGTTTCAAAACTTTCTACCGCAACGGTCTTATCTCCACTGTTTTCTGCCAGTTTAGTAATCTCTAAGATTTCTACTTGCTTACCTGAAAACATTCCAGAATCGTTCTTAGAGAAGTTATTCGCTCTAATATCAGAAAGCTTAAATTCTGCTAAATGTTGCTTTGTTAATCCTTCGTTTGGGGTAATTAACAATACTTTGTTTTGGTGCCCATGGTTGTATTGGTTGGCATAATGCAAATATTGCTTGATGTTGATGTGCATCAATAATGTTTTACCAGAACCAGTAGCATTCCAAAATGCCAATTTATTCAGGTTTTCTAATGTGAATGGTTGTGCAATAAATACATCTTTACTTTTTTTCTTACCAGCATTTGCTTGTGCTTGTTTTAGATTGAATTCTTTGACAAATTCATTAACATCAGCCAACAATTTTATTTTGTTACTGAAATACTTATCCAAGTAGACTTCTGTGAACAGTAAAGAAAGATATTGGAAATACTTCCAAGTAATTAATTCCTCTCGTTTTTCAGAAATCTGTTTGGTATAGCGAACAATATTTTCGTCATAGGTTTGCAGCATCGTAGCCGTCATATGCTCGTTATTGTACATATGTGCAATTAAGGCCTGCAAATATTTGGTATTCCCTTCTTCTGTATAACCTTCGTTAGAAGAAAGCTTTAAATCGGTAAAAATTTCAACGCCTTTTTTCCCGATGATTTTTTTACCAATGCTATCAATTCCGAACAGCGATAGCATATACTTATTGAGTACGAGCTTGTCGTGAAAGTTTGCCATATCTGTTATAGTTTAATATGGATATCTTCTGTAAACATTTTATCCACGTTTACTAACCCAATTATGAATTGGTTAAAAGGCGTATTTTTTGTATTCGAAAATAAAACACCACGAGCTGTTCCCGTCGTAATCATTGCTAAATGTTTTGCTGTACCACAAGGTAAAATAATAGCCTCAGCTTGAACTAATTTTTCTTTAAATGCGTTTGGCTCTATTTCAAAATAACAGGTTATTTCTAATTTTGTTAATGGTTGGTTTTGTTTGTGCAATACAAACTCCATTGCCACTGCAATGATATTATTTTCTGCATCACAACCGAATCCAAATCCAATTTGTTGTTGGATACGTTCTTCAATGGCTAATGCATCTTCGAAAACTGAAAATTGATTTTCTTCTACCTTAACAATTTTAAATGGTATTGGTAATTGTTTTTTAGTCATAAAATTAAGCCGTTAAGGTGTTATAGTTATTCTCATATAAACTGTCCTCACTCATTGTTATCGTAGGTTTTACAACCTTATTTACATTTGTAAAAGAATAATCGTCAGAAGACGTAACTTTTACTTCTTCTGATTTTGACGTAGTTGATTTCACTACCACGTTAATTAATTCAACACCTAATATTTGACTTAATTTTGCTAGGGTATCTAAGGTAAAATTTTCATTCCCCTTTACCCATTTGTTTACTTGCTGAGGAGAAACCTCCATTTTTTCAGCTAAGTCTTTCTGCTTCCATTTTAACTCGTGTAATCGAGTAAGGATAGCAATGGCTATTTTATTAGAAAATTTAGTGTAGGCTTTTTTAGCAAGTCTTGCTTTAGCTCTTTCTACTGTTTTTGCTTCTTCTTTAGATACTAAATTCAGAAACTTTTCTTTGTTCGTCATTTTAACTTTCGTTTAGAAATTCAAATAATGATTCTCTGTCTAGAATGCCCATTTCGCTTAAGTACGCTTGGGCATTATTTAATTTTTGTAACTCTACTTTTGTATGATCTCTATGTTCCATTAAATACTGTAAAGGCAATTTAATGACGCCGCCCGTAATTACAAAAGTATCTTCGTCTATTTTAATTGCATACATTCTTAGACAATATTGTCTCCCTTTTTGTAGAGATAAAATACGGGCACCCGATTCTAAATTATGTAATGGTTTAAAAAAATGGCTTAGTGTTTTATCTTCTGCTTCTGTAATTTCAATTAATTTTTCATCTATTTCTTGGGCATCCTCCATAATATATTCCGCTATCTGAGGAATGGTTTTATTCGGTGGTATGTCTTGTTTGTTTTCTTTTAGAAAATCGTAAACATATTCCATATCGTTCCATAGATCTAGTAACCTATCGTATTCATTATCTGCTTCTCCAGCATAACGAAAAGCAAACAACCGTTTTGCAAATATATCAACTATTTCCATAAAATCAACTTATAAGTTTATTTTTTTATAAGTATTTTATAATTCCGAAATGTTAAACATTTGCTTAAAGAAGGTTTCTTCTATCAATTTTACTTTGAAGCTATCTTCACCGGTACGCATATTATCGAAATGATGGTCGCCGTTGATGTAGATTTGATCAAACTCTGAAGAACGTATGCTATCGTAGATTTTACGGAAACGTTGAGCGGTTTCTTCATTACTTGTAGTTTCCAAATTGCGCCAAATGACTAAGGTTTTGATGCCCTCTCTGGTTTTACCTTCTACAAACTTGATATCGCCTACACGTTGTACACATTCTACATACAAACCAATTAAATAATTGAAAGTTTCTACTAAATCTACTTTTGTAGGTACCAACTCATTATTCTCTGTTACCTTTAATTGGTAATTGAATGGATTGTGGAACATTTGCACATTGAACAAATGATCTTGTGTTTCTACATCCAACATATAGTTTAGGATATACTCTTCTTGCGCTTGCTCCTCAAAGTTTAATAAAGCCTCATTGGTTTTATTCGGTAATTGTAAATTGTTTAAGGCATCTTCGTACGATTCTAACACTTGGTATTTAAATAGCTGCGAAATACCTGCTTTATCTTGTGGTTTTCCGTTTTTCCAGTTATCGGTATAGATGACTTTTTGAATACGTGGTTTGGTAACGGTATTAAAATACGTACCCATTTCTACCAAAATGTATTTACGATTTCCGCCATCTTCACGATTTAATTTTATCGTGGCGTGACCAGTCGTTCCTGAACCTCCGAAATAGTCAAGTATATATGAATCATTTCTACTACCCACAAAAGATTTTAATGCCTCTACGACATTGTGTATTGATTTTGGAAATGTAAATGGAGAATTTGGTAAAATATTAGTAAGAACTTGTTTTCCATAAACAGATGCATCAAAAATTTTATCAGTCCAGATTGATTTCACTCTTGATGTTGTTTTAGGTATTTCAAGTTTATAAACACCTTGTTTATCTACTGTAACTCTAACCAACTCTTTATCTCTATTTAATCTCGCAATAGAATATCGCCACTTTCTTTCTATACCTGAAGGATCAATTGGATATATCATTACTGAATTATCATCAAGAAATTCATTTGCACTCGGATGAATATGTTCCTCTAAAGAATCAGTTACACTGACAACTTTTAACGTTTGAAGGTCTATCTTGATACCATAAAATAGTGTTTTTCCGTATATTCTCTCAGACTCACCACCCCAATTTCTTAAATTACTATACTCCCATTCATTTTCATCAATAGGAATTTCATCAAGAATATTTTTATCAGCTTGATATACATAATATAAATATTCATGCATATATGAAATATTTTTTCCTTGAATTCCTCTAGGATTATGAATTACTGGAACACAATGTACCTCATAATCAAATGAATTATAAATCTGCTTCAGTAATACACCCAATTCCTTTTGTTCGGCACTATCAATAGCAACGTTTAAGACACTATTATTAGACTTTAAAAAATTAGACTGATTTAACCTGTCATTCATCAAAGTAAGCCACGATGAGTGCTTAAAACCATTTTGATATATAATTTCATTAGAATCAGTATTATATGGAGGATCAATATAAATTTGATCAATTGAAGATTTATACTTCTCCTGCATCACATTCAATGCTTGGAAATTCTCGGAATTGATTAATAGTCCGTTGATTTCTTCGTCTAAATTGTCGAATTCGGCTAATAACTTGTCTTTGAATTCTTCGGAGAAGTGTTTGGTGTCCAGTACCAAATAAGGTTCGTTGCGCAAGGCTTCGAGTGCCTCAGCCTCCGTACAAGGAATTACAACGTCAAATAGCTCTTTCCATTCGTTTAATTGTTCTTGGTTGGCAACAATTTCAGGATAGTATTTTGCTGGAATACGGTCTAAGGTAATGCAGTAATTGGTACTGATCACAAACTTTTTCTTTAGCCATAATTTCTTTTGGAAATCCTCTATCTGTGCTAAAAAGGTAATAATCTTAGACGCAACGGTTTTCAACGCTTTTATCTTGGATAACTGCGCTGTAAAATACGCTGGATTTTCTGTATTGATATCGTCGATGTATAAGACTTCGTTTTTGATGTAAAAGTCTAATTCACGAGTCAAGAATCCCCCTAAATCTTTATGAATAAAATAATCGAACTTACTCCTATCAATGAAAGATTTTAAATGATGAAAGATAATTTCACAAACTACATCCTTTTTATCTTCTTTTCGCGTTTTTGTTTTTCCATTGATATCTATATGAGGATCAAAAATATCAAGGAATTCGCTTGGAGTGTTATCTTGTAATGATTTAAAAATTCGTTTAGTTAACTCATCTTGTTTTACCGTTTTCTTATGCAGTTCGTAAGTAAAATTGATATATAATTGTCCATCAATTACTTCCACAGGTTCTTCTTCATAAATCGCAAAACGACGTTCTTGATCGCCTTGGGATTTATTGTTGTTTTGTTCGGTAGAAGCTTCCTTTAATTGGAAATGAACCGATTTACCATCTTTTAATTTAAAACTGTAATTCTTTAAATATTCTGATGTTTTGATATAATATTGGTCGTGGTTTGCCCAATGCAATTTCACTTCTTCACCTTCGTAAGGAATAGCATACACATCTTTTTTATAACGACGTAACGAAATAAAATCTCCGTCTTTGTAATAACGTTTAAAGAAATTCGCCAAGTGTGAAAATACTTCTTGTTCTAAAGTGTTTGTATCAACAGCATTTTCTAGCTGTGCTTTTAGTGCAACATATTTAGGTGCTGATTCACGAGCTACCCCTGCATCATCTAAAGATTTACCCATTTGATCTAATTCTGCTTGGATACCAGCCGAATCTTTCGATTGGGTTTGCGCTAATATATCTTTAATATCTTTCGGTAATTTACGATCGATAAAATCCATTACCTGATCGCGTTTTTGATTCATAATGCGGTAGATTCCAAAATCTAAATCCGCTTTATCCATCTCAAATATTTCTTTTAAAACGTCTTGCAGCTTATTATAGTTACTCATGTTTATTATATCAATTCAAAAGAAATGGTGAACACTTCTTCTTCTGTTATTGTTCTGTTTAATTTACTCTTCGCTTCAGCAATCATTTGATCTCGTTCTTCGTTGATTTCATCCTCACGATCAAACATTTCTCTTTTCAGGCGTGAAACCTTTTTCTTAGCCTTTGCTAATTGTTCTTGCATGGCTAAAGCTTCTGTACCAGATAATCCTTCTTGCATAGCCGCTTTATCAATTTCTTTTTCTTCTTTCTTAGCCTCTTTTAATTCGGATTCTAATTCAAAAATCTTATCATCAGCCCAATTGTGGAATTTTTTGAATTCACGTTGCATTAAAGCTGCATCGGTGTCTTCTAAATATTTTAACCTTTCTTGTTTAATTATAGAATGGTGATTATCAATTGTATCTAAATCACCTTTAAATGAATCTTTAATAGTAGAATTAAGCCCTAAAATAAATCGGCAAATATCGTCATTTAAGGCTTCGTTTTCATCCGTTATTCCAGAAAAAAGTAACACAGAATGCGATTCTATCTCAGAGGAAACTTCTAAATTACTCACTCTCAGGATGCCTGACTTCGATTTTAGATTGTTAATTTCTGAATGCTTCACTTTAACTTCATTCCATGTAAATAAAAGATGAGCTTCAGGTGTTTTTTCCTTTTTACCCTGACTAATTATTTTTTGTGCTATAGAACCATTAATCAAAAATCGTTTAGCATCTTCTCGCTTCTTATTTAATGTATACTTCTCACCATTATTTAAAATGAAGGTATAATCATCAAAAATAAATTGCGCTTTACTTTTAAGATAAAATTGCGTTAATTCCCACAACCATTTTTCGAATTTTTCAATAAATACCTTGGTGTCAGAATACGTAGTACGTAGTTTATCAATTACGCTTGCTTCGAAATTGTTAAATAATTTTTTCTGAACATCCTTAACTTTTTGATCTATAACATCTTCAAACTCCTTTTGGAGTTCATTAAAATATCTTTCTATTTCCTCTTTGGAACGGCATTTTTTGTAGATTTCAATAATTCGCTTTTCAAAATCCACTCCATTTTCAATACTACCAAGAACCTCATCAGAAGAACCAAATACACCGTCGAATAGACGAAATTTGTTTTCTAGTAATTCGTAAACTCTAGCCTCTACTGCATTAGCTCCGTTTAGGAAATTGACAACCACTACGTCATATTCCTGACCATATCTATGGCAACGACCAATGCGTTGTTCTACACGTTGTGGATTCCAAGGTAAATCGTAATTAACAATCATACTACAGAACTGTAAATTGATTCCTTCTGCTGCTGCTTCTGTAGCAATCATAATATCGTATTGATCACTTCTAAAAGCATCTACTAAGGCTTGTCTGATATCAACAGCTTTAGAACCCGTTACTTTTCCAGCATTTTTATCGTCTGCAATCCAATCACGATAAATTTGATTGGATATAGGATCAGAATTATTCCCGTTAAAAATTAAAATTCTACCTGCATATCTTTCTTTCGATAGACGTTCTAATAGGTATTGTTGTGTTCTAGTAGATTCAGTAAATATTAACGCCTTTTGCTTTGCGCCTAACTCTTTTAATTTCGCAAAACCTTGATCTAATGCAATTAATAATTTCTCCCCCTTTTCATTATGTTGAATACTATTGGCAAGAATCAAAAACTCCTCTAATTGTTTTATTTCTTCTTCAATTGCAATTTTATCATCTAGTGTAATTTCATTAAAATCATCTTCATCAATAACTTCTCCTTCATCAAATTCATCATCTAAATTTTCGTATTCTTCTAAAAACATTTCATACAAATCATCTTCTACCACTTTAGAAGACTCTAAGAGCATTTTTAATCTTTTTATTAAAGATTCTAATGTTCTACTAATAGCAAATGAAGAAGAACCTAATAATTTGAAAATTACAGATTGCATTAAATGTTTTTGAGCTGGCGGAAAGGCATACGTTTGTTCTTGTCTTAGATAATCTAAAACCTTTTCATATAGCTCCTGTTCTTCTTTTGTAGGAGTAAATTGTTGAGTAATTGGGATACGCTCTCGATAATTAATAAATTCCTTTACTTCTTTCCTTAATGTACGGTGAACGATGGTATTTAATCTTTCCTTTAGACCTTCAATATCTCTATTCCCCGACTCTAATATATAATTCCTTCTAAAACTTTTTATATCTCCAAAAATTTCTGGATCAATAAAAGAAACCAAACCATACAATTCGTCTAATTTATTCTGAAGCGGTGTAGCTGTTAATAAAACTTTTTTATAATCCCGAATTGCGTTTTGAATGGTTTGAGCTGTTACGTTTCCGTATTTATAAGCATTTCTTAAATAATGTGCTTCATCTAACACAACTAAATCCCAAGAAGTCAGTTGTATTTCTTCCGCACGTTTACGAGCAAATTGATAACTACAAATTTTTATGGTAAAACCGTCATCAAATGGATTCCTAATACCAGTTTTAGCTTTCTTGTTGTAAGAAATATTATCTAATACTTCAGATTTAAGATAAAATTTATCTTCTAATTCATTAACCCATTGTTTACGTAGCGAAGATGGACAAATAATTAATATTTTCTTTTTTCCTTCAGCCCACTTTTGGCTTAATAAAATTCCTGCTTCAATCGTTTTACCTAAACCAACCTCGTCTGCAAGAATAGCACCTTTAGAATATGGTGATTTAAAAGCAAATAAAGCAGCTTCAACTTGGTGAGGATTCAATTCTACTTTTGCATCCATTAGTGTAGCACCAAATTTCTCAGGGCTTTCTGCTGATGCTTTTTTAGATAATTCGTATGCGTAATACTTTGCTTGGTATTTATTTATATTCATTGAATTTTGTGATCGTAGTTTTTTTAATCAATAAATATAGATAAAAAACCTATTCATATTCACATAAATTATAATACTGTCAATTAAGATTTCCAGTTATTGGATTTCCCGTTGTTGGATAATACCATAATATATCATGTATGTTTTTAGGCTAAGTATCTATATTATACACTTTTTATGCTATTCACCAATATAACACTCTCATAACCTTTGTTTTTAAAGGGATTGATGTAAAGTTAAGTAAGCTCGGAAAACACTTCATTAATTATTATCATATTATTAATTGAAGTCATAATAATTTAACTTTCAATCGCTTCTATGTGGAATTTGGGACATTAATTAAAAGAAAAGCAAGTTGCTTTGATTTTGTTGAAATAAGAAACTGCTGAATTGACAGAAAGTGTTTCTTTATTACTTCTTTTACTTTTAGTAGTTAAAAGATAATCTTTAAAATCTTCAAAAATGGATTCATTGAGGTCTACAAACTTTAAAGTACCTTTTGTAAAAGCTTCTAAATAATGTAACGCTGAAATCCAATTATCATAATTTGATGCTTTACGCTTATCTGCTAACTTTTTAAAATAATCTACAAAATTTTGATTCCCTAGCTCTCTGAGTCTAAGTTTTTCTTTTTCAAATTCAGTATAGATTTCAGGTTTACTTACTTCATTTTGAAATTTAAGTTTTATACTTTCAGCTACCTTTAAAATATCTTTATTGTGCCTTTTTTGAGTTTCTGATAAACCTTTAAAATCCTTATAATAATTTTTAAGTTCAGTAAGCTTTTTATATTGTGCGGTAAAAGAATTATTAAGCTCACCCTTATATTTAATTTTTTTTGTAAGTTCTTCTATTCTATTTCTAATATCCTTTTAATCTAAATAAAGACTTTCCCTACCATTAGAAATTGGTTTGCTTCTTATTGTAATTTTAACTGTCATTTGTGATTTTTTTGGTGTTAATTTTAAGATTCAAATATATTATCTAACTCTGTTCTTTTAATTCTTATCAATCGTTGCCCTAGATTAGTTGCTTTAATTAGTCCTTCATCAATATATCTATAAACTGAACGATTTGAACAATTTAAAAGTTGAGCAACTTCTTTTACAGTCAAGAAAGATTTAGATTCTAATTCCTGTATAAGTTGTATTTTCTTATCCGCAATTTTATTTAAAGCTTTATTTATTTTCTCTTCGCGCTTTAGAATCTTATAATACCTTTGGTTACATTTATGACTACAATAGCGAGTAACTAAAGTTTTAGCTATAAAATTAGATTTACAATACTCGCATTGCTTCTCTATTCTAATATTTGTATTCATTTACAAATGGATTTTAAATGCTATTACGATACATTAAGAGAAAACAAATGTAATTAAGTGTAATTAGTTGCCAATATTTAGCGAAATTACAAATCAGTTTTTACACTTTTTATATCGAGGTACAACAAAGGTACAAATAGATTATAGATATAACAAAAAATCACAAAACAACAATAAATTACTAAACACATAAAAAGCCCTAGAAACTAGAGCTTTTTAGAGTTTTGACGTATCTGTTACTTCCCGATACAAAACTTAGAAAAAATATTTCCTAACACTTCGTCGTTGGTTACTTCACCTGATATCTCGCCCAGATGTTCTAGGGCATTTCTTAGTTCGTAAGCTAGCAATTCTGTGGATATTTGGTGCGTGATGGCTTCTTTCACTTTATCTACCGCTTCTAGCGATTTTCTTAATGCTTCAAAATGCCTTTGGTTGGTAATTACCACATTATTTTCTTGAGACTGCAATTGCTCTACATAAGAAGAAAGCTCGTTGGTAAGCTCGTGGATATTCTGATTTTCCACTGCCGAAATTTTTATAAAATCGAACTCATGACTAATTTCTTTTCTAAAAACATCTTCTACCAATTCGTACTGAGCAGACGAAACTTCATCAATTTTGGTAGCACAAATAATCAATTTAAGATCCTCACGAAGTAAAGGTTTTAGGATATCCAAATCTTCAGAAAAATCCTTTGTAGAAGCGTCTGCTAGGTAAACCAATACATTGGCATTTTCTACCTTTTCTTTCGCTTTCTTTACTCCTATAGCTTCTATTTCGTCAGCAGTTTCGCGCAAACCAGCGGTGTCTATTAGCCTGAAGGCATGTCCTTTTATATGTAATATTTCCTCTATAGTATCTCTTGTTGTACCTGCTATATTACTTACAATAGCGCGTTCTTCTTTTAGCAAAGCATTGAGAAGCGTAGATTTTCCGGCGTTCGGTCTTCCAATAATGGCTACTGCAGTTCCGTTTTTTATGGCATTTCCGTATTGGAAACTTTCAATCAGAGAGCTTAGTTTAGACTCTATTTTATTCAATAAAGCATTTAGGGCGCTTCTATCTGCAAATTCTACATCTTCCTCCGCAAAATCTAGTTCCAATTCTATCAACGAAACAAAATTAAGCAAGTCGGTTCTCAAGAAAGAGATTTCATTGGTAATCCCTCCTTTTAGTTGGCTCAGCGCTACTTTTCTAGAAGCTTCATTTTCAGAAGCAATTAGGTCTGCAATAGATTCTGCTTGCGAAAGATCTATTCTACCATTCATGAAAGCAAGCATAGTAAACTCTCCTGCTTTAGCCATTCTACAGCCGTTTTTTATCAAAACTTCCAAGATTTTTTTGGCGATATAAGGCGAACCATGAAAAGAAATCTCAACAGAATTTTCTGCCGTAAAGGTCTTTGGCGCTCGGAAAACCGTTACCATTACCTCATCTATCATTTCTCCTTCATCCTTTATAAAGCCATAATGCACCGTGTGAGAATCTACCTTTTCCAAATTTTTTCCCGAAAAAACTTTAGAAGAAATAGAAAATGCTTGGTCTCCCGAAATTCTTATAATCCCGATGGCTCCAATTCCGTTGGCGGTTGCAAGTGCGCAAATAGTGTCCTGATTCATTTTGCAAAGGTAAGATTTTAATCTATTTTTCTTGAAGCCTGGAACCTGCTTTTTCTCCAATTCCTCGTTCAGGCGCTCCACTTCGTTCCGCGCCCTCCCTGTGGGATTTCCGTGGCAATCAGGGCTAGGTATGAACCACTTTATGACTATGGTAAATTAATATTCAAAATTTGTGACTTCCTTACGCTCAATAAGATATTGGTCTACAGCATTCAATGAACTTTTATCTATTACAATATCTAATGTTACAATCAATTGATGATTGGAATATTTAACTTGCTTTATTTTCACATTTCTACAATATTTTTTAATATCCATAATAATCTCTTTTCTGATCAATAAATCCTTAGAATCCATATGGATTTCTAACACTTTTGCTACATTAGTCGCTACGTATCTACTAAATATAGGACCGATAGCGATAATCGCCAAACAAGCTAAAAGTACCACTGCAGCCATTATATATTGCCCGAAACCTATAGACATGCCAATAGCAGCCGAAATCCAAATTATACTTGCTGTAGTGAGTCCGTTGACGTTCGCGCCTTCTTTAAAAATAACGCCAGCGCCCAAAAATCCGATACCCGAGACTACATAAGATGCAATTCTAGTGGCATCTTCAGAATTACCAGCGCCCAATTTATAAGAAAGTATGGTAAATAAAGTACTTCCCAAACAGATAATGGCAATGGTCTTGAAACCAGCAGATTTATCCTTCCATTCTCTCTCCATCCCAAGAACAAAACCAGCAATTAGAGAAAAAACAATTTTAATGAGATCTTCCCACTCCCAAGCGATATTAATATTGTCAAAATTCATAATAATGTTTAATCGTTTGGCTAATGTAAGAATTAAAAAAAAGCTAAGAAAATACAATCCTTAGTAAATCATTAAAAAAGGGCTGCTTAATCATGGATAAAAGAAAGAAATAAATTATACATGCTATTTTTTGGTACATATGCTATTTTTGCCCGCGAAAATATCTAAAAGATTTAGCTTAAAATATATGTGACTCAAAGTAAACGTAAAATTTGCATCAAATTATAAGCGCTTTTGAAATTCTTATCTTCATTGAATTCCTTAGCCTCTTTCATGGTTAAAAACAGGAGTTAATTATTTTTTTATAAACCAAACATTCTTTGAAAAAAAAAAAATAAAGCCACAATATGAAAACTAAACTCGCGATCCTCTTGATAACACTCTTTCTCTTTTCTTGTTAGAAAAAATAGGCAACAATCGAAACTCTTAATGCCAAAAGGGAAAATATAGATAGTTGCTCAATTTTTTCTAACAAAAGCATCACTTTCGCCAGTGCCACCAGCATCAATAGTACCTACGGAGATGGTAAAAATAATGTTTTAGATCTCACAACCATTTTATTTAGATAATGCATTGGATTCATTTGATAACAAAAAAATCACCTCATTATCGAGGTGATTTTTTAACAAAATAATGAATTGTTGTGGAACAAATATATGTTGTTGCTTTTTGGTAGGACAAATATAACATCATATTCATTAAAATCAATAGCGTATTTACACGAATATAAATTCCGTTAAAGTACGGTGTCTAAAGAAAAAAAAATATTGCTAATTACAATTTCGTTAATATCTGTACCATACTCTATTCTACTAAATATTATAAAGGGGAAACCAAGTTTAAGAACCAATCTTTGATTTCACCTTCCAAATAGGGTGAAATTTTTTCTTTACAAATTGCATGATAGTCATTCAACCAATTGATTTCTTCTGGAGAAAGAATTTCTTTCACAATAGTTTCTTTAAAGAACGGACAAATCGTTAAAGTTTCAAACTCGTAGAATGTACCATTACTCGTAGTTACAGCCTCTTTTACCGCGATAAGATTCTCATGACGAATTCCGTATTCTCCTTCTACATAATAACCCGGCTCATTAGAGCAAACCATCCCTACTAATAGATCTTGAGGATTCATATCTTTTCTAATATTTTGTGGCCCTTCATGTACATTCATAAAGCTTCCTACACCGTGCCCAGTTCCGTGGTTATAATCCTTTCCGTGGCTCCAAAGTGGCAATCTAGCAATGGCATCTAGCTGTACTCCTTTTGTACCCTTAGGAAATTTCACCATGGATAATCTTATCATCCCTTGTAAAACCAAAGTAGAATTAAGCTTAAACTCCTCTGTAACAGCTCCTAAAGGTAATGTTCTTGTGATATCTGTAGTTCCTTCAAGGTATTGTCCGCCAGAATCTACTAAGATGCTTGCATCATTAGTCACCTCATTGCTTCCTGCTGGTTTTGCAGAATAGTGTATCACTGCGCCGTTATCTTTGTACCCAATAATACTTCCAAAACTTTCTCCCACAAAGTTTTCTCCGGCTGCACGAAACTCTTTTAATTTTACACCAATAGAATATTCGTTCATCGGTTCTTTACCTGCATTTTGTGTTAGCCAATACAGAAATTTTACCATTGCCACGCCATCTCTCACCATCACCTTTCTGAATCCTTCTAGCTCGGTATCATTTTTCTGAGCTTTCATTAAGTTTCCTGGTACAGCGGCTTTCAAAAACTCATTGTTTTCTTTTAAGGATTCGAATATAGATTGGTTGCTATTCGGAGAAACCAATATTTTTTGGTTCTTTATCGTTCTCAAATGATTAAAAAATTCCTCGTAAGGCATCATCTTCACAAAAGACTCGTCCAACTGTTTTCTTGCATCAGCGTCCAATTTTTCCAAATTGGTGAAAAGTAGCACTTCATTTTTAGTAATTATAATATAACCCAAAAATACAGGATTACTTTGGACGTCACTACCTCTAAGATTCAATGTCCAGGCCACATCATCCAAACTAGAAATAATGTGAAAAGTAGCTTCCATGACCTCCATTTTATCACGAATTGCCGCTATTTTATCATTTACAGATTGTCCAGCCCTTTCTATAGGATGTACAAAGATGGGGTTTTTGGATGGCGTTCCTCTATCTGTCCACACTTGGTCTAAAAGTGGAGCATCGATAAGATGAATTTTTTTACTATTTAATTTTTCGGAAAGCTGTTCCCAATTGGCATGAGAAGTAGCCAGGGCATTTACAGCTACTGTACCATTTTCCTGAATTTCAGAGATAATCCAATCTATATAATTAGGAGTTCCTTCTACACCCTCTTTATAGAGATCAATCCCAGAGCCTGCTAATTCTACGGGAGCTTGTGTAAAATATCTACCATCGGTCCAAAGTCCCGCTTTATCTTGAGTAATTACCACAAAACCAGCCGACCCTAAAAAACCAGATAACCAAGCTCTTTCTTGCCATTGTTCTGTAAGATACTCACTCATATGTGGGTCTGCAGAATATATTATAAATGCATCAACCTTATTTTTCTGCATCTCTATGCGAAGTGCAGCAACTTTTTCTTTTGAAGTCATTATTTCAAATTTTAAAACCGAAAGTTACAAAAAATACCTACTCGAATAGGTAGCTTTTAAATTTAAAAATGGATGAAAGTAGAATATATGTAATGCTCTATATAAAACCTAAGGTTTACTTTGGACACAAAATTGCTTCTACAAAATTATGCAAACACAGAATTACAAAAACCACCGTAAGTTTTACGCACCTCATCATTTTGTCTATCTCCCACTTCTTATTTTGTTAGGAATATTTGGAATTTATAACTATTTTTCAGATGAAAAACATCAACTCTTTTGGGCGCTTTTTTCCCTTGTAATATTTCTACTATTTTTCTTAGCCATAATGGTAAGACAGCATTACGCATTGGGACTTCAGGACAGAATGGTGATGCTAGAATTTAGACAACGCTATTTCGAGCTATTTCAGAAGAGATCTGATGAAGTTGTCAATAAGCTCAATTTTGGGCAAATATCTGCATTGCGTTTTGCCTATGATGATGAATTTAAAGTTTTGCTAGAGAAGGCTCTGCACGAAAATATTTCTGGAGATGCTTTGAAGAAACAGATAAAAAATTGGAAATCTGATCACGCTAGAGTATAATCATAGGAACACGCCTAAGGTTGAATATTTAAATGAATTACAAGCGGACAAATTAGATGAGTGATAAGAAATGTATGATTTTTTAATTTCTTTATTTATTGTAAATTTGTCTCATACATAAAAAATATAATTAATATGTCAAAAGCAATTTCGCAAGTACCATTTGCAGTAAATGAGCCTGTAAATTCTTACGAACCAGGATCTCCTGAAGTGAATTCCCTTATAGCGACTTACAAAAGAATGTGGGCGCAAAAGATAGAAATACCCATGATTATCAATGGAAAAGAAGTAAAAACTGGTGACACAGTACAACTTCAATCTCCTCAAGATCATGCACACGATTTTGGTTTCTACCACAGAGGTACGATGCAACATGTAGATGATGCGATAAATACAGCTTTGGCTGCTAAAAAACAATGGAACGAGCTTGGTTGGGAACACCGTGCGGCAATTTTCTTAAAGGCAGCAGATTTATTAGCTGGTCCTTACAGAGATGTCATCAATGCAGCAACAATGATTGGTCAGTCTAAAAACGTACACCAGGCCGAAATAGATGCAGCTTGCGAATTTATTGATTTCTTACGTTTCAATGTTGAGTTCATGACGGAAATGTATGCTGAGCAACCTGTATCGGATGCTGGCATATGGAACCGTGTAGAATACAGACCTTTAGAAGGATTCTGTTTTGCAGTAACACCTTTCAACTTTACGGCAATCTCTGGAAACCTTCCTGCTTGTATGGCTTTGATGGGGAACGTAGTTGTTTGGAAACCATCGGATAAGCAAATTTATTCTGCAAAAGTAATCATGGATGTACTTACAGAAGCTGGATTGCCTGCAGGAGTAATCAACATGATCTTTACAGATGGTAAAGAAACTGCTGAAAAAGTAATGGCTCACAAAGATTTTGCAGGTCTTCACTTCACAGGTTCAACAAAAGTTTTCCAAGGAATGTGGAAAATGATCGGAGAAAACATCCACAACTACAGAACGTACCCAAGAATTGTTGGGGAAACTGGTGGTAAAGACTTTGTAATTGCTCACCCTTCTGCTAATGTAGAAGCTGTAGCAACTGCTTTGGTAAGAGGTTCTTTCGAATATCAAGGGCAAAAATGTTCTGCAGCTTCTAGAGCTTACATTCCTCAATCTCTTTGGGAAGGAGTGAAAAAAGTAATGGAAACGCAGATCAATTCTATAAAAGTAGGTTCTCCAGAAGATCCTGCAAACTATGTAAATGCTGTAATTGACAAAAATTCTTTCGAAAAGTGTAAAGGATATATTGATAGAGCAAAGGCATCTAGCGAAGCAAAAGTATTATTTGGTGGCAAATGTGACGACTCTAAAGGTTGGTTCGTTTACCCTACCGTGATCGAAACTACAAATTCGCAGTACGAAAGTATGGTAGAAGAAATTTTCGGACCAATCTTATCTGTTTTCGTATATGAAGACAAAGATTGGAAAGAAACATTGGCATTGGTAGATTCTTCATCTCCTTATTCTCTTACAGGATCTGTATTCGCACAAGATCGTTATGCCATCAATGAAGCTTTCAAAGCATTAGAAAATGCTTCTGGTAACTTTTACATCAATGATAAACCTACAGGTGCCGTAGTGGGACAACAGCCTTTCGGTGGTGGTAGAGCATCAGGAACTAATGATAAAGCAGGTTCAAAAATGAACTTGATGAGATGGACTTCTGTAAGAAGTATCAAAGAAACATTTGTTTCTCCAAAAGATTATAAATACCCATTTTTAGGATAATTTTTTATTTTAAAATAATACAATTTTAAACCTCGGAATCTGCTTTCGAGGTTTTTATATTAATGAATGTAGATCTACTAGAATTTTCAACTAGAATTAAAGAATATGTTGTAACTTTATTTCTTGTAACAAAAAGGGTTACTCTATTATTTCCATTACTAATTATGAAAAAAACAGCAATATTATCATTCTTATTCCTTGCGATAGTAACTTTTGGACAAGGCATCAAGTTTGAAGAGGCAAAATTTGCTTCTTTATTAGCAAAGGCTAAAAAAGAAAATAAACTAATCTTTATAGATGCCTATGCCGTCTGGTGCGGCCCTTGTAAACTGATGGTGAAAAATATTTTCCCCAAACAAGAAGTTGGTGAGTATTACAATGCCCATTTTATTAATACCAAAATAGACATGGAAAAAGGGGAAGGGATAGATTTGGCAAAAAAATACAATGTAAAAGTGTTCCCTACCTACTTATTTATCAATGGTGATGGTGAGGAAGTACATAGAACTATTGGCTATGTAGAAGAAAAAGAATTTGTACAATTTGCAAAGGATGCGGAAGATCCTAATAAGAGATTGGCAAGTCTGAAATCTAAATTTGATGAAGGAGAAAAAGATCCAGAGTTTCTAAAGAACCTAGCTGATCTTACGAGATACACGGATGCTAATTATACATCTTTAGTTTTAGATCGTTATTTTGCCACCAATACTATCAATAACGTAGACGATGTAAAATTGTTAATCGATGGGCTTCAAAATTCTGATAGCCCCTTATACAAAATTTTCTTAGATAAAAAGACGGATATTATTAAATATTTACCCGAAGAAAAATATGATATCATCAACAAAAATCTGCAATTGTCTTCCGCACTGATAAAGTCGTATAATGCAGATACAAAAACTTGGAATGATGCATACTATTTTGAGGCTACCAAAGACCTCCTTACTAAAGACGACGCTACAAAAGTACTCAATCAATCTAAAGCGAACAGAGCTTTGAAGATGAAAGACTATTCGAATTATGAAAAACTTACCTTAGAAAATTATAAAGATTTTTCACAGGCAAATTACCAAGAATTGAATTCTATCGCTTGGAATTTTTACGAGAATATAAAAACTAAATCTTCATTAGAAAAAGCACTTCTATGGGCACAGGATTCGGTAAAGAAAAATGAAAATTCTGCCAATACCGATACATTAGCTAATCTCTATAACAAAACAGGCGACAAGAAAAATGCAAAAATATGGGCTGAGAAGGCTATAGAATTGGCAAAAAAAACAGGTGAAGACTATTCTGAAACCGAAAAATTATTAAATAGTTTATAATTAATTCAAACATCAAAATATTATTATGAAAAAAGCAATTGTCATTACTGTTATCGGTACATTATTTCTTGCAAGCTGTGCACAAAATAAAGAAAAGAGAGATGAATTTAAGGAAGAACATAATAAAGACTATATGGTGAATAGTATGGGAGATTCTGCGGTTGCCAACTCGGAGAATTCCTCTACTACTCAAAATCCTACAATCAATGCCTCAACTATTGATACCACGCAGACGCCAACCAACTATGAGAGCACCAAGCCTAATACAGAGGTTGGTGGCCATAGATAAAAGTATAAAAACCCGCTAGAATTTTATATTTCTAGCGGGTTTTTTATTATTAAAATGAATTTTTTTTTTAGTATTGGAATAATACACTTCCCCAAGTGAAACCACTTCCGAAAGCTGAAAGAAGAACCAAATCTCCTCTTTTTATTTTACCACCTTCTATCGCTTCACTCAATGCAATAGGAATAGATGCAGCAGTAGTATTCCCATATCTTTGGATATTATTGAATACTTTTTCATCGGGTAAACCAAATTTTTGTTGTACAAATTGTGCAATTCTAAGGTTAGCTTGATGAGGAATAAACATATCTAGATCTTCTATAGTTTTTCCCGCTTTATCTAACGCTTCTTGCATAGTCTCAGGGAATCTTGTAACCGCATTCTTGAACACGAAGTTGCCATTCATTTTTGGGTAAACTTCTTCATCTGTAACTTGGTCTGGTTCCGTTCTCATTCTATCGCTCCATCCATATTTAGATCCAGGGAATTTGGTACATAACTCGTCTGCATATTTACCCTCAGAGTGCATATTTACAGCCAAAATATCTCCTGCATTTTCGTCTTCAGTGGCAGACAGAATTACCGCTCCTGCTCCATCTCCGAAAATTACAGAAACACCTCTTCCTTTGTCTGAAAAATCCAATCCGAAAGAATGAACTTCAGATCCTACAACCAAAATATTTTTATAAATGCGCGATTTGATGAAGGCATTGGCAACACTCATCGCATAGACAAAACCAGAACATTGGTTTCTGATATCTAGCGCCCCAATAGTATCGCAACCTAACATATCTTGTAATATTACACCACAACCTGGGAAGTAATAATCTGGGGATAAAGTAGCAAAAATAATATAATCAATATCTTTTGCTTCTAGACCTGCATGTTGTAATGCTTTTTCTGATGCTTTATAACCTAGAAATGCTGTAGTTTCCTGAGCATCGTTCCTATTTATTCTGTGTCTTCTTTCCTTTATACCTGTTCTCTCCGTGATCCACTCATCATTGGTTGTCATTAGTTTTGCCAGATCATCATTACTTACCACATGATCGGGAACATGAAAACCAATACCTTTTATCGTACTTTTAATCATAAAGTTTAAAATTTGGGCAAAGATAAAACTTATTTAAGACAAAGTTTTTCAAAAATTACTATTTTTACTCATGCCAATTAATACAATATATAAAGACAGCAAATGCGAATGGATTGATCTTGAAGCACCAACGCCTGAAGACATGACATTTTTGCATGATCGGTATGAGATCAACAACTTGCTTTTGGAAGATACGCTAGACCCAAATCATCTACCCAAATTTGAGGAAGAAGGTAATGTAAAGTTTTTTTTACTTCGAGAAAGTACCGAGTTGGAAAGAAAAAACCTAAATTCTATCAGTGATATCAGCACAAAAATTGGCATTTTCCTTTTAGACAAAACTATTATTACCGTTCATAGGATGAAAGCCAAAAGTGTAATAGATACCAAAAAGCAACTCTCTGAACTCAAAAACGACGTTACTGCAGAAAAAATAGCTTTGATGATTACGCTTTTAATAATGAAGAGTTTTGATGATGAAGCTATTAGCTTATTCGAAACAATGGATAATATTGAAAACGAAATTTTTCTGAAAAACACTAATCACACCAACCAAATCAGGAGGTTGTACAAACTCAAAAGAAAATCTGGTCTTAATTCTAGAGTTCTTACCATCTCTTCGGACGCTATTGATAAATTCAAATTGTTGGGTTTGGAGGATTCTGAGGTGATAGATCTTAAGGATAAACAAAAAGATGTAGTAGCCGATTTCGATCATCTAAACACTCAGATTACCAACCTTATCTCTATGTTTTTAGCACTATCCGACCAAAAGGCAAATCAAGTAATGAAGGTTTTGGCAATCTATTCAGTTTACTTTTTACCCATCACTTTTATCGCAGGTTTGTACGGGATGAATTTCGATAATATGCCAGAGCTTAGGCATAAATATGGATATTACATCACAGTTGGAGTAATGGCGGTGATAGTAATTTGCACTTTTATCTATGCGAGAAGGAAACAGTGGTAGATATTTTTTAATTTAAACTTAATAAAAACAGCCCCTAAAAATAATTTAGGGGCCATAACTAAAAACACAAATAAAGAAAAATTCTTTCTATTATAAGCCTTGTATAATAGAAACTAACATTTTAGTTAAGATGAGTAGAAATATACCAAAAAATACAAATCGGGACTCGAAATATAATCTTAACCGTCACTAATATATAAATAATTTTTGTAACTAGACAAGATGTGATTAAATTTTTACCTAAATTATTTAACTATGCAATACGAATTTAATAGCCGAAGCATAATAAATACAGTTTTATAGCTATTTGCCTATCCTTCATTTTAGATAAAATATTTTTATTAATTTTTTTGCAATTTGCTGCATAGTTATTTTTTTATCATATTTCTAGTCCAAAAATTGTAATAAACAGTATTATAAAAAAAATCATCCAATTCTATATACGAACTTATTAATAGTTTTTATATCATTCAAAGTATAAGAATATCATTACACTTAATAGGCAAAATTTGAAAATTATTTGGACTATTTACCCTAGAAACCACATTTTTTGCAACAGAGTTCACTCCCATGACTTAGAACAATTCTTTTTTAAAATTTTTGCTACTTGTATATGTAATTAATTGTTATTTTTTATGGATATATCGCGAAAGTTTAATGCCTAAGTCAGTCCAAATTATCTTTGCATTTCCATTTCTGGTAAGGTGAAGATCTGCCTCAGTAATTTCTTCCAATATAGAGACTATATTAGCACCACTTATGAATCTAGAAAAGCTTTCCCAATTGAAATTACTAGCATCAATCTTTTTATAGACCAAATTTTCAGATTGATAATTTTGCATCAGTGCAAGTCTAAATATTTCAACACAATAGTTCAGGAAATTTTTCTGTTTTTCGCGATTCCAACTGGCTATTTCTCTTGCCCAAAGAACTATATTTTTTAGAAATTCGGGTTTTTTTTTCACTTGAAATGCATCCCGAACCCATTGAACAAAAAGCTTCTCGAATTCGGGATTCTTAATCTCTGCATTTAATAATTTTAATGCATCATTTAGGTTCCCCTGTGCTTCTTTACAAACTGATTGTGCTTTGGCTTCAGACGCTTCATATTTTTCGGTAAGATGCTTTACCAAACTTTCGTCATCAATTCTTGGGACTTCTATAATTTGTGTCCTGGATAATATTGTAGGCAATATATCATCTAGTGTATCAGCGGTAAGTAGGATTATAGTTTTCTGTGGAGGTTCTTCCAAAAATTTCAAAAACTTATTAGCAGCTGCTGTGTTCATCTTATCAGCACGCCAAATGACTATTATTTTGGTGCCTCCTTCAAAACTTTTCAATGAAAACTTTTGGTTTTGATCATCTACTTCATCCGCAGAGATAAATAATTGTTTGTTTTCCGAATGTAAGTAGGTAGCCCAATCCTCAAAGCTTGCATAAGGTGACGCTAGAATCATCTCTCGGAATTCGTCGAATTTTATTTTGCTTAAAGAGTAGTTTCCTTCTTTGAAAACTGGAAAACTAAAATGAAGATCGAGATGATTGAGATGTTCCACTTTGGAAGCGGCTTGTTCATTTTCGCGTTTCAATATTTCTTGAGCATATGCCAATACTAATGGCATAGTACCGTACCCTTCTTTCCCTACGAAAAGCTGAGCGTGGCTCACCCTATTATGAGTAATGCTGTCTATTAATAATTTTTTGAGATTGTCTTGTCCCGCGATATTTTCCCAATTCATGTTTCAAAGATAAAGAATTTTGATAAAGTTGAAATTACAGATTCATTAAATTATAGATTAATATCGAAGAATAGATTGGAAAAAAAAACGAAATTCCTGTTAAAAGCAGACCAAATCTTCAATGAAAATCATACTTAACAAACTTTAACCTCGGTAAATTTTTACAATTCATTAATATTTAAGATATTTGCGCATTATTTTAAAAATCTAGAATGAAAAAAATATTAGTACTATCATTCATTTCTGTAGGATATTTCCTTAATGCGCAGAGTTTGAGTAATTCACCTTATGCAACTTACGGAATCGGAGATGTAAAATATGATAATACGATTGAAACCACCTCTATGGGAGGGATTTCTACCGCATATATTAGTGATTTTAGTAGCAACTTTAATTTCGCAAACCCTGCTAATAACAGTAATTTCGAATTGACGAGTATAAAGCTAGAAGCCACTAATGAAAACAATTATTTCAAGACAGATTATAACAACAGTAAGTCTACCAAGCATTCTACCTATTTGTCTAATATCACATTGGCATTTCCTATTTCTTCCAAAATAAAGATGGGACTTTTGTACCAACCTTATAGTTCTAAAAGCTATGATATTGTGCACAGAGAGTTACAAAAAAATGGAGACACTTATTTTAATCGTTTCAAGGGAGATGGCACATTGAACACGGCACAAGTTGCTCTATCTTATAAAGTAAGCAATGAATTTGCAGTGGGTGTACGTGCCAATTTATATTTCGGAAATTTGTATGATATTAATGAATTTACTACTTCATCATCAGAGCTCATTAATGGATTCGAGACGAAAAATAAAATTAAAAATTTAAACTTTACATTAGGTACAAGTTACCAAAATGTGAATACTAGTACAGATCGCAAGTTTACTTTAGGAGCAACTGCTACCTTCGGAAATACTAGTGAGATGACAACCAACTACACTAATAGTACCTACTACCTATTAGCAGGTACTGGTGATGTAAAAAATAATCAAACAATTATTGATACAAAAAATAAAAATTCTAAAAACTTATTGCCACTACAAGCTTCAGTAGGAGCTGGATATGGTAGCGAAAACCATTGGTTTCTTTCGGCGCAAGTTGACTATAAAAAAGGAGAAACGGTAACCTATTTCGGAAACCCATTTGAATTTCAAGATTCTTACAGAATTTCTGCAGGGGGTTGGTATTTGCCCAATTATAATAATTTCAGAAGTTATTTCTCGAGGGTGGTCTACCGTTATGGTGCTTTTTATGAAAAAGGAAATTTACAAATTGCGGGAACAAATATCAACAAAATGGGAGTTTCTGTTGGAGTAATGTTACCATTCAAGAGTAGTAATATTACAAGAATGAGCGGGCTAGAATTGGGTCTTGAAGTTGGGAAAAGAGGAACTACTAAAAATAACCTAATCAATCAGAATTTTGTAAACTTAAGAGTTGGTTTCAATTTTGCTGACAAATGGTTTAGAAAATCTCTTTATAACTAGGATGAAATTGTTTTCAAAATTATTAAATAAAAATATAGCATACCTTTTTAGTTGTGCTATATTTTTTATATTTACATCATGCGAAGAAGATCTTACAAAACGTTCTGGTCATGAAAACAAAAACTTCCCCTCACAAATCATCAATAATGCTCATATTGTACAAAGAGATTCTGGTAGGATAACACTCAAGGCTTTTGCGCCGATTATAGAGAAATATGAACTAATTGATAGTCCTTATGTAGTTGCTAGAAAAGGCATTGAAATTGAATTTTACGATAAAAAATACCCTAAAAATCCAGGTAAAATAAGCGCCAAGTATGCAAAAAACTATGAGTATAAAGATTTTTTTGAAGCAAAAGGCAATGTGAAGATTCTTACGAGTGATGGGAAAAGATTTGCCACACAAAGTGTTTATTGGGATAAAAACAAAAAACGTATTTATACACAAGATACTGTGTATGCTACTATGGAAGATGGCTCTACTCTAGTTCACGCAAAAGGAATGACGGCAAAGGACGATTTTTCTGAATATACTTTCTACAAAAATTCTGGCGATGTGGATATTAGCAAAGCAAAAATCGCAGAGTCTAAAAAATAAAATTTTGATCTCATGGTTTCTACAGCAATCGGAGTAATGTCCGGTACAAGTTTGGATGGTCTAGATATTTGCTATGCCCAATTTGAAGAAAAAGATTCAAAGTGGAAATTTAAAATAATTAAAGCAGATACAATTCCCTATTCTAATGCTTGGGAAAACAAACTTAGAAATGCAATCCATCTTTCTGCTGAAGAGTTATTAGAACTCCATTCTGACTATGGCTTTTTTTTAGGAGAGACCATAAAAAATTTTATCACTAAAAAATCTCTCCAAAAAATTGATCTAATCGCATCTCATGGACATACCGTTTTTCACCGACCTTCAAAAAAATTCACCCTGCAAATTGGTGATGGCAGAGCGATAAAAATTGTCAATCAAATTCCTGTCATCTACGATTTTAGATCTCAAGATGTTTTATTGGGAGGTAATGGAGCTCCTTTGGTACCGATAGGAGATCATCATTTATTTTCAGCATATGACGCTTGCATCAACTTAGGTGGTTTTTCTAATATTTCATTATTAAAAAATGGTGAAAGAATCGCTTTTGATATTTGTCCCGTTAATATTGTACTGAATCATTTTGCTTTACAATTGGGCAAAAAATATGACGAAAAAGGAAATATTGCCCAACAAGGAACCATTAACAATATTGTTTTAGAAAAATTAAATCAGTTACCCTTTTATCAAAAACTACATCCTAAATCCTTAGGAATTGAATGGTGTAACGCAGAAATATTTCCATTATTAAATAAACTTTCTTCTGAAGATGCCTTAGCAACTATCACAGAACATGCAGCGCTTCAGATTTCTAATATTTTCAATCAATTTCAGGTAAAAAAAGTCCTTTTCACAGGTGGAGGTTCCTATAATAACTTTTTAATAGAAAAAATTACAGCTAAAACTACTAGTGAAATCATTATTCCCGATTCTCTAACCATCGACTTCAAAGAAGCCCTTATATTTGCATTCATGGGTGTATTAAGACAGAACAACATCAATAACGTTTTATCCTCCACTACAGGCTCGAAATATGACCATTGCACTGGTGTAATTGCATAAAAAAACCTCCATTGCTGAAGGTTTGCATTTTATTTATAAAGTTCTATCTTATCAGTAAGATCATTGATAAAGTTTTTCAAAGGCTTTTCTACCATCATTTTGATAAATGGATTGAATTTCCCTTCGAAAAGCATTTGCACCTCAGTTTGAGTTTCGTTAAGCGCATTAAGAGTTGCCGTTAAAGAAAAGTCTAAATTAGAACTTGCAGAATTAAGGACTGCTTTCTCCTCGCTCACTTCTCCTATTTTTAGAGCAATCTCGGGCATTCCTTGAAGACCAAATTTGAATCCATCTTCGCGGCTTTCAAACTTCTGAAGACCATCCGGCATGAAATCTTTATAGTTTTCTGAAACCTTCAAAAGTTCCGAAAGTTCTTTAGCTGATTTATTCACGATTATTTTGCGTCCTTCTAGATTCATTTTTTTATTTTTGTAATTAAATTCTTACAAATGTATAAAGTTTTTGTGAACGAAAAAAAATTATTACTCTCTAAGGAGCCAGAAAACTTAGAAAAAACCTTAAAATATGATAGTTTCACGACTTTAGAAATCGCACTGGATCTTCTTCAAAATACGTCGGTGAAAGAACTCAATGTTTATGGGGAAAATTTGGACGAAATTTGGTCTGAGTTTAAAAAACTATTTAGAATTATTGAAGCGGCTGGCGGACTTGTTTACAAACCTAATGGCGACTTACTTTTCATTAAAAGGTTAGGGAAATGGGATCTTCCAAAAGGTAAAATGGAAATCGGTGAATCTCGTGAAGAATCTGCAATCAGAGAGATTGAAGAGGAGACCGGACTTCGTGATGTTGTTCTCGGACAGTTTATCAATACCACTTACCACATCTACATAGAAAGAAATGGAGATCGCGTATTGAAGTTCACGCATTGGTTTAAAATGGATTTTGACGGTGAAGATACTTCTAAACCTCAGATTGAAGAAGGAATAACGGAAGTTGCCTGGAAAAATACTTCACAGATTGAAAGTGAAGTATTTCCAAGTACATTTAAAAATATTCAGCTTATTATAACTGAATATTGGGAAAGCCAAACTAAATAAACTCGATTACTTTTTCCAAAGTAATTCCTCTTGATGCCTTTAACAATATATTTTCAGATAATATCTTGTTAGAGGTAAGATAGGAAACCAAATTATGGGTAGAATCAAAAGACTTTATCTCTGCATTTACATTTTTGAAATTTGGACCCACGGTAATTATTTCATCAAAACCTAATTCTGAAGCTAATTTTAAAATATTTCTATGCTCCTCATCACTTTCTATTCCCAATTCTAGCATGTCTCCGATGATAATGGTTTTAGAACCAATAAAAGATTTGAAATTCTGAAGCGATGCAGACATCGAACTAGGATTGGCATTATATGTGTCTACTACCAAAGTTTTGTCGCCCTTTTTCACAATTTGAGAACGCATATTGGTAGGTGTGTACGCTTCTAGAGCCGCTTTAATATCGGTTGTTTCAATTCCGAAATATTGACCAAAACTTGCAGCAGCACAAAGATTGGTAAAATTATAATCTCCTGTAAGTTGAGAAATCACCGTCCTATTATCTAATATAAATCCTACACAATGTTCGCGGGTGAGAATTTGATAATTGTAATCCGAATTGGATGTTCCAAATGTTATTTTTGGCGAATAACCATTCGTTTTCTCTACCTGAATAGGATCATTTTCATTAACCAAAATTGTTTGACCATTGGTTTGCAGATAACTGTACAATTCAGATTTCCCTTTGATCACACCTTCAAAACCTCCAAATCCCTCCAAATGCGCTTTACCAAAATTGGTGATATAGCCAAAATTAGGTTTTGCAATGGTACATAAAAATTCTATTTCTTTTTGATGATTAGCACCCATTTCTATAACAGCCATATTATGCTCGGGCTTAATGGACAATATCGTTAAAGGTACGCCTATATGATTATTAAGATTTCCAACCGTATATTGGACGTTGAATTTTTTGGATAACACAGCATGAATTAGCTCTTTGGTAGTAGTTTTACCATTACTACCAGTAAGACCAATAATAGGTATGCTGAGTTGAGCTCTATGATAAATAGCTAATTCTTGTAAAAAAACCAAAGTGGAAGGCACATAGAAAATATTTTTATCTATATTTTCAAATTTATTGTCTTCTACAATTACAGCCAAAGCGCCTGTTTCAATTGCTTTATCAGCAAATATTGCGGCATTATAGTTTTCACCGGAAAAGGCAAAAAACAAGTCTCCTGCTGTGATTTTTCTACTATCAATCGTTACTTTTTGAGCTTTCAAAAATAACGGATAAAACTGCTCTATATTCATACCTCAAAAATAAAAAAACCTCTCGAAAGATCGAGAGGTTTTTTATAAGTATTTTGAGAAATATTATCTTCTTGTTCTAGCTTTATCACTAACTCTAGCATCTTGAGCTACACGGAACCCGATCCAACCGTAGCCTGAATCTTCTCTTTTATATCTTCTTTGTCCTGGATCTAGCCAGTACGCAGAATCTTGCCAAGAACCACCTTTTACTACTCTAATATCATTAGAAATACCAGAAGTTCTTTCTTTTGTATCCTTTTGAAGGATTACTTTACCATTCGCATCTACAATAAATCTTTTTGCCGGAGCATTGTACATATTGTAAGAGTCTGCAGAGTCACTCGCATTTCTATAGTCTAATGAAGATTGCTTATCACCATCTTTGTAGTTTCTATAATCTGCTATAGTTTGTCTTTCAAACTGACCTGGAAGGTTTTTGTAAACCAATCTTCCATCAGCTAAAGTATCATATTTAATATTCCCTTCATCCACCATTTTATAAGTTCCGTCTCCGTTTCTTACAATAGCTTGAGGCATATTTCCTCTATAATAATTAAAATCTGAATAATCTTCGTCTATGATTGGTCTGTACACATCTGCAGTCCATTCTGCAACGTTCCCGAACATACCGTAAACACCGATATCATTAGATGGGAATTGTCTTACATCAGAAGTTTGTGCAGCACCATCGTTTTTCCAACCTGCAGGTCCAGAGTAATCACCACGTCCTTGTTTGAAGTTGGCAAGAATCATCCCTCTATCTTTACCCTTAGTACCTCTAAGTTTATCGATCTGTGGTTTTTTCTCTAGATAGTTGTTGTACTCTCTATTTTTCTCCATCCCAAGAGCTGCATACTCCCATTCTACTTCCGATGGAAGTCTGAACTTTGTTACCATAGCCGAGCTAGGAGAACGATTAGCAGCTAGTAATCTTTGGTTGGTAGTTTTCATACCCGATTTTTGCTGTAATCTTTGTTCGTTTATATATCCTTGCATTTCAGGATCATTCGATTTGAACTTATCCATATTAAATGCAGTCCCACCTTGATTATTAGATTCATTGATGTACAAATCTTTTGAGATGATACCTGCTTGCATTAATGCTTTTTCGTTCGCTCTATCAGTCAACCATTCACAGTATCTGTTAGCTTGAGACCAAGAAACCCCTACCACTGGATAATAATCAAAGTTCTGATCTCTGAAGTAAGTTTCGTTAAGATCATTTCTAGATAGTTTGTTATCCCACAATAAGGTGTCAGGCAATGCACCATTATAGATTTCTTTGAAACTAGGATCACTAGGAGGAAATACATACTTCAACCATGTAAGGTATTCGCGGTATTCGTAGTTAGTAATTTCTGTTTCTCCGATGAAGAATGAACTTACCTGCATTCTGCGAGGCGAGTTATTCCAATCATGCATAACATCATCTTTCACTAATCCCATTGTAAAAGTTCCACCTTCTACATATACCATTCCCGGCCACCCTTTCTGTTTTTGTTGCTTTCCTGCAAAAAACCAACCCTGTTTTTCGTTTGGTTTCCAACCTGTCTTGCTGACAAACTTTTTAGTACCTCCGCCTTTGTTGGTACCTGACCCACCACAACTGGTTAATGCAAGTGTAGAACTTAATGCTATTAATGAAAACAACTTTAGTTTTTTCATAGTCGATATAAATATTATTCAAAGTACAAAGAAAAAATAAATTATTCAATAAATCAAGTAAAGATTTGATTTTTTTGAAAAATGATAACAAATAAATTTTATTGTATCACGTGTTATTATAAAATAATCATTTATTTTGTAATTTAGAAAATTCAAAACTGAACATGAGACTAAAAACAGCAATAATCTTCTTATTCACTTCTGTATCAACTATATATGCGCAAAAAACACGTATAGAATGGGAAGGCTCGAAAATTGAAAATTTCGGAGAAAATAAAAAGACATTACCAAAATTTAGAAATGAAGGATTTTCTTACGCTCAAAACAATATATTTATTCAAAATAAACAACGAGTTGGAGACAAACATATAAAAATTTCAAACCTCGTTTGGGAAGCTGTATCAACAAAAGATTTGTATGAAATCAACCAAACCTTGTTACCCGACTACGAAATTGCCGACATCAATTATTACACTATTGAAGGAGAAAGATATGCAGACGTAAGTGTTGCCTTATTTAAACAAGAAAAAGGAAAAATACTGAGACTCTCTTCCTATGATCTCATAGAGACCACCTCACCAGCTAGCATTTTTGCAAAAAAAGCTGGTACTACTGGAAACCCGCTTTCTAGTGGTACTTTTTATAAAATAAAGGTTGATAAATCTGGGATTTTTAAAATTACTACTCAATTTTTGCGTGATAATGGGATTAATCCATCCAACTTTAATCCAAAGAATTTTAGAATTTATGGTAATGGAGGAATAATGCTTCCCGAACATAACCAAGATGTGAAGTATGATGCCCTTCAAGAGAATGCTATACAAGTTGTAGGTGAAGAAGACGGCATTTGGAATGACAACGACTATGCCCTCTTCTATGCACAAGGACCAAATGGATACAACCTTTATGATACCACTAATGGGAATGGATACAAAAGAAAAGATACCAGAATCGACCGTACCAATGGTGTTAAAAATATCTACGAAGATTTTTCATATTATTATATCACGGTAGATAAAGGAGCAGGGAAAAGAGTTCAAAATATAGACATTAATTTGCCCACTACTCCACTTATCACCCGATATGACGACTATCAGGTAATTAATAATGATCAAAAAAACTTATTAAAAGTAGGTAGAACTTGGGTAGAAGATCAACCTTTTTTAGCCGAAAAAACAATAACACTTACTACAAAATCACCTATTTCTACTTCAGATGTTATCAAGTATAGAACGCAAGTAATTGGTTATCTTGCGCAACAAAACTATGTAGACTTCAGTATCAATAATTTGAATCCTTCTGTAGGAGCAGTTCCTCCCAATGCTCCAGACTATGCTTATGATTACTTTCCTCTAAGGTACAATGGTAATATTTCTAATCTAAGCGGAAATCAAATTACTTTAAAATACAATCCGAATATTAGCACGAATCCTAATGGAGCATTTTACTTTGATTATTTAGAGGTTCAGTATAAAGAAGAGTTGAAATTTAATGGAACTCAAATGAATTTTAGAGATTTCTCTTTAGTTAGTGGTTCTAATATCAACTATGGATTTAGTGTTTCTAGTACAAGCAATTTAGAACAAATATGGGATGTAACAGATATTACCAATGCCAATAGAAGAGTAAATAAAGCTACTGGTAGTGGCGTATTTAATTTCGCATACACCGCTTCTGATCCCAATTTCAATAATGAGTTTGTGGCATTTCGAGCGGACTCGGCTTACAGTCCACAGTTTGTAGAGAGAGTAAACAATCAAAATATTTCGGCTTTACAAAATGTAGATTATTTGATAATTACAACTCCAGAGATGATGTCTCAGGCTCAGAGAATGGCCAATTACCATGAGACTAAAAATAATTATCATGTGGAGATTGTAGATTTAGCCAAAATCTACAATGAATTTGGTAGCGGGAGCAGAGATTTGACAGCTGTAAGAGATTTTATCTCTAAACTGAATATTAACCAGCGATTGAAATATGTTTTGATTTTGGGTGATGCATCATTCGATTATAAAAATAGAATTTCCAATAATACCAATGTTGTACCGGGCTACGAAAGTGAAGAATCTTCAGATTTTGTGAGTTCATTTGTCACAGATGATTATATTGTAATGACCAAACCACAAACAGCTTCACAACTTTCTAATAATCTTCCTGATGTACCAATAGGGAGAATTCCGGCGGCAAACCCCACAGAAGCAGCTAATATGATTGATAAAACTTTGGCATACTACAATTCGTTGGCAGGACAATCTACTCCTTTTGGGGAATGGAGAATGAAGCTAGACTTTGTGGCTGACGATGATAATGAGGGAGGAACTCCTTTTCATACTGTTCTGAATAATACTTTAGAGAGTAACTTCGAGGTGGCAGGCTCTAGTAATCTGAAGGAGTATAACGTGAGAAAATTGTATTTAGATTCCTTCCAATCTCAAAGTACGGCAGGTGGACAAAGATATTCTCAGGTAAACCAAGCGATATCTAATGATCTAGGAAATAGTCTTTATTTATTTTATTTCGGGCATGGAGGAATCAATGGTTGGGCACAAGAGAGAGTCTTTACTTTAACGGAAATTCAGGCGGCTCATAATTTTTCTAATGTTTATAGCAGATTTCCATTTGTATCAACAATTACGTGTGAGTTTACGCTTTGGGACGAACCCGCTACCTCATCAGCAGGTGAGCAATTGATGAAACTAAAACTAGGTGGTGCTGCTGCGATGATTACTTCTAGCCGTGCAGTAGCAGTAGACTACGGAATTTCCTTTACCAATAGATATACAACAGAAATGTTCAAAATGGTAAATGATGATTTCCTTACCGTAGGAGATGCACATCTCAATGCAAAGAAACTGACAGGTGCGAACTCCAATCATTTGAAAGTAAATGTATTGGGCGATCCAGCTATGAAACTAAGCAGACCCAAAAGGCTATTGGTGATAGATGATATAGAAACACCAGTACCAGGATTGATCCGTGGATTGGATTTTGTGAAAATAAAAGGTCACATCAATAATGCCAATGGTTCTACCAATACCACATTCAACGGACGAGTAGTTATAAATATTTTTGATAAAAAACTAAACAAATCTACGCTAAATAATGATGGACACCTTACTCCCATTTTAAATTATAAAGAAGAAGGAAGTGCCATTGTGAAAGCATCGGGTACCGCTGTGAATGGAGTCTTTACAGTAGAATTCTATGTTCCTAAGGACATCAATTATGCTGTAGGAGAAGGGAGATTGTTGGGATACGCAGATAATAAAGTGACAGATGTTTTCAATAATCAAGCTGTACAAGTAGGAGATCTAAATCCTAATGGACTAAATGATAATGAACCGCCAAAAGTAAAATTATATATGAACAATACCAATTTTGCTAACGGTGGTATTACCAACCAAAATCCTATGCTTTTGGCATGTCTTACAGATGACACTGGTATCAATTCTACAGGATCTGGCATTGGACATGATATTACGGTATATTTGGATGGTCAGGTAATTAATACCATTGTTCTCAATGATTTTTATGCTTCAGGTGAAGGAAATGGCTGTCTAAATCCTAGCTTAGCAGATTATCAAAAAGGTAATGTAACCTATCCTTTTAAAAATTTATCCATAGGGCAACATCAATTGTCATTTAAAGTTTGGGACATCAACAATAATTCCACGGTAGAAACGTTAAACTTTGAGGTAAAAGATGAGGCAGACCAACACTTGACGATTAATAGACCTCTAAACTGGCCCAATCCGTTTACCAATAAGACGTATATCCATTTTGAACATAATTGTGATGATATCCTCGATGTCAATGTGCAAATTTATACCATCACTGGAAAATTGGTAAGAACGCTATCTCAAGCTGTAGTTTCAGAGCCTTTCTTACAGGGATATAGAACTCCGAAACAAGCAATTGAATGGGATGCGAAAGATGATTTTGGGGATACAGTAGCAAAAGGTACTTATATTTTTAAGATATTTGCAAAAAGTCAAAATCAAGAAAAATGCAAAGGTAGTGCTACAGCTGTAGAAAAAATGGTACTTTTGAAGTAAAATAATAAGTAAACTTTACTATAGATAAAAAACTGATAATATATAAAAGACGATATATGAATTTAACTACTAAACTGTTTTTGGGAATTGGTTTAACGGCCAGCTTTTTGGGATATGCGCAAGACCTGAGTCTAGTAAGACCTGTGTTGACAGGTGCACCCTTCCTTAGAATTGCTCCCGATGCAAGGTCTGGAGGTATGGGAGATCAAGGGGTTGTAACTTCACCTGATGCTTATTCTCAATTCTGGAATGCGGCAAAATACCCATTCAGTAAGACAAGTTCTTCAGTGGGGTTGAACTATACTCCTTACATGGGGAAACTTACCAATGATGTATTCTTGTTGTATGGGGCTTTCCACAAATTTTTAGGACAAGATGAAAGAGCTACTATCTCTGCAAGTATTTATTACTTCAATATGGGTGAGGTAGACCTTACACAGCTAGTAGGTAACGATGTAACTTCTATGGGAACCTCAAAGCCAAACGAATTCTCTTTTGATGTTGCTTATGCAATGAAGTTTTCAGACTCATTCTCTATGGGGGTTACGGGTAGATATATACGTTCTGACTTAGCGGGTGGATTTAACACTGATACTACACTAAAGCCAGCGAGTTCTTTTGCACTAGATATTTCCTCTTATTACTCCTCTCCAAAGTTTTCTAGCTTTGGTGGATATGATGGTAAGGTAAACGCCGGTTTGGTAGTATCCAACTTGGGTCCAAAATTAGACTATACAGGTAACGAAGAATCTAGATCATATCTTCCAACAATGGCAAGATTAGGTTTGGGATATGATATGTTCTTAGATGATATGAACAGAGTAAGCCTTAGTGTAGAAGGTTCTAAAATATTAGTTCCAGGATCTGAACTAGTAGGTACAGACCCAAATACTAGACAGCCAATATACGCGATACCTAATGTTGGCGTGATGCAAGGTATTTCAAAATCTTTCAACAATACCAATTCTATTATGTATAGTGGTGGACTAGAATATTCTTACGATAATGCATTTGCCGTAAGAGGCGGTTATTTCCACGAAAGTGAAGAACAAGGTGCAAGACAGTTTGCAACTGCTGGTGTTGGGTTGAAATACAAATCGTTTGGACTAGATATTTCTTATCTTATTAATATGTCTAAAATAAATACCGCTTTGGATAACACCCTACGTTTCGGATTAACTTGGAATATTGGAGATGAGACTTCTAATATAGATAATTAATAAATCGTAACACATAATTTTTTCAAAAGTCTCATGTTTATGAGGCTTTTGTTGTTTTCAATATTTATTTTTGTTATATGAACTACTCTGCCGAACTCAAAAAATTTGTCACCAGTCAATATGTATATTCTTCTATAAGGATTACTCTAGCTACTGTGCTTCCATGTTTGGTGTTGGCTTATTTTGGCATACTAAAAGAGTATTTCCTTTTTCCTTTAGGTACCAGTTTTGCAGCACTTACAGATCAACCTGGCCCTTTCATTAGAAGGAGAAATTCTTTGATATTTGCTATTCTTTGTTTCATAGCCGTGGCAACCATTGCCAGTTTGGTAAAGGGTATTCTTATTTTGGTATTATTAGAAATAATTGTATTCGGAATGTTCTTTTCACTTATCGGGATCTATGGACAAAGGCTCGCTGCTGTAGGATCTCTCGCCTTGGTAGTTTTAGCCATCTTTATAGACGGGCATCTTTCTGGAAGTCACATTATTACTAGTCTACTCATTTTCGCCTCGGGGTGTATTTGGTTTTTAACGGTGTTTCTAGTGGTAACGACCATACAACCTTATAAATTATCCAGCCAAATGATTGGTGAAAATTATCTCCAGTTGGCAGAGTTTCTTAAAATTAAAGCTAATTTTTATCAAAAAAATCCAGATTTCGACAAGCTTCACACCCAGATTTTTGCCAAACAAGTTGCCATCAAAAACCTTCAAGAAGAAACCAGAGAAACCGTATTTAAAACAAGAATTATTGTAAAAGAATCTACAACACTCAGTAGATTATTGATGCTTACTTTCCTTAATTCTATGGATCTTCATGAAAAACTAATGACCTCTGAAAGCGATTATAAGAAGCTCCAAAACAGTTTTCTAGACGATACTATATTGGTAAAAATCCATGACTATCTTAATGTTTTAGCAGACGAGCTTACTAATATTGGGATTTCTCTGCAAAGTAGTACTAGAGCAAAACCTCTTCATAATTTGGGACTAAAATCTCAAGAACTTCATTCCGATTATTTCGACCTTAGAAACAAATCTTTAAGCGCAAACACCGTAGAGAATTTTATGATTCTAAAGCAAATTCTGCTACGTATCAAAGAAATCACCGAGGAAATTGAAGAAATATATAAAGTATTTGATCATAATGTAAAGATGGCAAAAAGTCTTTCTACAGGTTTAGATCTAAAAAAATTCGTGCCTAATCAGGAGAAAATCAACCGAAAAATCTTACTTGAAAATATTTCACTCAATTCTTCCCATTTCCGACACGCTCTAAGGATTACAATTGCTTTACTATTAGGATATTTGGTATCACTTCTACCCTTTTTAGTAATCGGACACACGTATTGGATACTCATTACCATTATTGCTATCCTAAAACCTGCCTACTCTATTACCAAAAAAAGAAATTGGCTGAGATTATACGGAACGGTTGCTGGCGCGATGATTGCCTATGCAATACTCTATTTTATACATGCTAATTCTGTATTATTAGCTTTATTGTTACTAAGCATGATTTTGTGTTTTAGTTTGCTTAAAGGAAGATATTTTTGGGCTGTTTTCTTTATGACGATTTATGTTTTTTTGAGTTTTAATTTTCTTAATCCCGGAAATATCAATATCATCTTTAAAGACCGAATTGCGGATACTGTTATTGCTGGCATCATTACTTTTCTAGTTTCCTATGCGGTACTTCCGGTTTGGGAACATACACAAAATTTAGATTTAATGAAAAAATCAGCAAAGAGTAATTTGACGTATTTCAATAGTGTGATGGCAAAATTTCAAACGGAGGATTTTGATATTTTAGATTATAAGGTGAATAGAAAGGATGCTATTATCTCACTTGCCAATTTATCTGATAATTTCCAACGAATGATTTCGGATCCAAAAAATCAACAGAAAAAATTGGAAGCCGTACATCAGTTTGTTGCAACTTCACACTTGATTACTGCGTACACGGCATCTCTTTCTCAATATCCGAGAAAAGATAAAAAATATGAGGAAATAGACGCAGAAAGCTGGAGCAAGAAAATAAGTTCGGAAATGATACAAACGTCAGCTTTGCTTAACGACGAAAAAATTCCCGACTCTCTAAAGAAAGAAAGCCGTTTGGAACCTGAAGAATCTACTTTGGAATATTTAATCGACCAAAGAAAAAAAGAATTGCTTTCGCAAGAATTTTATGATCGTAGAGATCCTAACAGAATTTCTCATGTTGCAGAACTAAAAAACATTCATGATGTTTTGGAGTTGATCTATGATGTCGCAAAGGAACAAAGAAAAGTAGTAGAAAAATACAAGACCGAAACTACTCTTCCACAATCGTAAAGCAATAATCGTCAAAAAACTTTACCCTTGCATTGAACTCGTCAGAGTAGGTTTCATCATACACTCTGCATCCAATTTTATCTAGATATTCTAGCTGAAATGGTTTTACTTCGTAGTTTTTCTTTAATGACCAATATTTGGAATGATGTATTTTGTACATACTTTCCTTTACACTCCAAATAATAGTGTAGAAAGTGCTTGCCAAATTTTCTGGGATAAAACCTCTTTCATTTTCGTAAGTAAATTTATCGATAAGCCTCAATATTTTCGGATTGAATTTTTCAACGTCAATTCCGATTTTATTTTTAGAGAGAGCCAGTGCTGCATACGGAAAAGAATGGGTGATAGAAATCTCAGCATCCATCGTATCTAGATATGGTTCTCTGTCTCTGTATAAAATTTTAGAATTGGGTTTTAGACTTTTCAAAAGTTTTCGAACCATCAAAACCTCTAGCATTTTCTTGGGATGATAGTCTTTTACTTTTTCTGCATTTTCGGGTTCTAGCAGCTCTTCGGCACGCAAATCATCGTCTTCATTGTATTTCCAAACTAGGATTGTTGCATTCTGATCGGAAAAATCTCGGTATAAGGGCATATTTGGTCAGCAAGATATTAGTTTGTAAATTTGCAAAAAAATATTCATATAGATGGAAGCTACCACACAATATGTTCCTTATAAAGTTAAGGATATCGCCCTTGCAGAATGGGGAAGAAAAGAAATTACTCTTGCTGAAGCAGAAATGCCAGGTCTAATGTCGATCCGTGAAGAATTCGGACCGTCTCAACCGCTAAAAGGAGCAAGAATTGCAGGTTGTCTTCACATGACAATTCAAACGGCTGTACTTATAGAAACTTTGGTAGCATTAGGAGCTGAGGTTACTTGGTCTTCTTGTAATATATTCTCTACTCAAGATCACGCTGCTGCTGCTATTGCCGCTGCAGGAATTCAGGTTTACGCATGGAAAGGTCTTAATGAAGTAGATTTCGATTGGTGTATTGAGCAAACTTTATTCTTCGGTGAAGACAAAAAACCATTAAACATGATTTTGGATGATGGTGGTGATCTTACGAACATGGTTTTCGATAGATACCCAGAATTAACAAAAGATATCAAAGGACTTTCTGAGGAAACTACTACTGGAGTTCACAGATTGTACGAAAGAATGAAAAACGGAACTTTGGTAATGCCTGCGATCAACGTTAACGATTCTGTTACTAAATCTAAATTCGATAACAAATACGGATGTAAAGAATCTGCAGTAGATGCTGTAAGAAGAGCTACAGACATTATGTTGGCGGGTAAAAGAGTGGTAGTTTGTGGTTACGGTGACGTAGGTAAAGGTACTGCTGCTTCTTTCAGAGGAGCTGGTTCTATCGTTACCGTTACAGAAATCGACCCAATTTGTGCATTGCAAGCTGCAATGGACGGATACGAGGTAAAAAGACTAGATACAGTAGTAGATAATGCAGATATCATCATCACCACAACTGGTAACTTCAATATCGTAAGAGGAGAACATTTCCTTAAAATGAAAGACAAGGCTATCGTTTGTAACATCGGTCACTTCGATAACGAAATCGATATGGCTTGGTTGAACGCAAACTATGGTGGTACAAAATCTGAAGTAAAACCTCAAGTTGACATCTATACAATTGAAGGTAAGGAAGTTATTATTCTTGCAGAAGGTCGATTGGTAAACTTAGGTTGTGCTACAGGTCACCCATCTTTCGTGATGAGTAACTCTTTCTCTAACCAAACTTTGGCTCAGATCGAATTGTGGACCAATTCTGCAGCGTACGGAAACGAAGTTTATATGTTACCAAAACATCTTGATGAGAAAGTAGCAGAACTTCACCTTAAAAAATTAAGTGTAGAGCTAGAAACACTTTCTCCAGAGCAAGCTCAATACATAGGAGTAGATGTAAAAGGTCCATTCAAACCGGAATACTACAGATATTAATTTGTAAAAATCTAAAGTCGGAAGACAATAGATGAATCAATATACCAATAACGCTTCAGAAAATTCTGAAGCGTTTTTTCATTCCCAAAAACTACAAAACCCATAAACTTTCAAACATTTTAAAAAAACATAATTCACTTCAATACATAAAAACTTCATCACTCATAAACTCTACAACACTCCCTCACTCAAGCACAATCAGCAGCTATTTCCCGCTATCCGCTTCTACTCCTCGCGCCTTCGCCCACCAACTCCAAAAACCCTCTTTTTCTAACGCCATGCTGTGGGGTAACCGCTTCTATCGGGGCTAAACAATGTAGACTAAAATTAAACACAAAATATATAAAAAAATAAGGAGTGTCGAACCCATTAGTAGCGACTTCGTGGATTTCATAGGTGCAGGTATGATTGGTTTTATAGTAGGCTTGGCTAGAGCCGAAATGCAACTGATCGAAAAAGGAAATTATTTCACCATTCTACTTTATGGTATGTTTGCCGTAGTATCGCAACAACAACCTGTGAGAGATCGCCTAGAAAACAGTAAAGTAACAGACATCTACTATGGGACTTATTGGTTTGCTACTCTATCGTCTATAGTACTATTAGCCATTGGGCTTTTCAATGCAACCATTTTACCAAGTGAAAAAGGGTTCTATGCATTTGCTTTCCTACTCGCACTTTTTGGTGCTATTTCAGTGCAAAAAAATACTCTAGACTATATGATTCAAGATTAATGAAAAATATTCGGCGCTTCCAAAACGGAGCGCTTTTTTTATTTTATAAACCTCTTGAAATTAATAGTATATTTACTAAAATCAGATAGTTAGGAAATACTTTTACGTTTTATTCTTCACTTTTTTATTTTCATCAGCATTTGCACAATCCGAATTTATTACCGTTTGGAAACCGGAATTAGCCAACAAGTAAGATTTCCAGGAAGAGGCACCAATTTCAACGTAAATTGGATAGAAATAGGATATCCTCAGCATAATGGTACACTAACCAATGTTACCTCAGATAAAGAATTCACCATTTTATTTGGAACGCCACAGAATCCTATTCCTGCCAATGCAACCTACCGTGTGAGTATTACCAATGGCAATGGTGTTTTCAGACAAGTTCGATTTTTCGACAACACGCTTACACCTATCTATTCTAACCCCGATAGCGGAAAAATTATCAATATCTAACAGTGGGGCAACATCCAATGGACTACGATGGAAGATTCTTTTGTCTTTTGCCAAAATATGAATATTACCGCAACAGATAGTCCGAATCTAACTCAAGTGACGAGTTTCCGACAAATGTTTTATCTCTGCTCTTCTTTGGTAGGAAACCCTAGTTTTGGAAATTGGAATACCTCATCCGTTACCACAACCTATTATATGTTTGGTGTTGCATCACAATTTAATCAACCTATTGGCAGTTGGAATGTATCCAATGTAACCGATATGGATTTTATGTTTGATGAAGCCCATACTTTCAACCAATCTTTGGCAGAATGGAATACCAGTAAAGTAACAACTATGGAACATATGTTTCATGCGGCAACTTCTTTTAATAGCGATATTGGAAATTGGGATGTTTCTAAAGTGACCAATATGAAAGAAATGTTTTTGTGGACTCCGCAATTCAATCAGAATTTAGGAAATTGGAATTTAACTTCTTTAGTAAATGCAGAGAATATGCTGTCAGACTCAGGGCTCAATTGCCAAAACTACGATAGCACTTTGTATGGTTGGAAAAACAACAGTCACACTCCCAATTCTATAAACTTTGGTACAGCAGCACCACAAGTCTATACTCATCCCGCAGCTGTAGCAGCAAGAAATTCGCTGATGAATACAAAAGGTTGGACGATAACTGGAGATACACACAACCCAAATTGAAATTCTATTTTATCGACTAAAGAAAATAACATTTCACATCAAATAAAAATCTACCCTAACCCTGTAAATGATATTATATTTATAAAGAATGGAGAAGATATCAAAAGTTTCCAAATTGTAGATGCAACTGGAAGAATCGTTTTAAAGGAGACACTTGAAAAAAACTTTATAAATATCCAACAGCTTGTATCTGGTCAGTATATTTTGCAAATAATAAAATCCAACGGAACTGAAACTTTTAAATTTATAAAAAAGTAAAAGCGTTTTTGTCTAAATAAAATTCTACACAACATTTATCATTTTAATAAAAAACACAGCATTTGTCATTTCGACGACAGGTGAAATCTTTAAGTAGAAAACGGATTTTTTACCCCGCTGCGCTACAATCGAAATGACACTGGGAAATATATCTATAAATAATTCGAGATTTTACTACCACTATTTACAGTTGGCTTCCTCATTTAGCTTATTTGTAAATCTTACAGTTTATATTTACACATTCCTTCGTAAAAAATTATTGTCATTTAAAATTTCCCTTTATTACGTCTTAAGTGATTTTGGTAATAGAAAATTATTTTCACTAATGTATATAAAATTTTATAACAGCTTAAAATATAACTTTAATATAAATTGAATTAAATTGCAAGGAATCTTTTTATCCACAATTTTCTACAGAAACCACATCCATTAATTGTACTTTTGTAGCCATGCTGAAAATACTATACAACTTTAAAAATTACACATACATCCTATCGATGTGGTTGGTTTTATTTTCATTAACGCCTTGTACAATTAAGGAAGTATTTTTTCATGCAGTAGATTTGGATTATGCTAAACCTTTAAACAAATCTAAGACTTCTACAAATAGCTGCTCGTATTCGAAAATAGAAAACAGACAAACTTCAGGTACAAAGAAATCGAAAATTCTTAGTCGAATTACACCTTTTTCTTTTTCTACAAATCTGAATTTTGCGCTCTGTTCTTCTAAAACTTTTAAAGATTATTCTAGAATATCTTTAGGCAATAGCCCACCAAAATATATTTTATATAAACGTTTAAAAATTGATATTGCCTAACGGTTCTCTCGAATTATTTATCACTTCTCGTTTAATAAAAATATAAAAACAATGAAACAATATATTGACAGTGCAGATGGCAAAGCTGGGCTTTACACGCTTGCCTTACGATGGGTAATCGGCTGGACTTATTTTTCTGCATTCTGGAGGCGTCTCATCTTAGAAAATAAACTTATCCCCGAAGAAGCAGGCTATATAGGCGAAAAATTCAATCATTTTCTGCCCAATGCTTTGGGTATTAAACCCATTATTGAATATCTGGTTACTCATCCTGATGATTTGCATACTTCTATGGTTATTTTTACAATAATAGAAGCTATTGTAGGCTTATTTATCATTCTTGGTTTGTTTACCCGATTCATGAGCATGGGCATATTTTTTCTAGCTATGGGAATTCTTTTAGGATCTGGTTGGCTAGGAACCACTTGTTTGGACGAATGGCAAATCGGGGTACTAGGAGTAGCGACCGGATTTGTACTCTATCTTACAGGAAGCAGTACCTATTCTTTAGATTATTTAATCATGAAAAAATACCCAAATTTTGCTCACAAAAAGTGGTTTTCTATCTTAGGTTCTGGTGAACTTCCAATTAAAAATTTTGCTCCAAAGGTACTTATCATGTCCATCCTGATTTTTGGGCTTACATTATTCACCAACCAATACTTTCATGGTGGTGTTTTCGGGACCCTTCATAACAAATCTGTGAAACCCAAAGTGGAAATTTCAAATATTAAATATGAAAATTCAATGCTTATTTTTCGACTTTTTAGGGTAGAAGGAGCGGATGTTTATGGTTCTTTTTTAATTGGAATTGAGATTTTAGATGAAAATAATAAAGTCGTAAAATCTATTAATCAGGAGGAGTTATCTCGTTATCCAAAAGAAAAAATAAATAATCATTATGTGACACAAATAAAGTCTGGAAAACATAGTCTAATCATACCGCTTGGTGCAAAAGCCGATTTTACTATTGATCTGAATGGTATTTCCCTTAAAAAAGATTATACATTGAAACTTACTGACATCAGTGGAATTGAATGGTCTGCTAAAATAAAATAACGAATTTATATCTTCTCACCATAAGCTGTCGTAATTATTTGCGACAGTTTATTTTTATTTGTATACATATCCTATACCTCAACCATTAAAGTAAAATCAATTCCTTTAAACAAAAAAAAAGCATCAGAAAATTCTGAAGCTTTTTCAAGTTAACATTATTAATATCTTATAAATCGTACTGATTTGGGTGTTTCATTTTGATATCGTCTACCGTTCCTAGAACTTTATTTTTCAAGCCTTCTTGGTAAACATCTAGTTTTTCTGACACCTTATCGTCTGCACTTCCTATTATTTTTGCTGCTAAAATTCCTGCATTTAAAGCTCCATTCAGAGCCATTGTAGCCACAGGAATTCCTCCAGGCATTTGAAGAATAGACAATACAGAATCCCATCCATCTATAGAATTGCTAGACAAAATAGGAACACCAACTACTGGCAAAGTGGTACAACTTGCCACCATTCCTGGAAGATGAGCCGCGCCTCCTGCTCCTGCTATAATCACTTTTATACCTCTTTGTTTTGCCGTCTTTGCATAATCGAACATTCTTTCTGGCGTTCTATGTGCTGAAACCACCGTTAACTCATAGGGAATTTCCAAAGATTTCAAAAATTGGGCTGCTTGCTCCATAATCGGTAAGTCGCTTTGACTTCCCATAATAATTCCTACCATCTTACTTTATATTAGATTTCAAAGATAAAAATTATAAATCCTTGCTGCAAAACCTCATCACAAAAAAAAGGCTGAAATCCTAAAGTTCCAGCCCATTTTATTTATCTAAAATTAGAATCTATTAAAAGAAACCTAATTTGTTTTTGTTGTAAGAAATCAACATATTTTTTGTTTGACGATAGTGGTCTAACATCATTTTGTGATTTTCTCTACCGATACCAGATAATTTATATCCTCCGAAAGGGGCACCTGCTGGATAAGAGTGATATTGGTTTACCCAAACTCTACCTGCTTGTATGCTACGAGGTACTGTGTATAATTGGTGTGCATCTCTTGTCCAAACACCCGCACCCAATCCGTAGATAGTATCATTAGCAATAGCAATACCTTCAGCTTCATCCTTAAATGTAGTGAACGCTAGTACTGGACCAAAAATTTCTTCTTGGAATACTCTCATTTTATTGTTCCCTTTAAGGATTGTTGGCTGGATGTAGTATCCTTCTTCTAAACCTTCACCTACTTGGTTTACATCTCCACCTACTAGCACTTCTGCACCTTCTTGTTTACCCAATTGGATATAAGACATAATTTTGTCTTTCTGAATTTTAGAAGCTTGAGCTCCCATCATTACAGTTTTATCTAAAGGATTTCCTACTTTAATAGCTTTCACTCTTTCCACTACTTTTGCAATAAATGCATCAGCAATATCTTCTTGTACTAATAATCTTGAAGGACAAGTACAAATTTCACCATTATTCAATGCGAATAATACTGCACCCTCTACTGCCTTATCCAAAAATGCATCATCAGCATCCATTACAGAACTAAAGAATACATTTGGAGACTTTCCTCCTAATTCTAGAGTTACAGGAATTATATTTTCCGTGGCATATTGCATTACCAAACGTCCTGTAGCTGTAGAACCTGTGAAAGCTGCTTTTGCAACTTTAGGGTTCGCTACTAGTGATCTACCTAGTTCTGCGCCAAATCCATTGACAATATTTACGACTCCAGCTGGAAGAATATCTTGGATAATTTCCATTAATAATAAAATAGAGATAGGAGTGCTTTCAGCTGGTTTTAAAACCACACAGTTACCAGCAGCTAATGCAGGAGCCAATTTCCAAACAGCCATTAGTATTGGAAAATTCCATGGGATAATCTGTGCAATTACACCCAATGGTTCGTGTACAATAAGGGAGACTGTATCTTTATCTAGCTCACTAAGAGAACCTTCTTCTGCTCGAATTACAGAGGCAAAATATCTGAAGTGATCTATCGCCAAAGGGATATCGGCTGCTAATGTCTCTCTAACTGCTTTACCATTATCAATAGTTTCTACAGTAGCTAAATATTCTAAATTTTCTTCTAATCTATTGGCAATTTTATTTAAAAGATTACTTCTTTCCGTAGAAGATGTATCTTTCCATGTTTGAAAAGCCTTTTCTGCAGCATCAACAGCTAAATCCAAATCCTCTTTTGAAGAATGAGCAGCTTGTGTGAAAACTTTCCCATCGATTGGAGAAACAACATCAAAATAATTACCATTAACGGGAGCCAAAAATTGTCCATTAATAAAGTTATTATATTGGCTCTTAAATTTTGGCCATGCTATAATTGAATCTGTTTTTTTTTCTGAAATTGAACTCATAATAATGTAATATTTTTCTTACTGACAATTTACGAATATAATCCTTTATAAAAAATCTATACATTAATAGATAGGTGCAAAATTAACCTCAATTTATGAATTTTATAATTTATTTAACAAATATTCGTATTGTTAATTACACCATTGCATTTATATTTTAATATATAAATACAATTGAATACCCTAAAAAAAAGGAGAGAAAAGCTTATTTATTTAACTGAAGAAATCTTTTATATATAAATTTTGTTAAAATATAATAAGAATATGAAGTTTTAAATTTTATTTAATACATACATATTCTCTTATTAATAACAATAATTAAAAGTATATCTTATTAATTATTTATTTTAATACAATAAACAGCAACAAACTGATAAAATTTATTATTTTTGTATTCTTAACAATTCTTAAATAGTATAATATGAAGAAATTTTTTACTTCTTTAATTCTTCTTTTTTGTCTGGTAAATATTGGTTTTACTCCGCTTTTACGAGCGCAAGCCTCGCCATTACCCTACTCTCAAGATTTTGATACAGGAAATGATTTTACCTTCCTCAACGCTACATTGATTAATAAGTGGAATTATGGAAGTGCTACAGGAAATGGAGGGAGTTCCATCTATATTTCTAATGACAACGGTGTAACAAATAATTATACTATTGCTAGTAATGCAGGTGTGGTTCACGCATTCAAAGAGTTTACAATACCTGCCGGTACAACAGCATCAGATCTAGCTATATTAAAATTTGACTGGAAAGCTGGTGGAGAAAGCATATATGATTACCTACGAGTATGGTTGGTACCTGGGAATTATACACCTGCAAATGCACTAATTACCACCGGAGCAGGAAGAATACAAGTTGGTGGTAATCTAAACCTACAAGGTGCTACTTGGCAAACTTATATTGATACTTCGGTTAACTTATCTTCTTTTGCTGGTACCACAATGAAACTTATTTTTGAATGGAGAAATGACGCTAGTGGCGGAGTGATGCCAGGTGGTGCAATAGATAATATAAACTTTCAAATTCCTACATGTAAAATGCCTACTAACCCTACGGTTACTCCAGCATCTATTACAACTACGGGAGCAACGCTTACTTGGGGAGCAATAACCCCAACTCCAGCTATCGGATATGAATACTATATTTCAACTGATCCTAACCCACCTACACCCACAACAACACCAACGGGGCTTACTACAACCAACTCTGTTACATTGAATAACCTAATCCCAAATACTACTTATTATTATTGGGTACGTGCAAAATGTAGTGCCACAGATTCTAGTATTTGGATAGCGGCTCCAAATACCTTTTTGACTAACCAAATTCCTGCAACAATTCCTTACTCGCAAGATTTTGAAACTATCAATGATTTTGGTTTTATCGGTGTAACGCAAGCTAACAAGTGGGCATACGGTAATGCAACGGGTAATGGTGGAAATTCTATTTATATCTCGGAGGATTTTGGAACTACCAATACGTATAACATTACTTCTGCAAGTATAGTTCATGCTTTTAGAGAATTCATTATTCCTTCTACAGTGACAGCTACTACTCCAGCATTATTAACCTTCAACTGGAAATCCGAAGGGCAGACTACACTAGACTTTATGAAAGTATGGTTGGTACCTGCTACATTCACTCCTACACCGGGTACAGCTATTACTGCAGTACCAAACAGCAGAATACAAATTGGAACATTCTTTAATTTAAAAAGCACATGGCAATTCTATACGAATGCTGCAGTAAATCTTGCGCCTTATGCAGGAACAAATGCACGTCTCGTTTTTGAATGGGTAAATAATGCTACTACAGGTACAGCACCTGCGGCTGCGGTAGACAATGTAAATCTGGAAATCCCAACTTGCAAAATTCCAACTGCAATGTCTGTAAATCCAATTGCAGCGACAACAGCAACATTAACTTGGACAGCACCATCCCCTGCACCACCTAGCGGTTATCAGTACTTCTTATCTACAAGTTCTGTTCCTCCAACGTCTAGCACAGCCCCTACAGGATCGGTGACTGGTACTTCTAGTCCTCTTACTGGTCTTACACCTAATACAACGTATTATTGGTGGATACGTTCTGTTTGTAGTACTACAAATTCCACTATTTGGGTATACGGAACTACTTTTACAACGACGCAAATCCCCGCAACATTACCTTATTCTCAAAATTTCAATACCATTAATGATTTTGGATTTACCACTGGCACCCAAATTAACAAATGGGCTTATGGTAACGCAACAGGTAATGCTGGAAATTCTATTTATATTTCTAATGATGGTGGTCTCACTAATAATTATAATATCACCACTACAAGTGTTGTACATGCTTATAGAGATATCGCAGTACCTGCTGGTACTAATGCAGCAAGTCCTGCTATACTAAGCTTCGATTGGAAATCAGAGGGGCAAACAACTTTAGATTATATGAGAGTTTGGCTAGTTCCTGCATCTTACACTCCTACTGCAGGTACTAATATTACTACAGCAGCTAACAGCAGAATTCAGATAGGTACTTACTTTAATCAAAATGATACGTGGCAAAACTACCTCAACACTGCCGTGAATCTTACACCTTATGCAGGTACAACAATGCGTTTGGTGTTCGAATGGGTAAATAATGCTTCTACAGGTACTCAACCACCAGCAGCTATTGACAACGTAAACTTACAAATACCGACTTGTAAAGTACCTACCAACCTAGCCGTTGGAACTATTACTGCCAATAATGCAATACTTAATTGGACGGCACCTTCACCAGCACCAGCCAATGGATATCAATACTATATTTCTACAACTGCAGTACCTCCTACAACTACGGCTACTGGCAGTACCACCGCTACTACTGTAACTCCAGCGGGATTGATCCCTAATACAACTTATTACTGGTGGGTACGTGCAATCTGTAGCACATCAAACTCTAGTATCTGGGTACCAGGACCTACATTTATGACGACTCAAATACCTGCTAATATTCCATATGTACAACCATTTAACACCAATGATTTTGGCTTTACCACTGGTACTCAAACTAATAAATGGGCGTTTGGAGCAGCTACAGGAAACACAGGGAATTCTATTTACATCTCCAACGATAATGGCGTAACTAATGCTTATACCATCTCTTCTTTATCAGTAGTACAAGCATATAGAGATATTGCAATCCCTGTAGGTGCTACAAGTGCTTCACTTACTTTTGATTGGAAGGCACAAGGAGAATCTTGTTGTGATTACCTGCGAGTTTGGCTAGTACCAGCTACTTTTACCCCAGTAGCAGGAACTCAGATTGCAGCGGCAACTGGGAGACAACAACTGGGAGGTAATATGAATGTACAAGCAACATGGCAAACATATAGCAACCTAAATCTTAACCTTGCTCCCTTTGCAGGGACTACAATGCGTTTGGTATTCGAATGGAGAAATGATGGAAGTGTAGGTACTGCTCCTTCAGCTGCAATAGACAACATTAATTTGTTGGTTTGTAATAACGCAACACCTACTGTAACGGTAACTAATGTTACTCATGATTCTGCTCTAGTAACATGGAACCAAGATCAAAATGGTGCTACTTACATCGTTAATTATAGACCATTAGGAACAACAGTTTGGTCTACCGTAAACGTTGCAGCGATGCCATTTGGCACAGCAACCAATTCAACTACACTTACAGGTCTTATCCCGTTTACACAATACGAAGTAGAAGTAGCAGCTGTTTGTAAAAATTCAGTGGGTATATATTCTCACAACGAGTTTACAACACGTTGCGACCCTACACCTCCGAATATTGTGATTAGCAATATAACTACCAATTCTGCAGTAGTAACTTGGGGACCTCTTGCAGGTAATGCTTCTTACTATATGGAATATAGAGAAGTTGGATCTGCTACATGGATACCAATTGCTCCAACCCCTCAACCTCCATTAAATACAATAACCCTTACTGGCTTGGGTTCTTATAAAACATATGAAGTAAGAATTGCTAATAAATGTAATGGTGAAACTACTCAAAATCCATGGTCGAATCCTCAAGTATTTACAACCATTAGAACCTGTGATATTGCGCCTCCAGGGCTTACCATTAATCAGCTTACACCAACATCAGCAGAAGTAACTTGGGAAGTTTATACAGGTACAGATGCTACTAATAACTACGTTCTAAGATATAGAAAAGTTGGCATCCCGAGTTGGACTACCATTCCAGTTGCTACCAATACCTACACCATCACTGGATTACTGGAATTGACAAAATACGAAATGCAAGTAGCTAATATCTGTAGTGGTAATCCAGGAGATTTCACTCCATTATACTATTTTATTACTCCAACCATTACGTATTGCCAAATGGCTTCTGCAGACTCTGCCTCAGAGTTTATCTCTAAAGTTACTGTAGAACCAACAGGTCAACCAATTATGACAAATACTTCATTAGGTTCTAATTATACCGACTATACAAGTATTGTTGCCAGCTTTGTACATGCAGTACAAGGAAGCACAGGTAATAAAATTACAATTGACAAAACAGTTACAGGTACAGAAGGTACAGGTGTAGCAGTTTGGATAGATTTCAATAGAAATGGATATTTTGATCTAGACGAAAGAATTTTGGCAGACGGACCCAACATGAAAACTAGTGTCACAGGTACGTTCTCTATTCCTTCTACAGCTTATGTAAGTAACACAGACTTCCAATATCTGGTAATGAGAGTTGCTTTGATGAAAGGAGGAATCCCTGTAAATTGTATGAATTTTGACAATGGTGAGGTAGAAGACTATACGGTAAGAATAGCTAAACAACCAGTAGCTAATATTATCGATACTACTGAAATCATTATCTACCCTAACCCTGTAAAATCTGTACTAAATATAAAAAATATTAGTAAAAAAGCTAATTATAAAATTTACGCTGCATCAGGACAAGTTGTCTCTACAGGACTTATTGTCAATAATAAAATTGATGTTAGCAGATTGATCAACGGAGTTTACGTGATCGACATCGAAGATGAAAAAGGAACCGCTCAGAAGAAATTCATAAAAGAGTAAATCTTATTTCAAATCTTAATAATGAAAGCTGTATCGTAATAGATACAGCTTTTTTTTGCCTAATTCTAACACTAAAATTTCACTACTCCATTTTTTTCCGTAAGTTTATTAACTCATACCATTAGACAAACCAAGATTTCCCGAATGAATTTTAATAGTATTGAGTTCTTTTTAGATCTATTGAGTTTATTATCAAATTCAAACAGCAAAACGACTTCCACAAGTAAAGATTATCGATTTGCTATCACATTCTCGTGTCTGTTCATTATCACTTCATTAATTTTACTGAGAGTGAATAAAGAAGTTTTTGTGTAGAGCAATTATTCTTACTCATTATTGCCTCTTTAATTTTAGGTTTAATAGCTTCATTAATCATTATATATCTAATGATTTTGTGTAAAATAATGAAACCACTAGAAGTTCAAAGTTTTGTATTCCTACTCCTTTCAACTACAGTTTTATTTACAAGCATTATAATTTTAATTAATGCGAAGATTAAAGTGATTCAATAGCTATGACGGAAAATTATATTCAATACTTGGAAGGTTATCATAAAGAAAATATTAATTTTTCTGATATTGAAAAAGCGATATCAGATATTCTAATAAGAGATAATGAGCATGGAGCTTTTTGGGTTTCTGTATACAAGGAAGAAGAATATGTGACTGAAACTGATCAATTTTTGAACGTAGCAGTCGTATTTAATGATTATCAAATAAACTATAAAGCGAAAAATTGGAAGGAAATATAGAAACTTTATCAACTACTTCTGGATGAAAAATTTGATACTATTCTACAAATCATCAAGCAATAATTCCTGAAAAATCAAAAACACATTTTCAATGATCATTACCCCACAATTCACCTTTAGAAAATGTAAAATAGCTGTCAAAAGCTTTAAGGTAGTGTTCAGAAGTTTCGGGGTAGAAGTCCGAAGCTTTAAAATCGTAGTCCGAAGCTTTAAAATCGCACTCCGAAGCTTTAAAATCGCACTCCGAAGCTCTAAAATCGCAGTCCGAAGACTCCAGGCGGCACTCCGAAGCATCCGGGAGGGCATCCCAAGTGCTTCTAAATGGGGATTTTAACATTTTGAGCCATTTGTAGAGAATTTGGATTGTGAAAAGAGAGTTTTTGTTAAAAATTTCATCAACTGGGATTAAAAATCCAACTATTCTTTAGAGAAAACGGAGTTTAGTTTTTGGGGATTCACTTTTACTATAATCAGAATTTGTTTTTCGAAGCGCTAAAATTTGGCTATTAAATCCCCTCATTTAATTGATGCTTTTTTTATCAACTCAAGTTTTTGTAAAACCAAATTTTGGGACAAATCTTAAAATAATACCATTTTGTCATTAAAATCATTGTAAAATATTGAACACCTACGGAGTTCTTTTTTGTATCGTTCTTTTCTGCTACACAGATATTACTCCATCGGAGTATTTTTATTTTCAGAAAATGCGAAGATAAAATGGTATAAGTGAGAACTCAGCGCAAGATTTTTTTTAATTTTAAACAAAATTATAACCACTGCAATTACAGTGGTTATATTCGTTTTGAGGAAATAATAACTCGTATTATTTGAAATTTTCAATCGCTTTATTTATCGCGTCAATCTGAGGATTTATACTAGAAGCTTTGCCAGGGTTTTGTTTTAGCAAGTCCATTTTCTGGGTCAAACCGCTTTTCAACATCTGAGATATCATCATTTTCACCTGAGGATTATCACCCATTTGTCCTTTAGCCTGACCTAATATTTTGGTTATACTCTCTGTAGCTTTCAAGTTATCCGAATTCATAATCCAATTGTATCCTTCTTCGGCAACTTTCCCTAATTCTGGATTTTGAAATTTAATAAAAGGATAAAAAGCAACCAAAGAAGAAATATTAGCCATCTGCGATGAAACTTTATTTTTTACGACTATTGGCAATAGCTGCGTAAGCATATCTTCTGAAGCCCCTTCTAGATCTATCTTATCTGCTAAAGCGTTCACTTTTGTAGGATCTGCAGCTACAATTGCTGCTAGAGAATTACCTTTTACAGAATTAGACACCGCCGAAACTCCTTTTTCGTACGTTGGGATGTACTTTTTGTCCTTCGTTTTTCCCAAAGCAGCTATTGCAGCTCCTTGTACCAAAGTTTTGGGATCGTTATTGGCTAACTTTTCAATATCTGCACCCAATGCTTTAAGCTGTTCAGCGTTGGATAAGTCTACCAATTCTAGCGCCTTTTGTCTTACTCTGAAGTAAGGATCCTTCAGTGCTGCTGCCAATAACTTGGTTGCTATAGGCGTTTTTCCTACTTGCTCTTTTATTGCCAATAAAGCATTATATCTGCTTTTCAGCTCCTTAGAGTTGGTAAACTGCATCAATAGTTGCTCTGGAGTTTTAGTTTCTGTAATCTCCGCTAACAAAACTCCATCAGCATTAATATTCACCAAATCTGGAGTTTTGGAGGCATCGAAAGTAAAGGTGTTATTTGCCGTAGCATTTACCCAAACTTGCTGTCTTTTTGGTTTCCCGTTATCATAAATATCTATTGCTAAAGGAAACTCGAATGGCTGATCTTGCGATTGATTGATCGTTACTGTCACTTGTTTTTTTACAGGTTCATAGGTATACTTATAATTTAATTTTGGGTTTCCACTTCCGAAATACCACTGATTAAAGAACCAATTGAGGTCTTTCCCAGAGACTTTCTCGAATGCCAATCTTACATCATGTGCTTCTGCACTATTGTACTCGTGAGATTTGAGATATGAAGTCATCCCTGCAAAAAACGCGTCATCACCCAAATAGTTTCTAAGCATATGAAGAATGCCTCCCCCTTTTTGGTAGGTTACAAGATCGAACACATCTTCGCGAGAATCGTACCCGAATCTCACTAAGTTTTTCTTGAAGTCTGTAGGATTGTGAATATAGTTGTTCACATCTTTCATTTGGTGATAATCTGCTTGGTCTTTCCCATATTTATGCTCGTTCCAAAGATATTCAGAATAGTTGGCAAAAGATTCGTTCACTGTAAGGTTACTCCAGCTTTCTGCCGTTACCAAATCTCCAAACCAATGGTGGAACAACTCGTGAGCAATAGTGTCTTCCCAAGTATTTTCATCAATAAGCTGACCCGGTTTTTGTAAAATATCACTTCCATGAAGTGTTGCCGTGGTGTTTTCCATAGCACCACTCACATAATCTCTACCTGAAATCTGCGCATATTTTGACCAAGGATAATCGTAGCCCAACTTTTTAGAGAAAAACTCCAACATTTCGGGGGTATTACCATAGATTTGTTTTGCATAAGGCTCATATTCTTTTTCAATATAATAATCTACGGCAATATTTTTCCATTTATCTCTTACCACTGCATACTCGCCTACACCCATAAAGAAAAGATATGTGGCATGCCTTTTATCCATTACCCAATGGTCTGTTCTCATTCCGTTTGTTTCTTTTTTAGACTCTTTCAGGAGTCCATTAGAAAGGGTAACGTATTTATCTGGTACCGTCATGTAAATTTCTTGCGTGGTCTTCTGATTCGGCTTGTCTATCGTTGGGAACCAAGCCGAAGAAGATTCGGTTTCACCTTGCGTCCAAATTTGTGTAGGCTTATCTGGGTCTTTTCCTTGAGCGTTGATAAAGTATAGACCTTTAGCATCATTTATTGCAGCACTTCCTGCTTGTTTTACTTCATTAGGACGAGAAGTATATTTGATGTAGACTGTATAATCTTGAGATTTGATATAGGTTTTATCTAAATTGATCGTTAGAATATCATTTTTATAATCATATTTTAGAGGTGTTCTTTTTCCGTTAACGTCTAGTGCAACTTCATGGATCAACATACTTTTTGCATCAAGAATCAACTCGTTGGTAGGGTAAAAGTAAGGCGAAGCGGTAATCCATTCTTCCCCATTCATTTGCTCTTTTGTATAATCAAAATTTACTTTAAGCTTGGTATGTTTTAGTTCTGTAACTTTGGTATGTGTTGCTCTATATACTTTTTCTCTACCGGAAGTTTCGGTTTGTGCATAGACATTAGAAGAGAAAATTGCTCCCAAAATGGCTATCGATAAAATGATCTTTTTCATTAATATATTTTATTTTTATTAATTAAATTTTAGGCAAAAAAAACAGTTACTTTTTTGGATTAGTTTTCACAAATACATCAAAGATATCATTCACCAAGGTTTCATAATCTCCCTTGTGTAATTGTTCTTTGGTTTTTGCAAACGCTTTTTTCAGAGCGCTTTCAGGATTTTCGTCATCTACAATTTCCACAGAAGCTACACCTTTTAGTTGTATAATGGCATTCTCTAGCATCTCCAAATTCACGTTTTCTTCTGTATTTATTTTTAAATATTTCATATTGAATCATTTTTGTGAAACGTAAAGTTACCTTTTTGTTGTTATTTTATAAATAAAAATTACTGTTTCTTAAATACATATTGATGAGAACCTTGAGAAAAATCCATGGTCTTTTTTTCTGCATCGAATTTCATTTTTATATGCGCAGTATCAAATTTGAATTCAGTGTTCGAAATAGCAGTTAAAGAAAACTGACCTTGCCCTGTAGCCTGAGCTTTCAAAACTCCATTTTCTGCAACTATATTGATGTCCAAAGGAAAACCGTCTGCTTTATACGTTCCTTCATATTGTTTTAGAAGAGCTGCCTCTACTTGAAATACATTAAAATCTGGCATTTCAAAATCCTGATTGCTAGCCACACTCAGCATATTAATAGAAATTTGGTTGTTATCATAATCCGATTGATTGGTAATAAAACTAATTCCCGCTTTCAACTCTGGAAAATAATATAAAGTAGATAAAAATTGATCTATCCCACCATTGTGTCCGTATCCCCAATATTTGCCGAAAGGTACTTTTGTGATTCCAAGACCATAGCCATCTACAAAATTTTTCATCTGTGAAAGACTTTCTTTGGAGACTAGTTTCCCATTTTCTAACGCAATAATAAAGGTAAGCAATTCTGAAGGCGTAGAAATAAGATTACCAGCGCCAATTGGAATACTCATATCTGTTTCATGCCATTTTACATAATTATTAATCTCGAATACATAAGATTTTGCCTGATTTTTCGACGTATCAATTCTTCCTCCTACTTTAGTTAATTTCAGTTTCAGTGGTTTTGAAATCTTATCCTGAATCAGCTCAGCATAAGATTTTTTGTAAATTTTTTCTAAAATAAAACCAAGCAAAATATAGTTGGAATTGCTGTACTCAAATTTTGTTCCTGGCGCAAAATCGCTAGGATATTTTTTGATGATGGTAATCAAACTACTTTCAGTTTGTGGCAAAGTATTATAATCCCAGTATTCTTTTTCGTCGGTAAGATTATGGATGCCACTTCTATGCTGAAGCAGATTTTCAATCGTAATACTTTTAGCATTGGTGAGCTCTGGGTAAAATTCTGAAAGTGTAGATGACAATTTTAGTTTATTATCCTCAATGGCTTTCATCACCAAAACAGCTGTAAAAGTTTTTGAGATAGAACCAATACGATATTGCGTATTCATGTTGGCCTTTTGCTTGGTGTCTACATCGGCAAAACCAACTGATTTCACAAAATTAGGTTGATCTTGTGTTGCCATCGCAAAACTTCCCATCACTTTGTGGTGCACAAACAAAGAGTCTAAATAATTAATTAATTTCTCTCTCTTATTATTTTGAGCAAAGAAAAGCGTGGAACAACTGATGGCTACTACAGAAAATACTTTTTTCATCATTTTTTTAAAGATTTTGTTTACACGAGATTTAAAACTATAATATCACAAAAGTGAGTATTTATGGTTTTAAACTATTAATTTGATGTCCTTGTTGTTTTAAGAATTTTATCAATTTTTAAACATCTTCATAAAATAAGTCTTTATTTTGCTAGATTTGTTACAAAAAAAATGAAGCCATTGAGACTTCATTAGGTTTACATTATATGGCAACTGGTGCCTTTATGCCTGGATGAGGCTCGTAATTTTCTAGTGTAAAATCTTCAAAATTAAAATCAAAAATATTTTTAATTTCTGGATTGATCTTCATGATTGGAAGTGGTTTTGGATCTCTAGAAAGTTGTCTTTCTACTTGCTCGAAATGGTTGTTGTAGATATGTACATCTCCGAAGCTGTGTACATAATCTCCAACTTCCAGATCGCAAACTTGCGCTACCATCATCAATAATAAAGCATAACTCGCAATATTAAAGGGTACACCCAAAAATACATCGGCACTTCTTTGGTACAATTGTAAAGATAGTTTTCCGTCTGCTACATAAAACTGAAAAAAAGCATGACAAGGTGCCAAAGCCATATTTGGGATCTCGGCAACATTCCAAGCAGAAACAATGAGTCTTCTAGAATCTGGATTTTTCTTTATCTGATCTATAACTTCCGTTATTTGGTCTACAATTTTATTGTCAGCTCCTTCCCAACTTCTCCATTGTGCGCCGTAAACAGGACCCAAATTGCCATTTTCATCAGCCCATTCGTTCCATATAGAAACACCATTATCGGTAAGATATTTAATATTAGTATCTCCTTTCAAGAACCAAAGTAGCTCATAGATAATAGATTTCAAGTGTACTTTTTTGGTGGTAACCAATGGAAAACCTTTGGATAAATCGTATCTTAACTGATATCCGAAAACACTGCGCGTGCCCGTTCCTGTTCTATCTGTTTTGTCGATTCCGTTGGTTTTTATGTGCTTTAAAAGGTCTAAGTAATTTTTCAAAGTAGGAATTTTTAGGAAGTCAAATTTAATGAAAATATATGAGGTAATTTCTAGTTTGATGTGGATACAATGACTGATACCATCTCTGAGTTGCCTTTTATAGATTTCAATTTTCCAAACTTCTGTTTATCAAAAGCTTGATTTTCAAAATAAGATAATTCTACTGCACCAAATTTTGTCACTTTATTAAAATTACCTTTATCGGTATACGATTGCCTTCCATAGTCTATAGATATATTGCCTATGGACTTTAGCTTACCCAACTTAGTATTATCTACAAAATCCTGTCCCCAGTAGTCAATAGATAAATTACCAATCGACTTTATTTTGCCCAATTTTTCAGTCCTAAAATCGTTCCAGTATTCAAATTTTATATCGCCAATAGATTTTAGCTTTCCAAAATCACCACTGTTGATATGGTAAGAATCGTAGTAATCTATTTTCTTATTTCCCAACATTTTTACCCTCATGAATTTCTCTTTATCAAAAGAATCGTTATCATAATACTCTACAGAATAGTCTGAATTTTTGGGATAAAAACGAGTAATATTTCCCTCAGAATCTATGGTTATTACAAAATCACCTAAGGTAACATCTACATTTTTTATAAGATATTGAGGAGATAGATACGCGGTTGTCTGTGCATGGGATAATAAACCTAACAGTAAGAGCGAAATAGAAAATAGATATTTTGAAACCATAATTTTAAACATTAGATTATTTCTTCAATAACTTGCTGAATTGTATTGATGCTAAATTGTTCATCTACTTTCATACCAAACATAGCTTTTACCAAAGGCGATTCCTCCGAAACCGTCATTATTTTTTTACCATCTAATACGATTTCGCCTACGGATACTGAGACATAAAATAATCCTTTGTTGGTCTTTACCAATGCACCGTTTTGAACCTTAGTACAAGGTTCTGCAGAAATTTTTGAAATCTTATTTTGTTGGAGAAGTGTCTCATTAAGATGCCTTTGTAGATTATTTATTTCTTGCTGAAGCATTTCTCTTCCTGTCTCATACTTATCACCCATAGAACTTTTGGTATCATTGCTAGATGCTCTAGTTTCTTCTATTAATGAAGTAAAAGTTTGAATTTTTTGTTGAATTTTATTCTTTACGAGATTTAAAATTTCAGATTTATCCATGATTCGACATCTAAATTGAGTTAAATATAAAAAGCGGACGTTTGCCCGCTCATATTATCGTAGTTTTTGTGCAAATTTTAGTTTAATAAGGTAAAATAATGGTTATCTAATCGAATTATTTATGCATCAAATTCAAATTTACAAAGTATTGTTAACATTGCATTCACTTATCAAGATTATCTATGTTAAGCCCTATTAATATTGATTATTTTTCAAATACCTGATAATCTGATACCTTGAAATCGAACTCTTTTCCCTCACTAAAATCTCTCTTGGTAAGATCAAACACGTTTTTGAAACTTCCAGATAATTTTTCATCTTCGATACTAAATTTTACAGGTTCTTTGGCTAAATTTAAAACAACCAAAACCTCATCTTTACCATTTTTCCTTAGATAAGCTAAAATTTTATCATTAGCAGTAGTATTAAGGAGATGAGTCGTAACTTTGGTATCGCCGCCACGTAAAGCAGGGTTTGATGATTTTAGATTTAATAAAGTCTTATAAAAATCTGCCATTTCATACGTTGTATTCCACTTAATGACATCTTTCTCGAAAAATTCTAACCTTTTCAAATTGGGAAGTTCTTGCCCTGAATAAAGCAAAGGAATACCATTCCAAGTTGCCGAAAATACAGCCATCGGTTTGGTAATCACTCCATATTTTTCATATTCTGTCCCATTCCAGGTATTTTCGTCGTGATTGGTGGTAAACCATGCTCTCATAGAATTATCTCCTATGTCCGAATATTTCTTAAGCAATTCTGTAAGATTCACCAGAGGTTCATTTTTTTTGTAATAATCTGCCGATTGGTGCATCCATTTCCAAGAATAGCTGGCATCAAACACTTTTCCGTATTCTGGATTTTCCAACTCGTCAAATTCCCCAATCCAAAATAAAGGTTTTACTTTTTCTACTTCCGGACGCGCTTGCTCCCAAAAATCTACTTCTACCCAAGAGGCAAGATCGCATCTGAAACCATCTATCTGAGTTTCTTTTACCCAAAACTTCATGGCTTCAATCATTGCTTTTCTCATTTCTTGATTTTTATAATCTAGCTCAATGATATCATCCATACCTGAAGCAATTTGAAATTTACCATTAGTATCTTTCAAATAAAAATCTGGATTAGATTTTGTCCAAACATGGTCCCAACCAGTGTGATTAGCTACCCAATCTATAATCACTTTGAAACCCAATCTGTGAGCCTCATTTACCATATGCTTGAAATCTTCTAAGTTACCAAATTCTGGATTAATGGATGTATAATCTGCTGCTGCATACTGACTTCCTAGGCTTCCCTTTTTCTTTTCTTGCGAAATGGGTGTTATTGGCATAAACCATAGCGTTTTTACCCCCATATTTTTCAAACGAGGCATCTCTTTTTCGAAAGCTTTAAAAGTTCCCTCTTGAGTATATTGTCTCAGGTTAACTTCATATATATTGGTGGTATGTTTCCATTCTTTCGGTAACTCCATATTTGTTGTGTTTTTTTGTGTAGTACAAGATAAAATCCCAATACTTAGTGCGGATAATAGTATTAATTTTTTCATTCTATAATTTTAGCAAAAATAGCAATTGTAAATTAAAATAGAGGGATAGAAAAAAACCCTGAATAAGAAATCCAGGGTTATATTGTTAATTTTTAAATGGTATCATCTTCTTCTTCTTCGAAAACATCATCATTAAAATCATCCTCCTCGTCATCATCAAAGTTGTCGTCCTCATCGGCAAAACTGTTACTTACCCCAAAGTCATCATCAAATCCAAAATCATCGTCCATCAAAGACATTGTTGATTTTTTATTTTTGGAACCTCCCGCTTTGCCATTTTTAATTGGAGCTTTTAGAGGTGCATTTCCAAATCTGTAGGTGGTAATTGGGTAGTTAACACCTTTTGTTTCATCGGTAATCTCTACCAACTCACAGAAAAACTCCCAAAGATCTAGTAAACCATATTGAAATTGGGTTTTATCTCCCAAAGTTTCAAAAGCTTCATCAATGTAAACGTCTGACATAATTTCGCCATCACCATCATCACTCATATCCTCCAAAGGTACACTCTTCACAATTGTGCCATCTTCTTCCAAAAGATTAAAAGTAGAAAGCTCTTCCCCACTAAGGTTGAAAGCACTTTTAATACCCAAATGAAGATTCCAAAGTGTTTGTTTTCCTTTAATTTCAATATCACGGAAAATATCTTCTTTTGTATCTAATATTACACGGATTTTGTAAACCATATCAATTATTACTATTACGTTTTGCCTAAATTTTTATTTGACCAAATTTCTGGTGCAAAGATATAATAAATGAAATTTCACAAAAAAATATTTCTCTACTTTTTAAACATTTTTTTCCTTACATTGATGGAAATTTTGCTTTTTCAAGCATGAAGCTAAATTTGGCTCCTTCCAAATAAGTGCTCTCTACTGTAATAATTTCTTTATGAGCTTCTAGAATATGTTTTACGATGGCAAGACCAAGACCGGAACCTCCCTGTTTTCTACTTCTACTACTGTCTACACGATAAAATCTTTCAAAAATTCTTGGTAGTAATTCTTCTTTTATTCCCATTCCGTTGTCGATTACTTCCACTAGAACTTTATTTTTAAGAACGATAGTTTTTACAATTACTTTCGCTTCTTGTCTATTGGCATAATGTATAGCGTTGGAAATAAGATTGATGAAAACTTGAGAGATTTTCTGTTTATCTGCCTCTACCAAAATTTGGTTTTGCAAAGTTTGTAATTGAAGAATGGTTGTATTTTTTTCAGCTTCTAGATCTAAAAGGTCAAAAATTTCTCTGATTAAAATATTAATATCAAAAACAGAGTGATTAAGATTAATTTCTCCAGCTTCTAGTCTATTTATCATATCCAGATCGTTTACAATAGCAATGAGTCTTTCTACAGAGATCTCTACCCTTTCAAGATATTTATCTCTAATATTTAGATCATCTACAGCTCCTTCTCTCAAAGTTTCTACATAGCCTTGTATAGAAAACAATGGTGTTTTCAGTTCGTGTGATACGTTACCTATATACTCTTTTCTATAACTTTCCATCTCCTTCATCATATCCATCTCCGTCACCTTTTGCTGATTGAAATCTGAGAATCTTTCTCCTAATTCTTTCAGGGTTATATTTTCCTCTGGGTTATAGGTGATTTCTTCAGGTAGAATTTTGGATATATTTCTTAATTGTTTTTTAGAATAATAGTTAAATAAGATCTTCAAAACAAAATAATTGAGGATGAATATCACCAGTACACTTGCTAAAAAACCTAGGCTGATATAAGAATCGTGAAAATATCTATCATTAAGGATTTGAAATAGATATACCAACAAAAACATCACTAGGGTAAGTAGTGATGATGATATAAAATTGAGTCTATAAAACTTCAATGTTGTAATTTTTTATTCATTAATAAAATAATAGAGCATCAAACTTATGGTTGTACAATTAGTTTGTAGCCAATACCCTTCAGTGTATGGATGGTACTGATCCCCAGTTTTTCTCTCAATCTACGGATGTGCACATCGATGGTTCTTTCTCCAACAATAACGTCATTACCCCAAACTTTTTCCAATATTTCTTCTCTTTTGAATACTTTTTCGGTATTAGACGCCAATAGATAAAGCAGATCGAACTCTTTTTTGGGCAGCAGAAATTGCTGATCGCTTTTGGACACTTTAAAATTATCTTTATCAATAGTCAGATCTCCAATTTTTATTAATTTGGTATTATCCGATACTTGCGATGTCAATTGCAAAAGGGCATTTACCTTAGAAATTAAAATTTTCGGCTTTATCAATTTTACCACATAATCGTTAGCACCTGCCTGAAATCCTGCCAACTGGGAAAACTCTTCGCTTCTTGCTGATAAGAAAACTATCAAAGTTTTTTGCAATTCTTTTATTTTGCGAAGTTCTTGGCATGTCTCTATACCATCTTTCTCGGGCATCATAACGTCTAATAGAATCAAATCTGGAATAATTTCCTTCGCTTTCTCTATCCCTTCGTTACCATTGGTAGCGGTATGAATATCGTAACCTTCCTTTTCAAGATTGTAAGAAAGAATTTCTAAAATATCCAGTTCATCATCAATTAAGAGAATCTTTTTTTGGTTCATTTTTAAATTTTACATTTCAAAGTTAACAAATTTTAACGGATATGATAACTAATTCCTTTTCGTTTACAAAAAGTTAATATAGATACCGATTCGTTAATGTTTAGTTAAGAAAAATTTAAATATTAATAAACCATTTACTCCACCTAACTTCTATTCCTTTGTTGCGAAGAAATTAGTAAAAAAAGAAATGAATTTTAGAAAACTGAGTATCGCTGTATTGTTCTTATCTACTTCTGGAACTTTATTTTATGCCCAAGAAAAAAACGATTCTACCAAAAGGGAAAAGAAATTGGAAGGTGTTGTAATCCGAGGAAATAGCAACAAAAAAACTGAAACAGCCGTTTTGGGAGAGCAAAAAAAAGCAATCGTACAAAAGCAAGCTATAAGTGCAGAAGAAATTTCTAGAAAAGGTATTTCTAATGTGGAGCAAGGGCTTACAAAGGTTACAGGTATTACTTCAGTTGAAGGTAGAGGACTTTTTGTAAGAGGTCTGGAAGAAAGATACAATTATCTTTTAATAAACGGTCTGGGATCGCCTTCTAACAATCCATTTCAGAAAATAATTGCTTTAAAGCAGTTCCCGACAGATGTTGTGGGCAAACTTAATATCTACAAAACATTTAATTCTAATCTTTACGGAGATTTTGCAGGAGCTACATTTGATATTGAAACTTTAACGATTGATAAAGCTTTTACAAAAATAGAATTTGGAGTAGGTTATAATACTTTATCCACTTTTAGAGATGGTTTTAAAGTTGCTGAGCATGCAGATGGAATAAATGGATATTTGGGACTAAATTCTAAAAACAGAAGATTACCAAATGAAGTAAGAAACTCTAGACCCAACAATTATATTTTCACTGCCACAGAATCTCAAAATTCCTTTAAAGACTCTTGGAATGTAGATAATGTGAAATCTATGCCCAATACAAGTTTCGGTTTTACAACTGCACAAAAAATAAAAATGGGTGAAGCGAGTACTTTGGGCGTTTTACTTTCTTTAAACCAAAGTTCAAAATTCGAGTATAAAGAAGGGGCAAACAACCAGTTTAGATCTCAAGGACAAAATTCGGGTATAGAAAACATCAATTATCTTACTCGTAAACAATATAATTACGAAACCGAATCTTCTGCACTATTGGGTTTAGCGTACAAGAACAGAGGTACAGCCATCAACTTTAATGCAATTTATTTGCAAAATTCTGATAATATTATTGAAGATAATTTGGGATACAAAGACCAAAAAGTACAAAATATAAATGATGGTTTTTTCCGAACAAATCAATTAGATATTTCTAGATTCTTGGATTTGCAACTTACAGCATCACAAAAAATAAATGATAGAAATCTTATAAAAGCAGGTATTAGTTATGTAAGTAATAATTATAGCCAACCCGACAGAAAAATCATCGAAGGAAACAGACGAGACCCAATCAGCGGACAATTGCTTCCCAACAACCAAATATTGATGAATTATGGTGGAAACAACCTTATTCGTCAGTATCTAGATGTAGATTCTAGATTTTACGGTTCTGCATTCGCAGAATATCAATTATCACTTGGCGAAAAGGGAGGTCGTAAAGAATACCCAATTCAGATTGCTCTTGGATATAATGGTTTTTCAGATTTTAGAAAAAATTCGTATCGTTTCATCTTCGGAAGACCTGTAAATGGATATGCTAATCCTTTTTTTGTAGTAGATGTAGACCAACCTCAAAATACATTCAACCAATCTATTGCAAACGGAAATATGCATTATGTAGAGGGATCGGATGTTTCTCAGTTTTACTCGAGTATTTACCAAATTGTAAATGCAGGTTATGCAAACATCAATTATAAACCGAATGAAACTTGGGACATTTTGTTAGGAGCTCGCTATGAGAAAGATATGACGCTTATTCGATATTCTAAACTTAGCGCCGAAACAAAGGAAAATTTAGATAAAACTAGAGATTTATTTTTACCATCATTAGCCATTAAAAAAGCTTTGAATAATAAAAATAATCTTAGATTTTCTTTCAGTAAAACGGTTACAAGACCTGTTCTTATAGAAACGATGCCGATAGAATACATTAGCCCAGACAATGTTTCTATTATTGGAAACAAAAATATTACTTCCAGTGATAATTACAATCTAGATTTGAAATGGGAGTACTTTCCTACCAACAAAGAGATGTTTGCAGTGAACCTTTTTGCTAAAAGAATTGATAATGCTATCGAACGTTCTTTAGCTCCATCAGCAAACGCTACTGGGACAACAATTACATTTTTTAATGCAAAAAAAGCTGAACTTTTTGGAGTTGAGTTAGAAGGTATTTTAAACTTAGGAAGAATTTCTGAATCCTTAGATAAATTTACTCTAGGAGCCAATGCAACCATTATGCATTCCAATGTTGAAAGAAGCCAACAACAATTGGATATGGAATCTCCCGAGTGGTTTGATAAGACTGGCGAAAAACTCAGAAAAAGAGGCTTGCAAGGAGCTTCTCCTTATACGATAAATGCAGATTTGAAATACGAATTCAAAAATAAAAACAATTTTGCACATACTTTTTCTATTGTTTATAATGTTTCGGGAAGTAAAATCTACGCAACTGGAGGCGCTGGAACAGACAATTATTACGAAAAACCTTTCAGCCAGCTAGACTTTGTGTACCAAGGACAACTAACTAAAAATTGGAATTTGAAATTTGCCGTTCAAAATATCTTAGATAGTAAATATAAAATTCTGATCGGAGAGCACAACTATACTCCACTCAATCTAGAGAACAATAACAATACGCTTACAGATTATTACAGAGGTGTAACCTTTAATTTTAACATTGGTTATACTTTCTAAAAATCATCAATTATTAATACATAAATCTACATATAAAATGAAAAAAACTTTTTTAACACTTAGCGCATTTACTTTGGTACTTGGACTTACTTTGAACTCTTGTACAATCGAAGTTAATGATGGTTTTGAAACTGTTAACGTACAGCCATCCAATACAGAGCTAAAAGGTGAAATAAAAAATGATATTACCTTCAAAAAAGGGAATTATACTTTAAAAGGTATTGTAAAAGTAACTGGAGGCGCTACCCTAACAATTGAGCCTGGAGCAACATTTACAATAGATACTTCTACTACAAGTGGTTTAGTAATATTACAAGATGGTAAAATAAACGCTGTAGGATCAGTTTCTGAGCCAATTGTATTTACTACTTCCACAAAAACGCCTGGAGATTGGGGAGGAATTACAATTTACGGTTCTGCACCAATAAAAGCAGTAAACGGAAATACTTCTGCTCTTTCTGAAGATGGAAATAACGTGTATTACGGAGGAAATGATGCCAATTCTAACTCGGGTACGATGAAATTTGTAAGAGTAGAATATGCTGGTAAAAAAATTGGTGATGGTACTTCTGAGACCAATTCTATGACTTTCTATGCTGTAGGAGCAGGAACTACTTTAGAAAATCTAGTTTCATATAAAGGTACCGATGATGGTTACGAATTTTTCGGAGGCACTGTAAGTGCCAAAAACATTATTTCTTACGGTAATTATGACGATTCTTTTGATTGGCAAGATGCTTGGAGCGGACAAAACAATACCAATTGGTTTGCTTTCCAAACGGGTACAGGAAATTTTGGGATGGAGATAGAAGCTTCTAGTAATGCAGACAATGTTGCTCCAAAAATATCTAATATCACATTAATTAGAAATGCGAATACAAATCCTGAAGCGGCAAATTCTCCAGAAATTTCTGCAATTCAATTTAAAAAGCAAGGAACAGGAATTTTCTCGAATGTATATATTAGTGGTTACAAAAATATTGGCACACAAAAATCATATGCAGTCTTAATTCAGGATGCTGCAACAGAAACAAGCCAAGTAAACACTGGAAAAATTGTTGTAAATCCTTTAACGTATCTTAATTCTGACCAACCAGGAGTTTGGGGATATGCTTACAATCCGAATGGTGCAAAAACATTTAGCAATACAACTACAGTAACCAAGGTTTCTCTTCCTGCTGGTGCTTGGGCAACAGTAGATGGCGTAAACCTTCTTACAGCTTTGCAATAATAATTTCAGAATAGTAGTTTTAATTAAAAATCCCCTTCAAATTTTCTTTGAAGGGGATTTAATTTTTAAGAATATCATTTAATTAAGAATACTGAAATTTTCTTACAGCTTCTAAAGTCATATCAATTTCTTTATCTTTTATCGCATCACTGATGAAATACGTTTCATATCCACTTGGTGGAAGATAAATACCATTGGTTAGCATCTGATGGAAGAAATTATTAAATAGTGAATGATTGGCTTGTTGCGCCTCATCAAAATTTGAAACCGCATTGATGTGGAAGAAAATAGACATCATAGATCCTTTTCTGTTGATTCTGTGTGCGATACCTTTTTCATTTAAAATTTTACCAATTTCGAAATCTAAAGTTTCTGTTGTTTTATTAATTCTCTCGAAGAATTTTTCATCTTTTTTTATGATTTGCAAAGTTTTCAAACCTGCTCTCATTGCCAAAGGATTTCCACTAAGTGTTCCAGCTTGGTAAACACCACCTTTTGGCGCCAAATGATCCATAATTTCGTTTCTTCCTGCAAAAGCCCCCACTGGAAGTCCTCCACCGATCACTTTACCATACGTTACCAAATCGGCTTTCACATTATACAATTCTTGTGCACCACCAAAAGCTAACCTAAAACCAGTCATTACCTCATCAAAAATAAGCAAAGCGCCATTTTCGTCACAAACTTGTCTTAAGTTTTGTAGAAAATTGTTTTCAGGAAGCACACAACCCATATTACCCGCTACAGGCTCTACAATGATAGCTGCAATTTGTCCTTCATTATGTCTGAACAAATCTCTTACTTGCTCCATATCATTATATCTAGCCAACAAAGTATCCTTTGCTGTACCTTCTGTAACTCCTGGAGAATTTGGGTTACCAAAAGTGGCTGCACCACTCCCCGCTTTTATTAAAAACGAATCTGAATGTCCGTGGTAACAACCTTCAAATTTGATGAATTTGTCTCTACCTGTGAAACCTCTCGCCAAACGTATAGCACTCATACAAGCCTCTGTTCCAGAAGAAACCATTCTTATTTGGTCGATATTTGGCACGTTGGAAACGATATATTTTGCAATTTCCGTTTCCAATTCTGTAGGAGCACCGAAAGAAAAACCTTTTTCAGCTTGCATTTTAAGCTCTTCTAAAACTTCAGGATGAGTATGCCCCAAAATAGCTGGTCCCCAAGAGTTGATATAGTCTACATAGGTATTATCATCTGCATCTGTAAGTATAGCTCCTTTTGCAGATTTCATAAAAACAGGAACACCTCCTACAGATTTAAATGCACGTACCGGAGAATTTACTCCTCCAGGGATGTATTGGTAAGCTTCATCAAATAAAGCTGAACTTCTTTGGTATTTCATTTTTTATAAGTTAAAAGTTGAAAGCTTAGATTATTTAATCATACACTAAACCCACAACCAATATTAATTTCTTGGTTTTTTATCAATGAGATAAATCATTTGTCCAGGAGTTGGATGGCTTCCCTCGTCCATACGATTTTTAGAATAAAGCTTATTGAGTTTTATACCGAATTTCTGAGCGATATCATGCATCTTTTCTCCGTTTTCAGCTTTATATAAAGCTGAATTTCCTTCAGAGTTTTTGGATTCTAAAAAGATAATATCATTTTTTGCTAACGATTCTCCTTCTAGTTCATTCCACTTAATCAGTTTGCCTTCACTAATCTTGAATTTTTTAGCAATAAATAGAAGATCAGTATCTTCTGGTATAACAATATATTTCAGGCCACCATTAGGATGACTTTTTATTAAGATAGAATTTAAAAGTTGTTGTTTAGTTTTTGCTTTAGCTACTTTAGGCGTAGCTTGTGCATATACTGGAGCCTTCGCCGGAGCTTTTACTACTAGTTCTTTCTCTTTTTCTTTTCTCTTATTTTTTATAGACTCAACCTGAGCGATAAAACCTTTATCCTCTTGTAAATTCGGATATTTTTTTAGCAATGCAAAAGCAACTTCTTTAGAATTTACATGATCGAATTCATACAATCGATGACGCTCTATTTTCCCAATAAGAATAGATGCATAACGGGGGTTAGTAGCATATCCTGCTTTTTTCAACCCATGAGCCCATGCTTTATAATCTTTCATGTCCAAAGAAAACAAATTCGTGTAATATTTTCTAGTCGCAAGAAATATAGAGTGATCTTCATAAGATTGTCTGGGATCATCATATACACGGAAACACTCATTTGGTGCATCATCAGTGTGTTTCATTGTTTTACCCGTCCAATTTTCCTTACATTTTATCCCGAAATGATTTTTACCTTCCAAAGCCAATCTGCTTTGTCCACCGCCCGTTTCTAGAAGTCCCTGTGCCAAAGTAATAGAAGCAGGAATTTTATATTTTTCCATCTCCTCCACTGCGTATGTCGCAAATTTCTGAATATACTGTTCTTCTGTAGTCCAAGTCTGAGCAGAAAATTTTGATAAAACTAAAAGGCTTACGAATAAAAAAAGTCTTTTCATGTTTTTCAATTATTATGTTAAATTAGTATTTGTCTATTTTGTTTTTTAAGCATCAAATTGGCGCCTCCAATTCCTTGCAAACCTCCTGTATGAAAGCATAAAACTTTACTTCCTTTAGGAAATTCTTTCTGATCAACCATTTGGAATACCTTCTTTATCATTTTTGCCGTATAAACAGGTTCTAGCGGAATATGGTACAGAGCCTTAAATTCATTAGTAAACTGAATGATCTCATCGCTTATTCTACCATAACCTCCATAAGATGCGTCTTTTAGAATAAAATTATTCCGATTGCTTAAAGCTAATATAGTATAGTCCAAAGAATCATCTCTCACCACTTTAAAACCAATAACCTGCTGATTATCTTCACAATATTTCGATATCCCTGCAATGGTACCACCTGTCCCTACTGCGGTGCAAAGATAATCAAAATCTTTTGTATCATTATTCAGCATCATTTTCACCCCTTGCACGGCATCTTCATTGGTTCCTCCTTCTGGTATTATGATAGCATCTGGAAATTCTTGTTCTAGCTTTTGAGCTAATTTATTTTTATCACGATACTCTTCTCGCGTAACAAAACGAAATTCCATACCGTTTTTTGAAGCAAATTGTAAAGTAGGATTTTCTTGCCATCTATCTAGTAGTTCTTCACCTCTAATAACACCTAACGTAGATGTTCCAGAAAGTTTCCCTACGGCTGAAACCGCAGCAATATGATTAGAAAAAGCACCGCCAAAAGTAATGATTTTAGGTTGAAAAAGGTTCAAACTTAAATAAGAATTCACATTATGAAATAATTTCCAATATTTATTACCCGAAATCTGAGGATGTACAAGATCTTCTCTTTTCATGAAAATCTCTATATCATTTTCAACTTTTATCTTCTGAATAGGAATTGAATTTTGTGGAATAGGTAAAATCATGCAGGTATTGAAAATTTTAAATTTGAAAAGACAAAATTAGGCCAAAAAAACATTTATAAACTCAAGTTTAATGATCATTTAATAGCAATTAAAAAGAGTTAAAGGTATTTCCTGAAACTTAGCAGTTTTCTATTTTTTAGATAATTGAGATTGCCTTCGTTAGCATAGGCTTCACGCTCGAAAGAGATAGCTCTGTAAGCCTTGTGTGCATCTTTTATTTTTACCAAATGATAATAATATTCTATTACGTACCAAAGATAAAAAAAGATAATAAACAGCTCCAATTGCTGTCTGATATGTATCTTTTCGTGGTTGATGAGTACCTTATTCTGTTTATCTTTAGCATTTCTAAGGATAATAAATGGAAATAGCGTAATGCCATTTATTTTTGTATTTTTGAGAAACTTTTGACACACAACAATCATAATAACAAATATAAAAGTTTTGTTTTAACTTATGGCACTATTTGATATCAAAGAAAATGAAGACTTTTACTATAATGAGCAAGGTTATAAGGTTTTTACAGAAAAATTTCATCTCAAAAGAGGACATTGCTGTAAAAGTGGATGCAAACATTGCCCCTATGGATATGATAAAAAGACAGATACTTTCATTAAACCATTAAAAAAAAATAAATAGAATGAAAAAATATATTTTTATTTTACTCGCTGCAACTTTAGGTTTGTCATCTTGTAGTCCTTTCCAAGTGCGTTCAGATTATGCTGATACCGCTAGTTTTACTTCTTACAAAACTTACAAACTTAGAGTAGACGATTTAAAACTAAATGATATTGATAAAGATAGAGTTCTGAATGAGCTTTCTAAGCAACTTCAATCTAAAGGTTTGTCTTCTGGAGAAAACCCAGATTTGATTATCAATGTAAAAGCAAACCACAAAAAAGTAACTGATATTAACCAGAGTAGCCCCTATGGGATGTATGGCTGGGGCGGAGGCTTTGGTTGGGGAATCGGGATGAACAGAACTTGGTCTAGCAACTATAACGAAGGTGCTGTAATTGTGGACATGATAGAAGCGAAAAGCAACAAATTGGTATGGCAAGGGATAGGAAGCGGAATCTCTGTAGATTCTCCGAAGTCTAAACAAAAGCAGATCCCTCAGATAATGGCAGAAATTATGGCTAATTATCCTCCGAATATGAAAAAATAATCTTACACAAAATGATAATCTTATCCGTTCTCACTTATTTGTGGAGCGGATTTTTTTTGTTTAAAATTAATTTAAAAATTTAAATCTTTAAAATAATACTTCTAATTTAGCCGTTACCATTTTAAAAAATAATAGATGAAAACATTTTGTACATTTATATTTACTTTTTTGATTACCAGTGTGTATTCACAAAACTCAAATAAAATTTACACTTCAGATATTGATAATTTTTGGACTGCGTATGATAGTATTCAGAAGTCTAAAGACTTCCACAAAAACATACAATTCATCAATACATTATATATCGAACCAGGTACAAAAGGACTGCATGCCTTTATGAAAGCTAGAAATTATAATGACAGTCTTTATGTTCAACTGATAAAAGATTATCCCAAATTTTGGAATTCGGTAAGACCACATACTTTAGAAATAAAAAATAAAACAACTGAACTCAATCTTGCTGTAGAAAAGCTTAAAAAACTATATCCAAATCTAAAGGATGCAGAAATGTATTTTACCATTGGTGGATTGCGTTCTGGAGGAACTGTAGATGGAAATAAAGTTCTTGTAGGTGCTGAAATTGCAACTGGTAATTCAACCGTGGATGTTTCTGAATTCGAGAATAGTTGGTTGAAAAATACCTTTGAAAAGCAATCTTTAGACAATATTGTTTACCTAAATATTCATGAATATATTCATACTCAACAAAATGGAGGAAATAATAGAGTATTAAACCAAAGCATAAAAGAAGGCTCTTGCGATTTTATAGCTCAATTAGCTTTGGATAAACCTATACAAACGCAGTACCTTAATTACGGTAGAAGGCGCCTAGCGGAGATAAAAGATTCTTTTCGAAAAGAAATGTTTTCTGCCAACTTGAACAATTGGTTGTATAATGGAAGTAAAAAAACTGAAAATCCAGATTTAGGCTATTTTGTTGGATATGAAATTTGCAAATCGTATTATCAAAACTCTGAAAATAAATCTGAAGCTATAAAAGATATTATAGAACTTAATTATAATGACGACCAAGATGTAGAACATTTTCTAATAAAATCTAAATTCTTTAGCGAAAAAATTGATAAAAATAAAATTATAAAAGAATATAATAAAAATTTACCAATGATAACTAAAATAGATCCTTTTAAAAATAATGCTCAAGCGGTAGATCCATCAATAAAAGAGCTTAGGATAACCTTTTCTAAGCAAATGGATACTAAAAATTTCTCTATTAGTTTATCGGAAAAAGGCAAAGAATATTTCCCAATTACAAAAATTAAAGGGTATGAAAATAATGATACAACATTGGTTCTCTTAATAGATTTAAAACCGAATAAAAACTACGAATTCATCATTAATAACAAAGGATTCAAATCCAAAGATGGTTACCCATTAAAAGATGATAAATATAGTATCCAATTTAAAACAAAATAATCTTACTTGATATTCCTACTACACCATCTAACCCAAAATAGCTCTCATCACCTTGTAATTTGTATTCATAAGTAATAAGGTAGAAATAAGAGATAGCAATGCAACGTTCAGTATACTAAAAGTAGAAGTCCGAAGCTTTAAAGTGGTCGTCCGAAGACTACGGGCGGCAGTCCGAAGCATCCGGGAGGGCATCCCAAGTGCTTCTAAATGAGGATTTTAACATTTTAAGCTAAAATATGAAGATGCTCATCAAAAACTCATTTTTATGGGAGAAATATTTCGAGAATATAAGTTCAGATTACAAAATCCATTGAGTTGTAATTGATAATAAAATGGCGATTTACAGAGAAATTAGCGCCAATAATCAACAAAAAAGGCTGATAATACACTAATTTTCAGCCGTTGTTTTATTTAAATATTTTTTTATAGATTTGAATTTTTGCTTAAATCATTTCTTGCTTTAGCCAACATTGGGATAGAAAGCAATCCTGTGGTAAGCATAATCACGATTTGCATCGGTAACGATATAAACGAATAAGTAAGACCAATTTCGCCACCTAACTCTGCACTTTTCCCCATAGAAAGGAATAATGCCATAAAACCATATTTTATTGCCAGATTAAAAGCACCAATACCTCCACTTGCAGGAATTATCATCCCTAATGTTCCTACCACGATGATGAAAAATCCGTCTGCAATAGTGAAATCTGAAGTTTCGGGTAGTGCAAAACAAACTAGGTAGGCTGCCATAAAATAGCTAACCCAGATGCCTAATGTGTACAATATAAATTTTCCTTTTTGTTTTAGCCTTAAAATTGAAGTAAGACCTTGCATAATGCCATCTATTACTCCGATTATTTTAGCTAATCCTGGTACTTTTGCTAATTTATTTTTAAATATAAAAAAAGAACTTACCGCAGCAATCATAGCTACTATTAAAATGATGATTTTTGTAGGATTTATTTCAATTTTAGAATTTTTGAAAAAAGAAACAATTACATCATACTTAAATATAAGCGTCAGTCCCAAAAATCCCATCATACAAACTAAATCTACTACTCTTTCTAGGATAATTGTACCAAAAGATTTGTCTACAGGCACTCTTTCTACACCATACAAAGCTGTTGCTCTTGCAACTTCACCACTCCTGGGAATGGTAAGATTCATTAGATATCCAAAAGAAATCGTCCAGAATGCATTAGCATTAGAAATTTTATATCCCATAGGCTCTAGTAGAAGATTCCATCTAATCGCTCTAAACCAATAAGCTAGTACACCGAATACTGCTGCAAATAAAACCCATATATAATTGGCTTTCGCCAATGATTTCTTTACAACTTTGACGTCAAAATCTTTCAGGGCAAGCCACAAAAAAAATCCTGCAAAAGCCAAAGATATTACGATGGTAACAATTGTCTTTAGAGGATTAGAAGGTTTGTTATCCATAGATTAGGTAAGAAGATTAGTCTGTTCGTCTGGAAAAACAATTTTGGGTTGAAATTGGTTGGCTTCCTCTGGCGTCATCTGTGCATACGCAATAATGATAATAATATCATCACGCTGTACTTTTCTAGCCGCTGGACCATTAAGGCACACTTCACCCGATTTTCTCTTTCCTTTGATAACGTAGGTATCAAAACGCTCACCGTTGTTTACATTCACGATGTATACGCGCTCTCCTACTACAAGTCCTGCAGCATCTATTAGATCTTCATCTATGGTAATACTTCCTATATAATTAAGGTCAGATGCCGTTACTCTTACTCTATGAATCTTAGATTTAAATACTTCTATTAACATGGTGCAAATTTATTAATAAAATTTTATAAAATCATTTTAAAATCAATTTTTAAAGCAATAGGTTGCCCTCTTTATAATTACCAAAGAAACAAAGTATTACAAGTTTAATTAGGAAGTTCATAAGCATATTTGAAATATAATTACACCTAAGTACCAGATTAACGATTTAATAATTATTAATTTTCAAATCTTATATTTGTAAAAGTCAATACAGACAAGGAGTTGGCATGATTTTAGATTCACGAAACCTATATTTTTGGCAATTATTAAAATTACGACTTATCACCAGAATTCGGGATAATATAAATTTATTTACAATTATTAATAAATAATTTGTGTAATTTGAAAATTGTTTTATATTTGTCTTACATCTAAATAACTAACATTTAATATAAAAAAAATTATGAACAAATCAGAACTAATCGATGCAATCTCAAAAGACGCTAGCATCACTAAAGTTGCAGCTAAAGCTGCTTTAGAATCTTTTATCTCTAATGTAACTGCTACATTGAAAACAAAAGACGGTAAAGTTTCTCTGGTAGGTTTCGGTACTTTCTCTGTATCTGAAAGAGCTGCAAGACAAGGAATCAATCCTGCGACAAAAAAACCAATCAAAATTGCTGCTAAGAAAGTAGCTAAGTTTAAAGCAGGAGCAGATTTGGCAACAGCTGTATCTGGTGTTAAGAAAAAATAATTTTATTTTACTTTAAAATAAAAAAACCTCGTATTAATACGAGGTTTTTTGCTTTTTGTATCTAATTTACGGAGCTAATCTAGATATTTTCCAATCCAAATTCTCCAATTGATAGATCAATCTATCGTGAAGTCTATTGGGTCTACCCTGCCAAAATTCTATCTCGTAAGGTTTCGCAATGTATCCACCCCAATTTTCGGGTCTTGGTACTTCAGAATTTTCATATTGTTGCTCCAATTCTTTTAATTTATTTTCTAAAAGGCTTCTATTTGGAATAACTTGGCTTTGGGGTGAAACTACAGCTCCTAGCTGGCTCCCCTTGGGACGAGAATGAAAATATCCATCGCTAAGGTTGGGCGCAATCCTCTCCAAATTTGCTTTTATAATTATTTGTCTTTCTAGGCTTGGCCAAAAGAAATGCAAACATGCTTTTTGCGTATTCTCTATAGCCAGTCCTTTTCTGCTATTGTAGTTGGTATAAAATACAAATCCTTCAAAATTGTACTCCTTCAGCAAAACCATTCTTGTACGTGGACATCCGTCATTTTCTACCGTTGAAACCGCCATAGCATTGGCTTCAGCCACCGCTGAATTCTGTGTAGCATCCAAAAACCAATCTCTAAATTGCTCTATCGGATTTTCTTTAATCTCACTTTCAATTAGTTGAGATTTTTCGTAGACTTTTCTATTATTGTGAAGGTTTTCCATTAATAATTTTTATTAAATTTGAGTATGAATTACTCATACAAAGGTAAAATATTAATCTCCACACCAGATATATCTGGAGATCTTTTTTCACGATCGGTTGTGCTGATCATTGAGCATGATGAAAATGGCGCATTTGGATTAATTTTGAATAAAAAAAATACCAGAATGAGTAAAAAATTCGAGAATTTTTTCGATTTTAAAATTGAAGTTTACGATGGTGGTCCTGTAGATAATGAAAAAGTATTTTTTATTATAAAAGGTGAAAAGGTATCCGACTCATACACTGAAATTAATGAGGATTATTATCTAACTGAAGATATAGAAATAATCATTAGTAAAATAATGAACAGCCAAATAAATATAGAAAACCTAAAGATTTTCTCAGGATATTCAGGTTGGTCATCGCAACAACTAGATAGAGAAGTAAAAAGGAAACTTTGGACGGTAGTGGATCTTTACAATATAGATTACACCCTACCCAACGACCAAACTTTGTGGCGTAACATTATGCAAAACTTGGGAGGAGAATTTCTGTTATGGGCCAATGCACCCGAAGATATTTCTTTAAACTAGTAGTAAGTTTTTATTTCTAAAAGTAACTTTAACAAACTTTAAGTATTTGTTATGTAATTTTTTACAACATTTTCACGTTATTGTATCACCAAAATACTAATATATGAAAGCTATTAAATTACTCGTTTTATCTCTTGCAACTACTGCAGCTTTATCTTTTTCGCCCACAGCAAAAAAAAAATCGTGATTGATGCTGGTCATGGCGGTACAGATATGGGTGCAATACGAGAGGGTATCGCTGAAAAAGATATCGTAATGGGAGTTGCCTCACAGATAAAAGAATTGAGCAGTCCATACAGTGACTATCAGATTATTCTAACTTGAGATTCTGATTCTTATCCTTCTTTAGGAGAAAGATCTGCGATGATCAACAAACTGAATCCTGAGATGGTACTTTCTTTACACCTGAATAGTTCACCAGGAAATGATAGTAATAAAAAAGGAGTAAAAATATACACTCAAAAAACAGACGCTTCAAAAGCTTTAGCTGAAAAAATTTCTAAAAAATTGGGAGCTAATAAGATTTCTGAAGAAAATATGCATATTTTGAGAGAATCCAAATCTACAGCAGTTTTGGTAGAATTAGGTTTTATCAGCAATAAAGAAGATCGAGATTATTTGAAAACTGAAGCCGCACAAAAAGAAATAGCGCAAAAATTGGTAGAAGTTATCACAGAAAAATATTCATTTATATAAAAAATTTTCTGAGCGTATCAGAATAAAACCCGATAAAGGACCATTATGTTGTTTATCGGGTTTGTCAATTATTAGAAGCTGCTTTTCCAGCTTTGTATCATCTCTTGAAAACGAGAATTTCCAAAAGGTTTATTTCTAATTTTTCCTACCGAGAAAATCCCTTTCTCTTCTGAAATTAATAAGATTTCTTCTGATTTTTGAGACTCGAAAGCAATAATTTCATGTTCTTGGATATCAGCCAAATTATTTTTGTGCAAATAGGTGATAAAATTCTCCATTAATGGTGAAATGTAAGCACCTTCTGTCTGCTTTGGCACCTTAATAATGTTGCCATCCAAAAATAATAAATTACCAGTAGTAGAACGGGCAATTCTTTTGTTAGGGTTAAGCAAAATCACCTCATCCAAATCATTTTCTTGAGCATAAATCTCTGCATAGATATTTTCCGGACAATGAACTCTAATATTACTTAGAAGATTACTATTTACATTTATTTCTTTGATCAAATCGAGCTCCAATGGACGATTATGAAGTGATAAAACATCATTCATTTCTAATACGTCATAGTAATAAGAAACCGAAGATTTAGACAAAGTGATGGCATCAGAGTTTCTGAAAACAAGGAAATTTATAATACCGTTTGAGATCCCTGCTTTTTGTATTACATTTTCATTAAAAATATTTTGAAAATATTCTAAAGTATAAGTAAGAGGTATATGCATTCTCATTTTCCTCATGGATGCCATCATAAAGAAATAGCATTCTTCATCCATTATTAAAGATGAGTTTCTAATAAAAAAAGAAACCTTCACAGCATCTCCCATTAGAAATGCTCTATTTTTTAGTTTTAAATCTTGAGAAGTAAAATATGTATTTTCCAAAGTTGTCATTGTTTATAAAAAAATAATGAACGATAAATCGTTCATCAGTTTTACCATTAAGTAGGCTGCTTCTAGTAATTACTAAGAAGCTCCCAATTTTATTCTAAGGTTTTCTATTAGGTTTTCCCAATATAAAGCGTTTTCTTCCTCGTCTCCTTCTTCGCAAAAATCTGTAATATTAAGAGCTAGGTCTTCAGTAATATCATCGATAGTAATGGTCATTTCAAAGAAATTTTTTGTTCCTTCATCCTCTTCCCATCTGAAACGAACGAACCCTTCAGGTTTATATCTTATAAGAGTTGCTTTCTCTTCTGGTCCTCCACCCCAACTAAAAAAGAAATCGTCCCCCTTTTCTATCACATCATCTGCAAACCATTCAGACAATCCCTCTGCACTTGCCAAGTATTCGTACAAAATCTCTGAAAGACAATGCATTGGGAATTCGTAATGGACTTTATGTTTAGCCATATAACTTATTTTTAACGTCACGCAATATATAAATTAATTTTTTCATAACACAAAATTCCACCTACATTTTTAGGCAATATGAATGATATTTATCAGAAATATTGATATTATTTTTTACATTTCCCAATTTCTTTGTATATTATCATTTACCTCTTTTCCAACAAAAGAGGTAAATGATTTATGATAAAATTTTAATTCTCGTTAAGTACTTCAAGAATAATGTTGCAGCCTTCTATAATTTCTTCCTTAGAAATTGTAAGCGGTGGAGAAATTCTTAAATATTCATTCCTATACAATTGCCAAAACACTATTAGACCTTTATCCATGCATCTTTTAGCCACATCTAATGTATAATTTGGGTCTTCTAAATTAACAGCCAACATCAAACCTTTTCCATTGATGTTTTTAATTTTTGGATGCACCAATAAGGACCTGAATAGTTCTTCTTTTGCTAGCACTTCATTCATCAAACCACTTTCGAGTACTTCCTTTAATGTTGCATGAGAAGCTGCGGCTATAAGAGGATTACCTCCAAATGTGGTGATATGTCCTAGTTTTGGGGAATGGGATAGAGTTTCCATTATCTTTCTAGAACTCATGAATGCACCTACTGGCACTCCTCCACCCATTCCTTTTCCCATCACCAGAATATCGGGTACAATCCCGAAATGCTCAAACGAAAATAACTTCCCTGTTCTACCGAATCCAGGTTGTATTTCGTCTAATATTAGCAACGCTCCTACTTCCTCACACCTCTTTTTTAGATTCAATAAGTAATTATCATCTGGCACTAGAAATCCCGCCGCTCCTTGTATCGTTTCAAGGATTACACAAGCTGTTTTTTCAGTAATTTGATCGAAATCTTTCTCATTATTGAATTCAATAAATGAGACCATTGGCAACAAGGGTCTGAATTCTCTCTTATGATATTCATTTCCGGAAACACTGAGTGCTCCGTGAGTATTCCCATGATAGGAGTTTTTGAAAGACACAATTTCTTCTCTTCCGGTGTATCTTTTTGCCAATTTCAAACTACCATCTATAGCTTCTGCCCCACTATTCACCAAATAGGTAATTTCTAAAGGATCTGGAGTTGCTTCCGCCAAAAGTTTACATAAAGCTACGGGTTTTTCTTGGGCGTACTCTCCGTAAACCATCACATGAAGATACTGATCTGCTTGTTCTTTTATCGCATTTACAATTTTCGGATGAGAATGTCCCAATGTATTTGCCGAAACGCCTGCTACAAAATCTAAATATTTTTTGCCATTCTTACCAAAAATATAACTTCCTTTGGCTTTTTCCACTTCAAAACCAGCTGCAAATTGCGTGGTTTGTGCCTGATATTTAAAAAAATCTTCTTGCATTCTTTTGAGAAATAAATTTAGGCAAAGCTAAAAAAAATATTATCCTAAGCGCAATTATAATATTTTTTCTACAGTTACGAAACTATTATTACTTACCGTAAAACTAGCAGAACCTCCAATTTCTGACAAAGTTTCTAGTGTTAAATAATCGCCTTGTTTTGCATATACTGTAAAATCCAAATTAACTTTGTTATTATTAGCATCATAATTTGCTATAGTTTCTAACAATTGAAATCTTTTGGAATCATTTACGAACATTGTAGCTCCTAGTCTACTGCTAAAAACTCCACCACTTCCATTAGTTAAATTAAGACTTACATTAACTCTATACAATCCAGTTTGACGTATATACAAACGATTAATATTTGGACTTGTAGTGAGCACATTCGTTTTCAATTTCAACGGATCTGCTAAATAATTAGTTTTATCTATTGTATTATTAATTGGTAGTAAAACTGTACCCGTGGTTGTTGAAACACTATTGATTCTAAATCTTGAAATATTGTCAGCTTCTACCTCGAAAGCTTTTGTCCATACTAAACCATCAAAAACCATGGCCTCACCTGTACTTCTTACAAACATAAGCATTCCTCGAAGCGCTTCAATCTTTGTTAAGGGAGCATTTGATCCTGTATAAGGTAAATCTATAAGCGTTGCTACAGTTGGTAGACCAAACCCTTTAATATTTGTTGTTTCTGATGCGTTATCAATATAAACCATAATCTGATCAGCAGGAACAATATTATTAGTTGTAGAATTTGTAAAAGTAACTTGAGCATTCAAAAGACTTCCATGCAATAAAACTCCAATTAAACATATAAGTAATTTCATAATAAGTATTATTTAATTAAGCGAAGAACCATAAAAGAATAGAGTGAGTCGGTATTAGTTGTATAAGCTGATAAAGAACCACCAGAAAGACTATTAGAGGCTATTTGTGGTACCACTCTTAATTCCGTACCCGCAGGCAGAGTGACTGTTTGAGAAAAGCTCGAGGTTTTATCACCACCTGTATCTATTATAAAAACCAGAGAATAGTTGGTTTTAGAAACGATAGATTGCCATTCTGACGATAAAGGATATTTGGCTTGTAAAGTTATTTTAAACTCAGTAAGCCCTGCTTGAAAACCAAAACTTCCTCCAGAAAAACCTAAAGAAACACCTACATCATAAAGACCTGACTGTTTCACAGTAAATGTACTTGAATTTTTAAGCCCTAAATGATCTATAAGAATTTCATTTCTATCATCAGCTTTCAAAAAAGTAGGTACGCTAGTTGAAAAACAAAAACCAATTCCAAACGAAATACAAGGAATAGATAATCCACTAGACACTCCCAGACGTGAAGCTTTTTTATGAAAAATACCTTGAAGCTGTCTAGAAGGGTTCCAAGAATATCCATCATATTTATAATACTGATCATCATCTTTATTATAAATTACACTTCCATTTAAATTAGCATAATCACTAAACAAATCCTTATCAGTAGATACATATTTAGGAAAACTTGTATAAGCATTCGCCGAAGTAAGAATCACTCCTTTACTTCCATCGAGTATTTTTATAATATTTTTATTGTTAGCCGTAGTTGCTCCTATAAAAACCTGCGAAAAGAAAAATTGTTGCATCAACAATAATCCAAAAATATAGAGTGTTCTCATTATTGCATATTTATTTTTTCAATGATAATTTCTGAATTTGCAGATCCTGTAGAATTCATAATAAAGTTTAAGGAACCAAGTCCGCTAGTACAAGCACCAGTACCGAAATTTTGATTGCCATAAAATTTCAATCTCACCTTATCTCCAGCATTAAAAGTTCCTACATAGGTAAATGCTAAAGTTTGCCCTACATCAATTGCAAAGGGCGCTAATGATGCTACTGACAAAGCTCCACTAGAACTATTATTAACAGTTTTATTAATCGGTCTAAATGTAGTATCTGCTAATGAACTCACCTCTAAATCTAATCTTGAGTATAAATTTATACTGACACCAAGACATAATGCAGTATTCACTTCAATTGGACCACTACTAAATGTGACGCGATATAAACCGCTTTCTAGAATATTGATAATATTACTGGTACCTGAACCTAAGCTAATTGAGGTAGACACATCGTTAAAACTAGGACTTGAAGTAGTAAAGTTAACATCAGCATTAGCACAGGTTTTATTTTGTAACGCACAAATTGCACAAGATCCACAATCTGTTGTGCTATTGCCACTTCTCACGAATCTTGCTATTCTATTGGATTTCATAGCACTTACGATCTTATCCGATATTTTCCAAGTTGTACCATCACTTTCTATAATACTTCCTGTTTCCTTATCGAAAATAATTGACCCCTGGGTTCCATCCACTGTGGTTCCCAAGGCGGAAGTTGGCAATAATGTTGAATTATTTACCCTTGGTAATCTTACCGCTTCATTATCTTGCTTTACATGCAATTGTGCTCTAGAATCTGGACGAAAGCTCATGTCTTTCGAAATCCCTACTTGCGCATAAAATTTCAGAGAACAAAATATAATTAAGAATGCTGTTATTTTTATCCACATAATTTGATTATTAATAAGCAAAAGGTAATAATTTTAATATAATATCCTTAAAATTATTTAATTATTTATAATTTTTACAATTTCAGAAAAAAAATGATAAATATTTAGTTAAAATTTTTATTTTCTCCATTAACAACACCGTAAATAATGCGATAAAATAAACACGAAAATTATTATTTGTATTAATTATAAATAAATTACGTCATATATATAAAGATTCCCCCTCTAATTTAACGGTTTAACCCCACACAATTAGCACTTTATAGAATTAACGACATCTATTGTATTCTAATTAAAAAATTTGAAACTACTAACTACACATTTAACAAATTCTTTATATATTATATAACTAGATATTAAATTGTTAATATTGGATTTTTAATGAATATTTTAAATAGAAATAGAAAATAATATAGTATAAAATTCAAATAATAGATTATCGCAAATATTCGCAAAAAAAAATAGACCTATGCTTTCATAGATCTATTTTTAATTATTGTTTTTTTACCCTTTTAGGCTTCTTAGCTTCTTCTTTTTCTCGAGCTTTATTAATGACGTCTTGAGCATTATTATAAAGCTCATCATCTGCCTCGTATTCGATTTCAGGATAATCTGGTGTATCTACCATAATGTCCTGCCATTTCCTGATACGATCTTTGGTGTTCCAATTAAATTCTGGAAATTTCTTTTGCTCTGGAGCAATTTTACTCATTGGATATAAAGTTGATGCAGCTCCGATAGAACAAGAAATTACGTTTAAACGTTGCTCCTCAAATAAAGCGCCAATAATACCACAAGAAGTGAGTGCAATACCAGTTCTTACATTTTCTTTTGTTTTTTCATTTTGCTCATCAACATATGTAATAGCTTGTGCATTGCCAATTACTTTGATTTCCTTTATTTGTTTGTCTTCATAATACACAGACATCAGTTTGCCTTTCACTTGGTTGAATTCATCCTTATTGGTAAGAGAATCTGCCTTACTAATAGCGAAAGCATTACCTAGAACTTTAAGAGAGTCTATATTTTTAGTTTCTGTATTTATGTATACTTCCACTTTATCACCAGTTACTTGCTTTTCTCCACTCCACAAGATTGGCGCAGTGTACATATGCATTACACCATCAGTTTCGTTGAACGCAATAGAATCTGCTCTTGCCTGAGCATTAGATTTATAAATTCTGGCTTTCTTGTAAGCTCTTAGAAACGTTTTCTTGATAGATTGTAATTCTTGTTTTTGGTAAGAAAGAATCTTCTCTGCCGCAAAATAGATGGAGTCTTTCTCAAGAATTTTAACAGCATATGGAGATTTGGTCATCATTGCAGAATCTTTTTTCTCAAAAATTTCTCCATAACCACCCTTCATATATCTTTTTTCTAATGGATCATCTATAGTTACGTTTCCTGTACCCGTCCCGAATCCCGTAATCTGATTAAAGTACAAATTGTCTCCCGTGAGGATCTTGTCATTATAATAAATCCTAGAATTTTTGGTAAGAAAAGCTTCTTTAGAATTCATATTGTAAGTACCCATTTCGGTAATAATTCTATTTTTAGGATTTTTCTTATTAGTTATAGTAGTATAACCGTTGATATCTACAACATTGGTATTTTGGTTCTGGACCACATTTTCACCTACCAATGTATAATCCTTGTCATCTATTTTTACGGTACCCGATAAATCTATAGTTCTAGATGTCAACAAATAGGTACCAGTTTTAGAATAAGTAACACTTTTACCATCATCTATCGTTCCACCAGTATTATAAAAAGCTTTATTAGAAACTCTGTCATAGTACATGGTTTCTGTTTTTATAATGGTCCCTTTAGAGTCATTTAGTACTACATTCTTTCTTGCAACACCCTTTTGTGTAACCCCATCATACTCCATTTCTGCTGCAGTAATAACAGATCCATCGCTATTCGAGAGTCTTGTATTACCAATTGCTTTTACAAAATTTTCCTCTCTATAGATTACTACCTCATCAGCACTCAGAATAGAACCTTGATGTTCTATCTGAACGTTGCCTACCAAATATTCGTTACCATCATATTTGGTATCTTTCTTCATTTCATCAGCATTAATGATTCTTACAGTATTATTAACATTAGATTTCTGAGGTATCCCATTGTTTGTATTTTGCAAATAAGGATCTCTTTGCACAGGGTTTTTTGTTTCCTGAGCAAAAGAAATTATGGTAAAAAATAGAAAAAGAAATAAGAACTTTCTCATCTACTGCTCATTCTTAGTACCGTAAAAGTACAGAGAGTGTGATGCGATTTTCACTCCAAATGCTGACTCTATAGCCTCTTTAATCCCTTGTATTCTAGGATCACAAAACTCTATAATTTCCTCAATTTCTTTATCCGAATCTTTTTTATAAATAACAAGGTGATCGTGTTGCTTATCAAAATAAGATTTTTCGTAGGAAGATGATGTCAATGTTTTTTCACCAAATTGATGCTTACGAATAAGACCTGCATCCAAAAATATCTCTATTGTATTATAGATAGTTGCTTTAGATACATGGTATTTTTTCTGCATCATAAGTAAATATAAATCATCTACGTTGAAATGATGTTCCATACCATAGATTTCTTCTAAAATAGTATAGCGTTCTGGCGTATTACGAAATCCCTTTTCTAGCAAATAATTTCTTAATACGTCTTTTATCAGAGTTATATTTTTTTCTTTTTGTAAAGTATCCATTCAATATTATATACTACAAATTTATCGAATTTTATTTAAATAAAATCTATTGATTAGAATTCAATGCTACTATTAAAAATTATAAATTATGACGAAAAAAATCGGCTTGTTCAATTTTTTTAACACTCACTGTTTCCTCAGTAAGTGGCGCAGATTCTACAACAACGTTGTGCACATTAACCCCCCAAGCCTTGAAATCATCGCTTCCAATATACTTCACAAAATTATATATATTAAGTGTAATTTTCTGTTTTACGGTTAAAAGTATATCGTTTATATAGGTATTATCTATGACTACATACTTTAAATCTGGTGGAATATTGTGCGCACGCAATGAAGGATGGCTACTACGTGATGGTATCGTTCCGTCAGCCATGAGATCTTTCAGAACCATATTGAAATAATCGTTGATTCTACGGTCTACTTTAAAACCTAACAAGAAATTCACTTTATAGATTGTTCCTGGTAAAATTTCATCAATGGTATATTTAAATGTATAGGGATCTTCTTGGTTTACTATGCTCAGAATAAAGTAATGATCGGCTCTTTTCGGCTGCTTTTTAATTATTGAATAAATAATCTTAGATTCTATTTCGTCATTTCTTTTTGCTCTGCTTAGATAGGCTAAATTGGTACAATATTTCGGAATAGTTTCATCCAGTTTCATATCTTTAATAATTGAAACGTATTTGCTAATTTTAACAAAATTAATAAATTGGGCTTTGATCAGTCTACCGTTATACCATGCATACATACAGACTGCAATAAAGCCTCCTAAAACCATTGTTAGCCAACCACCATCTACAAATTTGAGAACATTAGCATAGAAAAATCCAATTTCTAACGTAAGATATACAATTGCAAAACCGATAATGAAAATCCTGTTCACCCTACTCCTACTCAGCCAATAGATAAGAAGAATGGTAGTCATCATCATTGTGATGGTAATGGTAAGTCCGTACGCAGCTTCCATCTTCTCAGATTCTTTGAAAAAGATTACTACCACAAAGCATAATACCATCAACCCCCAGTTGATTCTTGGAATATACATTTGTCCTTTGATCCCTGAGGGATAGGAAATTTGCTGGTTGGGCCAGAAAGAAATAGACATTGCTTCCGAAAACATGGTAAAAGATCCTGTAATAACTGCTTGACTCGCTATAATTGCTGCTAATGTTGCTAAGATTACTGCTGGTAAAACTGCCCATTCTGGCATGATTCCGAAGAATGGATTGACCCCTGTAAAAACTTTTTCATAATTATTAAGAAGCCATGCACCTTGTCCCAAATAATTAAGGATAAGCATTATTTTAACAAAAATCCAGCTCACTCTAATATTTTTCGCTCCACAATGTCCTAAGTCAGAATACAATGCTTCTGCACCAGTAGTACACAAAAACACCGCTCCCATAATAACAATTGCGCTTGGAGAATGCGTAATCAGGTTATAAGCATACATTGGGTTGAATGCTTTAAGTATTTCTAAGTGATCTAAAATGTGAACAGTGCCGAAAATTCCTAGTCCCAAAAACCAAGTGACCATAATTGGACCAAAAAACTTACCAATAGATGCTGTACCAAATTGCTGAACTACAAATACAATAAATAAAATAATCAGCGTAATGAATACTACAGGAGTTTCGGGATTGTATATTTTTAGCCCTTCTATAGCAGACATTACGGTAAGAGAAGGAGTAATAACACTATCTGCCACCAAGGTAGAACCTCCGATAATGGCAATGATGTAGAGCCATTTCTTTTTGAGTTTTTTCACTAATGAGTATAAGGCTAATATTCCGCCTTCTCCCTTGTTGTCTGCACGCAGAGCAATGATTACGTATTTTATGGTCGTTTGTAAGGTAAGCGTCCAAATAATACACGAAAGTGCGCCTTCTATATATTCATCAAAGGGCATTGTCCCTCCTAGTTTCCTAGCATTTACAATAGCCTTCATCACATACAGAGGTGAGGTACCAATATCTCCGAATACAATTCCGAGTGATACGATAATTCCTACGAATGATAGTTTTTTAAGGTTGATGTGGTGACCTCCATCTGTAACTTCTGCCATTTTAGCTTTATAATTTTTTGAATGCGCAAATGTATACTAAATTTATCACCTCGAGCATAAATAGTGATGAATATAATAAATGAAAAAACTTCCTTTCGGAAGTTTTTTTCTATGATTTAACGTACATTGCTTTTTTAATCTCTTCTTTTACTTTTTCAAGTTTTGGAAACCATTCAGCAAACAAAGCTGCTGAGTAAGGAGCTGGAGCATCTGGTGTAGTGATTCTTTTAATAGGAGCATCCAAATAGTCGAACGCTTTTTGTTGTACCATATAAGTAATTTCTGATGATATAGAGGCAAATGGCCAAGCTTCTTCTAGAATTACCAATCTATTTGTTTTTTTCACTGACGCAATAACAGTATCAAAATCTAATGGTCTTACGGTTCTAAGGTCAATAACTTCTACAGAGATTCCTTCTTTTTCTAAATCTTCAGCAGCTTGGATCGCCAACTTCATGATTTTTCCGAAAGATACCAAAGTTACATCAGTTCCTTCTTTTTTGATATCTGCTTTCCCGATTGGCAAGTAGTACTCTTCCTCCGGAATTTCCATTTTGTCACCATACATTTGCTCAGATTCCATAAAGATGATTGGATCGTTATCCTGAATTGCAGATTTTAATAAACCTTTTGCGTCATAAGGGTTAGACGGTACTACCACTTTAAGACCTGGGCAATTGGCAAACCAATTTTCGAATGCTTGAGAGTGCGTTGCTCCCAATTGTCCTGCAGAACCTGTAGGTCCACGGAAAACGATTGGGCAATTCCATTGTCCTCCACTCATCTGACGGATTTTTGCTGCATTATTTATAATCTGGTCGATACCTACTAATGCAAAGTTAAATGTCATATATTCCACAATTGGTCTATTTCCATTCATTGCAGCACCTACAGCAATCCCTGTAAATCCTAGTTCCGCAATGGGTGTATCGATCACTCTTTTAGCACCAAACTCATCCAACATTCCTTTAGAAGCTTTGTATGCACCATTATATTCTGCAACCTCTTCTCCCATTAAAAAAATGGATTCGTCTTTACGCATTTCCTCGCTCATTGCTTGTGCAATTACCTCACGAAAAGTATATTCTGCCATATTTATTTGAAAAATTTATATTACAAAAGTAATTATTTTCCTTTTATAATGCATTACTTTCTTCCAACTTTGTAAGCTCTGTGTAATTTAATTTAAGTTTATTGAGAAGTTTTCCGTACGTTTTTTTGTAAATTAATATTAGAATACCGGTAAAAGCCGAAGACATTAATACAAACATTAAATAAGACGTAAATTTTGGTGTCACATTTTCAGGACTCACAGAATATTTTACGCCTTCTTCAGCAGACTCCCATCCTGCTAAAAGGTGATGAACATGGCTTTCAAAGTCTATTAAAATATCATAAAGTATAATACCTAATGTTAAAATGACGTATAAGATTACATAATTTCTCAATCTCAGAATATTCTTCATGAGTTTTTTCACATTGTCTTCTGTCCTAATTTTGTAATAACCATAAATCATTAATCCAACAAAAATGATAAAAATAATATAACGAGAAATTGGATAATTAAAAGTATAAAAATAATCAAATGACATCCAAATAAATATCTCGAATAACCCAATTCCAAAAAGCAAATGCGAAATGGAAATTGATTTTTTCTGAATCATTTTATAAACTTCCTCTTCTGAAAATTTCTTATAATCTCCTATATTGGTTTCCCAATCTTTTTTTAGTAATTCTAAATCGTCCATTTATTTAATTTTTGAGATAAGGGTTTTTAAATTATTTCTTGCTCTGTTCATTTTCACTCGAGCATTGCCTTCTGAAATTCCGAGAATCTCACCTATTTCTCTATAGGATTTGTCCTCCAAAAACAACATTATCAAAGCTTTTTCAATATCAGAAAGTTGATGTATAGCTTGGTACATTATTTTAATTCTTTCCTCTTTCTCTTCCTTCTCAGACTGAGATATTTTTATGGTAGAAATATCGATATCTGAATTGACAGAAATTTCTTTTTTATTTCTCCTGAACAATGAAATAGCAGTATTTAAAGCAATTCTATACATCCAAGTTGAAAATTTAGCTTCTCCTCTAAAATTCCCAGAAGACCTCCACAATTGAATAGTAATTTCTTGGAAAAGATCTTCATGATCGTCTTTATTGTCAGTATATATTCTACATATCTTGTGTATAATCCCTTGATTTAAGGTGATTTCATTAATAAATTTTATCTCCAATTGTGATTTCATACTTTATAAGTGGGAAAAAAAAAAATTCGTTACAATAAAAAACAAAAAAACACCTCAATGAGGTGTTTTTAATAAAATATCAGGTGAATATTAATTTACTTTTTCCCAAGTTTGCGTTTTCATGGCGATTCCCATGATGATTGCTTTTACCTTTAGTTTATCTCCTTCTCTTACCAATGCTGTTTTATAACTCTTCCCATCCTGAGGGTTGGTAATGGTTCCATTTACAAATTCATTTCCCTCTTTCTTAAGACCCCGTATAATTTCTAATCCAATTAAAGGTTTATTTTTTCGGTCATCTTTACAATTTACACAACTATTATTACTTGGTTTAATCAACAATTGATGAACTTTACCATAATACTTACCATCCGATTTTTTGTATATCTCTACGATAGATTTTGGTTTTCCAGTTTCATCATCAATTGTTTTCCATTTGCCTTCAATTTGTGCGAATGACATAATGCTAAAAAGTGAAAGTACAAATGTTGCTGCTATTTTTTTCATTGTTAATTTATTTAATTGTTACCGATTTGATAATAAAACTTTATTAAAGTTAAAAATATAAATAATTTTCCTATCTAACCAACTATTTTACTATACAATGCATACATATAGTCCAAATTTCACCTTTAATCGAGCTTTCTATTGATCACTCTGTCCATATAGTCCTGATACCAAGCCTTCGCGAGCATCTTACCTTTGGTAACTTCCGCATTATTTATTTTTGAAACCAAATTATTTTCAAAGCCCAAATCTGTCTTATCGTACACTCCAATGATTTCTTTCCCATCAAAACGGTACATATAATTGCCAATGATAAACTGCTCCGAGGTAGAATCAGAATTTACTATCAAAGAAGGATATTTCTTATCACTCACCAAACTTCTTCCCCAACTTCTTATTTTCTTGTGGTAACCCATTAGATCTGCTAATGTTGGATAAATGTCAATTTGTTGTGCTTCCTCATTATTGATCCCTTTCAAATTATACTTAGAATTCGGCGAATAAAATACCAATGGAACTGCAAAACGATTCATGGCTTTTTCATATTCCGAATAATAAACTTGGTTGGTATGGTCTCCGGTGAAAACAAATATTGTATTGTTGTACCAAGGTTGCTTTTTCGCCGTTTCAAAATACTTTTTTATCGCATAATCGGTGTATTGAATGGGCTCATGCATTGGAATATGTCCTTTTTTGAACTTTCCATTGTACTTTTCTGGAATTTTGAAAGGATGATGAGAAGATGCCGTAAAAATAGTTGCCATAAGCGGTTGAGTTTTCCCAACATTTCTAGCAAAGTATTGCATAAATGGCTCGTCCCAAATGGCCCACATTCCGTCAAAATCTTTATCGTTATTGTACTCATCTTTCCCATAATAATGTTTAAATCCAAGAATATTTCCGAAACCTAAAAATCCCATAGATCCATTGGGCGCACCATGATAAAATGAAGTATCATAGCCCATATCATTGCACACGGAAACCAAAGATTGGATTTTCTGGTTAGAATAGGGCGAACTGGTGAACGCATCTGTAAGGCTAGGTATACCAGCCAAAATACTGCTCATCCCATGGATAGATTGTCTTCCATTAGCAAAAGTATTAGGGAAAATAAGACTTTCGTTCGCCAAACTATCTAAAAAAGGAGTGTAAGAAACATAATCTTTAATCACTTTATCTTTATTGAAAGCACCTGAATATTCTCTTCCAAAAGATTCAACAATAAAAATTACAATATTAGGTTTCCCTTCTACCTGACGATCATAAATTTTGTAAGGTTGAATTTCATTTTCTATAAATTTTTCATCTACAAAATGTACTTCCTTGAAATTGTTGGTTCCTAATGTTCGGAAAAAAGAAAATGTACTATTGAGTACAATATTACCTTGCAATGGGGTTTTCACAAATTTGTTAGCATCCACTAGATTGATGGGCCTTGTACTATGTTTGAAATCTCCACGTATTCCTCCTATTACTAAAATAGCTGTAATACAAAGACTTAGAATTGAAAAAGCAAAATAGGGAATTAGTTTTTCTGGTTTTTTTTCTTCAATATTAATCTTTTTATATAAAAATACCCACGATGCTAGCGATAAAATAAACCAAATTAATACAAACGGATGTTCTTTAACGGAAATCAAGAAAACTTGTCCGATATTAGATTCATGTTGTGCTACTTGAAAAGCCGCAGACGTCAATCTAGATTGAGAAAATTTGTAATACACAAAATCTCCAAAATTCATAGAATAAGCAATCCCATTGGTTACAAAATAGATCCAAAACAATACTTTTTGAAAAATAGGTTTGGTATTGATGATTATTGGAATCAAACTCAATAAAATAAACAAAGCATTCACGTACAAAATAGCTGTAGTATCGAACGCGGTGCCATGATAAGCCAAACTCAAATAGTCAGAAACGCTATCTACCTTGATGATATCTTTATTGAAAAACCAAAATAAAAGTCTTGCCAACTGATAAAAAACAAACGCTAGAAATAGTCTGTATCCTAAAACTAAGATTTCTTGCTTTCTAAATTCTCTAAAAAATTTCATGGCACAAATTTACATCAAATTCGCATTATTGTGATTTTTGATAAGAATAATTAAGGTTAAAAATTATAAAAACAGTAATTTTGCTTTTATGAATTTCATTAAAAACAATCTTGCGAATGCCATTACACTTGGAAATTTGTTTTCTGGCTGTATTGGTGCGGTACATCTTATTTTGGGCGATTACCAAACCACTGCGATATGCATAATCGTATCCTTGGTTTTAGACTTTTTCGATGGTTTCATTGCACGAGCCCTAAAATCCAATTCCAATCTGGGAGTTCAACTAGATTCTCTTGCTGATATGGTGAGTTTTGGATTTATTCCGGGTCTTACGATGTTTGTGGCGCTTACAGAAAATCATTTTGAAAACATCCCTTGGTATTATTATTTAGGATTTGTAGTTACGCTTTTTTCTTGTCTAAGATTAGCAATTTTCAATCTAGATGAAGAGCAAAAATACTATTTCAAAGGGTTGAACACTCCTTCCAATACCATATTATTATTCGGGATGTATTATGCCTTTAAAGAAAACCATAGCTTTAGCTTTTTATTTGAAAACCACACTTATTTGCTTATTCTTACTGCAATTTGTTCATGGCTTTTGATCAGTCCGATAAAAATGATTGCCATGAAGTTCAAATCCATGAAATTGGAAGACAATTATCCAAAAATAGCTTTACTTGTCGGGGCAATTATCCTTCTTTTGATTTTCAAAACGATGGGGATTCCTTTGGTCATTATCTATTATATGATTATCTCTATAATATTTCAAAAACAACTTAAATAATTTTTTTGATTTTTAAACAAATCAAGAAACGATCAACCTTTATTTTACTTAAAAAAATGAATTTAAAACTCTATAAACCGCTTTGTATTTTTGATCTTGAAACAACAGGTATCAATGTAGGTAAAGACAGAATTGTAGAAATCTGCATCCTAAAAGTAAATCCTGATGCATCTAGAGAAAGCAAAACTTGGAGAGTGAATCCGGAAATGCCAATCCCATTACAAGCAAGCGAGATCCACGGAATTTACGATGAAGACATAAAAGATGCACCAACCTTCAAAGAAATTGCTTCTAAAGTAGTAGAAATGATAACTGGAGCTGATTTGGGAGGTTTTAATTCTAACCGTTTTGATGTTCCATTATTGGCTGAAGAATTATTGAGAGCTGGATTAGATTTTGATCTTACGAGATTCAAATTGGTAGATGCACAAACTATTTACCACAAGAAAGAACCTAGAAATCTTGGTGCAGCTTACCAATTTTATTGTGGTAAAACAATAGAAAACGCTCACTCCGCAGAAGCTGATGTGATGGCAACTTTTGAAGTTTTGGACGCGCAAGTTGGAAAATATGACGATATACCGAAAGATATTAATGCATTGAGCGAATTTACTTTCCATAATAAAAATGCAGATTTAGCAGGTTTTATTGGGATCAATGCCAACGATGTTGCCGTATTTAATTTCGGGAAATATAAAGGACAAGAAGTAAAAGAAGTCTTCAAGAAGGACTTGGGCTACTACGGATGGCTTCAGAATGCCGATTTCCCATTGTATACCAAAAAGGTATTTACAAAAATCCAGCTTTCGAGCAAATTTTAAATAAAAATGAACAACTTAGTTAAATTCAAGTTTTACGAAAACGCGCTAGAAGCAAATAGAGATAAGCAAATCTTGGCAGAAAATGATATCCAAAGCTTTATTGCCAACGAGCAAACTATACAATCAGATTGGTTGCTTTCTCAGGCATTAGGCGGCATACAACTTCAAGTTTTTGAGAATGACTTGGAAAAAGCACAAGCCATTTTGAATGATTATCACGACAATGAATCTGTATCTTTGGAGGTAGAGCACACTTTGGAAAAGCCAGAATTTAACTTTGTTTGTCCGAAATGTGGTTCCAACCATATATATAGAAATAATAAAGCGACAAGTTTTTTCGGAGCTTCTTTGCTAAAGAGCCATCAATTTGTTTGTTACTATTGCGATAATGTGTTTGATCATGAATAGCATTTCTATTTTAAATTATTATTAAACAAACTAAAACCAACCTTCGATGAAGATAATCTGCATAGGAAGAAATTATAGCGAACACGCGAAAGAATTGGGAAATGCAATACCAGAGCAGCCTGTAATTTTCATGAAGCCTGATACGGCATTATTAAAAGGCAACGATTTTTATTTGCCAGAATTTTCTAATGATATACATTATGAACTAGAAGTTGTAGTGAAAATATCGAAACCTGGAAAATACATCCAAAAAGAATCTGCACACAAATATTATGAAGAAATTGGGTTGGGGATAGACTTCACTGCGAGAGATCTGCAAGCCGCCTTGAAATCTAAAGGCTTACCCTGGGAACTCGCGAAAGGTTTTGATGGTTCTGCGGTAGTAAGCGAGTTTTTCAATAAAGAATCCTATAACTTGTCGGCTTTAGAATTTACTTTAGAAAAAAACAAAAAAGCGGTACAGCAAGGAAACACCAAAGATATGTTATTTTCCGTGGACGATATCATAGCATTTGTATCCCAATATTTTACATTGAAAAAAGGAGATATTATTTTTACAGGAACTCCAAAGGGTGTTGGTAAGGTTTCTGAAAACGATATCTTGGAAGGTTACCTGGAAAACCAAAAGGTGTTAGATCTAAGAATTTTATAAGATATTTACTCTAGTTATTTTTTACTATCTTTAGTATATAAATTTTGAAGCCATGATAAATATTGTATTACCAATAGATTTTGGAGAAAAAACAGAGCAACTAGTGGCAGGTGCTATCGCATTTGCAAAACAAGTACAAGGAAAAATAAGTCTGATTCATATTGCTCCTACAGACTTAGGATTTACTTTGGGCGACATGGGATATCAATATTTCCCTGAAATTGAGGAAAACGGAATACGTGAAGAGCTCATACTCTTAAATAAAATTAACCAAAGAATCTTATCTGAAAGGATAGATTGCGAGCATATAATGAAACAAGGGATTGCTAAAGAATTAATTCTGGAGCATGCAAAAACTAAAAATGCAGATTTTATCGTGATGGGATCCCATGGAAGAAGCGGAATATATGATGCCTTTGTAGGTAGCCTTACCAAAGGAATTACCAAAAGTTCTCCTATCCCTGTTTTGGTATTACCAATACACGACTAAAATAAAATTGATTCAATATTCATAAAAAAAAGACCGATCAAATATAAAACATTGATCGGTCTTTTTATTATAATACCAATTATTTAACCTTCTTTTTTGTAGATTTTTGGGTCATAATAAGGGTGTTTACCCTCAGTTGGAGAAAAATAGGCTTTGTCTTTGTCTCCTCCAAGTGTCACCACCAAGACATAGCACCAATATGTGAACAATGCACAGCAAACTGCAAACAAAATCCAATTCAATAAATTTCCAAAGGCATCGTAAAAACCGAAAGCCCATGTGAAAACATCACTTAAGAATAGAAAGAAAGACGTCATTATTTTCCTTTTTTAAATTAACTTTGTACAAATTTATAAAAAATGTTTAGATTACTTTCAAAAGAAAGCAATATATTTTCAATACCTGTGTATATATGTTTTCTTCTTTTTATAGTAATTATTTTCAATATACTGAATTTCAGTACTTATGAGGCAATTATCACTGGAATTACATTTCTGGGAGTTGCCTTGGGATATTTTTGTTTTAATGCAATAGCACTTAATTATCAACGACATTTGCCATTATTCTTATATTCCTTTTTTATATTTGGTTTATTTCCCGGAAAACTAGATATAGGTATCGCGGTAGCTTTACTTACCAACTCTTTTCTATTGCTCTTACTCACAAGTACAGACGATGATCTTCGCAAGAAATCTTATGTTTTGGTAGGTTCTATATTGGCACTCAATTTTATATTTTTGCCCACTACATGGCCGCTTATTGTATTTGTACTGATCCACCTCATCGTGACTTCTGAGCGCATAGGCCTGAATATTTTCAGATTTCTACTTGGGATGTTGCTCGTGGCGATTAGCTATTTTTCTATTATGTTTTACTTGAATTTTAATTCTTGGGATCCAGATTATTTACCCTTCGGAAACATCCGTGTAAAAGATGATTATACACCACTATTTCCGTTGATACCGATTGCCTTAATGCTCATTTATTCGGTGATAGATCATTTTAATAATTATAATAAAAAAAGCCCTGTTAGTAGATATAAATATACTTTTCTATTGGTTTTCACGTTGGCACAATTGGTTACCATTATACTATATATGAATACAACCTATGAGTATTTGTTGCTTTTGGCATTCCCAGTTACCATTATACTCAGCAGAATGCTCAGGTTTTTACCTAAATATTGGATGCAAGAATGTTTTTTCTGGCTTATTATAATATGCTTAGTGATTTATAAAGCAGGGAACCATTTTATGTTGTTTTAAAAAAAAGATTATGATTCAAATAGACGATAAATTAATTTCTGAAGATATTTTTTCTGAAGAATTTGTGTGCAACCTAAGCAAATGTAAGGGTGCATGTTGTGTAGAAGGAGATGTAGGTGCACCATTAGACAAAGACGAGTTGGTGATTTTAGATAATATTTATGACAAAATAAAGCCTTATCTTACAGAAGATGGTATAAAAGCTTTGGACGAACAAGGCACTTGGACTACCGATCCAATGGATGGTATGTATGTAACGCCCATGATAGAAGATGCAGAATGTGCTTATGTAACCTTTGATGATAGGGGAATAACCAAATGCGGTATTGAAAAAGCCTATGAAGATGGCGCTGTAGATTGGCAAAAGCCTATTTCTTGCCACCTCTACCCTATTCGTGTTACAGAATATTCATCATTCACTGCGCTAAACTATCATGAATGGCCTATTTGCAATGATGCTTGTACCATGGGTAAAGAACTGAAAGTACCCGTTTACAAATTCTTGAAAACCCCTCTTACCAGAAAATACGGAGAAGATTTCTACAATACTCTTACACTCGTAGCTGACGAATGGAAAAAGGAAAATGAAGGATAAGTGAGTGGGAGGGTTGGAAAGGTTTTAGGCTTGGAGGGTTTTAGCGTTTTAACTTTCTAGCTTTCTAAGCTGAATTACATATTAAACTTTAGAATTTTTACTTTTCACTTTAAAATTCTCATTTAACGAAATAAATAAAAACCACCACAGGCATTTCAGTGGTGGTTTTAGTTTTAGTAAAAGGCTATTACCCATTATTTCACAACCGTAGTGGTTGTCATTTTCGTAGTTTCTGACTTTTTAGGAGTGTTTTCCCAACCATCCTCTGGCATTAAAGTAGCCACAATTCTGTTTTTGGTAAGATATTTTTTGGCAACATCTTGCAGATCTTTTACGGTAAGTGCCTTCACTTTATTTTGATAATCTAAAATTTGATACTTATCAGAACCATCATATTGGTTTTTAGTCAAATAGTTGATCCAATAATTATTGTCTTTCATATTCGTTTTATCGTCATTCAGCTCTCCTTCCTTGAATTTATCTAGATCTTTTTGGTCTGGTCCGTTATCTACCAATTTCTGAATTTCTGCCAAAGCACTTTTCGTCAATTTATCAGCATTTTCTGGTCCACAAGGGAAACTTACGGTAAAGTTGTAGGTGCTATAAGGCATTTTGTTCATGCTTCCTCTAGCTCCACCACCATAGATACCACTTTCGTCTTCACGAAGTTTTTCTATAACTTTGATGGTTGCTACTTCTCCTAAGGCAGATAATGCCAAAGCTTCTTTTTCATTGTATGGTGCTTCTCCCGAGAATGCAATCTGAACCATACTCTTAGGATCTTTTCCTTTTTTGTACGTTCTGGTGAAATCTCCTGTAACATTTCTGTATCCTGTATCTCTATATTTAGTAGTTTTTCCTGTAGATGGTAAACTTGCCAAATATTGCAATACCTGAGTTTTGAATTGCTCATCAGGAATATTTCCTACAAAATAGAATTCGAAGTTTCCAGCATTGGCAAATTTCTCTTTATATACATCATATGCTTTTTTGTAATCTGTATTCGCCCATTCTTTTTCAGATGGGATAATGCTAATAAATCTAGGATTGTTTTTGTTTAAAAATTTAGCATGCTCGTTACTGAAATACGTCTGAGGATTAGAAAGCATATTATCCGTCATTGCAGATTGCTTCATCTTGAACGCATTAAAGGCTTCTGGGCTATAATTAAGACCAGTAAAGTAAGCATACACCAATTCCATCGCTGTCCCGAGATCTTTCTGAGAAGAACGTCCAGAAATACCATCCACATAAGTAGAAATAAATGGATTTACACTTACTTGTTTCCCTGCTAAATAATTGGTAAGGTCAGATTTAGACAAACCATTTATACCCGCTTCAGTAAGCGCATTGAAAGCAAATTGAGTCTTGTTGTAGTCGGTATCGTTTAATAAAGAGCTTCCTCCCAAACTTCTAGCTGTGAAAACAATTTCATCATCTTTGAAGTCTGTTTTCTTGAACGTCACTTTTACACCATTGCTCAATGTATAAGTAGTAGTTCCTAATTTTGCATCAGTATCAGTTTTCGTAATTTTCCCTTCAGACTTGAATGGTTTTACCAAATTCTTCACTGTTTCTTTTTCCTGATAAGGTTTTAGATCTGCCATCTTTACATTATCAAAGGTTTTCAATACCATTGCTTCTGTAGGCATTGTGATATTATCCTTTTTCGGACCCGTAATAACAATTACTCTACTATCATCTTTCACCATATTTTTGATGACCTCATTAGTTTGTGACAAGGTTATTTTAGGTAAAAACTTCTTGGTGTCTTCATATTCCCAAGCGATACCTGGAATAGGTTCTTGTTCTAGGAAGTTTCTTACATATTCGTCTACTAATCTATCACTTTCTGTTTTGTCGCGGTTGTTGTAAGAGCGCTCTAGATTAGATAATAATTGAGACTTTGCTCTATCCAATTCACCTTGTGTAAACCCAAAACGCTTCGCTCTTTCAGTCTCTTCTAATAAAACCTTTAGTGCATTTATTTGTTCTCCATCTTTCGTCATAGCAAAACCTTGAAAAGCTTCTTTGGTTCTTGCATACGTTCCACCATGATATACAGATCCGAATGTAAATGGAGGATTATTAGAATTCACCAATTCTCTCAATCTATTATTAAGCATTGTAGAAGCTAAAGATTCTATTATACTTTGGTTGTATTGCTCTACGGTTACGTCGGGCTTATAAGAATCTTTATCCTTCATGATAAACTGCACCATAGAGTTTGTCGCATCCGGATCTGTTTCAATTGCTACCAGCGTTTCAGCATGATTTGGCAAATCGTAAGTTTTTCTATCTCTAGGTTTTGTCGGATTTTTGTATTTGCTAAAATTGGTTTTAATCTTTTGTTCCACCTCATCTACATTGATGTCTCCCACTACTACCAATGCCATAAGATCTGGTCTGTACCAATCTTTATGAAACTGTCTTACCACATCGGGTTTGAAGTTTTCTAAAACTTCTTTGGTACCAATAGGCAATCTTTCAGCATACTGAGATTTGTATAATAGTTTGGGCAAATATTTATCAGACATTCTTTTGTCCGCTCCCAAGCCAAGCCTCAATTCTTCTAGCACTACGCCTCTTTCTTTATTTATTTGTTCGTCGGTAAGAGTAGCATTGAAAGCCCAATCTTCCATCACTTTAAGCCCAGAATCTAGATTACCAGGTTTGTCCAAAGGTACAGGCAACATATACACGGTTTCATCAAAACTTGTATAGGCATTAAGGTGCTGACCGAATTTTACTCCAATAGATTGTAGAAAATCTACCAATTTGTTGTCTGGGAAATTTTTGGTACCATTGAAGTTCATGTGCTCCATAAAGTGAGCAAGACCTCTTTGGTTTTCGTCTTCAAGGATAGAACCTGCATTGATGGCTAAACGGAAGTCTACTTTTTTTTCTGGCATTGTATTTTTTTTGATATAATACTTCATGCCGTTAGGGAGTGTACCTGTTCGTACCGAAGCATCTACGGGAATGGTTTGTGCAAAGCCATTAGCTGAGGCCATGAAGACAACGCCTAATGATAATAAAATTCTTTTCATAAATAATATATAAATTTTGTGCACTAAAATTATACATTATTCACAATTTATCCTCATATCAGATAATTATTTTTAGTTAAAATTGAGTTAAATTTTAATATCTACCAAAAAAAACTAGAGCAAGCCCTAGTTTTCCTATTCTGTGTATCGGGTTGTATTATTGAAAATCTGCCTCAGAAACCCCACTGTTGACGGTGATTTTACTTGTTTTCACTACAATATTTTGTCCATTGCCTTCTGCTTCCATTTGCTCAGGAAACTTCAATCCATCTACCTCTTTGTAAGATTTGATGGTCATATTTACCCCACCTATATTTGTTTTGTACAAGAGCCCAGTAGCTGTATCAAAATACAGTTTCCCTCTATCTGACGTCAAAACATTATAATTTTTGTTATCTATTTTCTCTACTGAATTGGTATAAGTAGTGTCACCAAATCCCAATGCATCAATCGTTTTTGCTTTCTTTAGTTCTTCTATCTTATCTTGTGGAAAATCTGTTTTTGTCCCCATTTGGTCCATATATCCTTTATTTCCATCAAATACAGTGGTTACCTTTTGCCCCATTACTGTCTGCACAGACTTGAATTTGTTGCCCATCTTTTTAGTGACTGAGATAATATCCATTCCTTGTACGCTTATTTGCTCTTCTGTAATGATAGATTTTACAGCTTCCAATTTGGCTTTTCCTCCCAAAGCAGTAAGATAATTATCCAATATAGTTTTAGAGTTTACCTCTGCTACTGCAGGTTTTGCAGATTCTAACTTTGTTGTAGCTTTTTTTTGTGCAGATACTGCTGTAGAGAAAAGCGTAACGCAAAGGAAAGGTATGATGATCTTTTTCATATGTTTAAATTTTAGAAGGTAAATATAAGAATATAGATTGATTCTGAAATAAGAGATTTTATATGATATTTTAAAAAAAATAAGGAGATAATATCCTAGATAAGGCAGGCACGTCCAAACCTTTTATAATAAGTAGTTTTCATCACCTAATGAAATGAAAGAAAATTTATATTGTAATAATTAAAAAACTCATGCGCATGAGTTCCGCAATTCATGCGCATGAGTTTGACAATTCATGCGCATGAAATATGAGATTCATGCGCATGAATATTTTAAGCCTAAATAACAAAAGCAAAAAGATATTTAATTTTAAATAAATTTAAGCTGAAAATTTAAAAGAATCCTGCAATTAGTACCAATATTTTAAGAATAAAAATTAAAAAAATAGTTACAATTAATTTTGAAAGGATTGAGATTACTTAAAGCAAAAATCTCTACTCTTTACAAAAAAACTTAATACCAAAAACAACAAAACCCACCGAATGGGTGGGTTTTGTTTATGTATAAGAAAGAAAATTACTTCTTCAATTCTTCTAAAAATTCGTCGTGAGAGATCACAGTTTCTTTTTTAGTCGCTTTTTCAAGAATTACATCTTTCAATTTAGCCATACCTACTTCAGAAGAGATTTGTCTTACTTGATCTTGATCTTTCAACATCTCAACTGCGTATTTCTGGATTTCTTCATCACCTAAGTGGTGAATACCATAGATAGCCAATTGGTTTCTTACCATCAATTCAGCTTGAGCTAAAACGTCAGCGTAGTCTAACTTCACTTCGTTCTCCGTCATCAATTTACCTTCGATGATTTGGAATTTCAATTGGTTTTTCTCGTTTTCAAGAATTAGTTTAGCTTGCTCCTCAGTTTGTACTGTATCGTTAGAGAATACCAACCATTTTACTAAAAATTCTTCTGGAAGTTTTACTTCTTCTTTTTCAGTAATTTGCTCTAAGATTTTATTTACAAAATGTACATCTGCATTCTGTTGGAAGTACTCATCTAGCTCAGTTTTCACTTTAGCTTTTAGTTCTTCTTCAGTTTTGATGTTATCTGCACCGTATACTTTATCGAATAATTCTTGATTAAGTTCTGCTAAGTTCAAAGCATAAAAATCTTTTACTTTAACTTCTACTTCAGAGTGGTGTAGGTGTTCTACTTCTTCAGTAGAGAAACCTAAAGCTTTAGCTAATGCTTCGTCACCTGCAAGAGTTTCTTTAGAAACCTTTACAGACTCGTCCATTTTCAATGCTTTTACCAATTTAAAAGCTTCTTTGTTTTCAGCAGAGATGCTTGCTTGTTTTGGAGCATGGTTGTGCTCACCTTCAGCGCCTTCTTCTACTACCTGAGAAATTTCTAAAGCAATGTAAGAATCTTTGTTGATCTTATCTTGAGGAACTTGCTCAGCGAAACGCTTTTGCATGTTTTCAATGCTCTTTGTAATTTCTTTGTCAGACGCTTCTACTTTGTAGTGTAGCGCTTCATATTTGGATAAATCTATAGTAAATTCTGGTTCGTATCCTACTTCAAAAGAAACTTCAAGCTGATCTGCGTTATGATTGAAATCATTTACAGGCTGAGGTACTGGTTGACCTACTAGTCTCAATTTGTTTTCGTTGATATAGGTATTCAAAGCATCAGAAACTTGTTTGTTGATTTCTTCGAATGCAATTCCTGCTTCATATTGCTTTCTAACCATACTCAAAGGCACTTTCCCTTTTCTAAAACCAGGAACTTGTGCATTTTTAGCATAATTAATCAATTGCTTTTCTACTTTTTCTTTGTAGTCAGATTTCTCCAATGTTACTGTAAGTAATGAACTTACATCATCATGGTTTTTTGCGGTAACCTTCATTATTGATTAAAATTTTAGGTTGCAAAAATAATGTTTTTTTTCTTAAAATCACTTTTTCTGTACATTATATTAAGATTTAAATAAAAAAGACATCCTATAAAAGATGCCATTTGTTCAATTTTATATAAAGTACTCAACTACTCGTGCACTTCAAGGGTAATATCTACATCTGTTTCTCCGCCATTGGTTTGTCCTAGCTGGTTTGTAGCAGATGGATAATTCTGGTTTACTGAAGTAGCACCATGAACCAGCTTAATGTTCATTTTTCCTGTAGATTGGGCAGAATTGATAGTCCATTCTGTTTTCAGACCCAACTTTTGTCCGTCTGTTCTCACCAAGTCATTAGCTGCTCTCATCACGATGATATTTGCATTGGCAGGAGAATAGGTAATGAAATGATGGTCTTTTTCCTCTTCTATCTCATGTGACGAGTGATAATGATCGTCATGCTTTATTTGGAAATCCAATTCTGCAAGATAAATATCTCCTGCATGCACATGCAAGTGGTTATCTGTTTTTCCAGAAATTACATTTACCGTTTGTACATCTGTAGCATCATTTTTATTAGTCAGTTTCAATACTATTTTACCTATTTCGTCGTGCTCATGCACATCTTCAGGAATGCTGTCGTTATCATTTCTACAAGATAAACAAATGATTGAAAATAAAAATACGAGTGATATATTGATGAATTTTTTCATTTTAATAAAATTTAAAAAAGTTGTTGTTAAAAATTATATTTCAAAGTAAGTACGAAGTTCCTTCCAGGCTCGTACATATAGTATCTCAATCTATTCAGATATTCACGATACTCTGTGTTAAAAATATTATTGATTCTAAAATTGATATTCATATTCTTGAAAATATCAACACCCATTGATGCATTAAACAAAGTGTACGCAGCTGGCGTAGAACTGAAATCTACTGTCTCGCTCGTTTCCACCCCATCCTTAATAAAAGTTACAGGCAAATCTCTTATCGGAAATCTGTTTTGCTTAAACACGTTTTCGTTTTCTATAGTAACATAAAAATGAGAAGGTTTATCAAGATTCAATTCTATCGAGTTTCTAAGCTTTGTAGGCATCATCAAAATCAATGATTCATCGTTAGACAAATCATCTCCTCTCAAAATGCTAAATCCAGACTTCCATTTTAAATGATCCAAAATAGAAAGCTCAGCATCTGCATCCAAACCATACATTCTAGACTTAATTTGCTGATACGTCCAAACTGGGAAAACACCTCTATTGGTGCTCACTACACTTGTAGGAACTTGATTAACGAAATTGTTCGAAATCATTAAATAAGGATTCAATTCTACATGAAGACCTTTCAAAATATCGAAGTTTCCAGCCACAGCAAGATTAAAATTATATATCGTTTCTTTTTTGATGTTTAAATTTCCTTCTTCCATAATCGCCGCAGAATGATGCAATCCATCTGAAAAAAGTTCTGCAGGATTGGGAGTTCTATCCGCTCTAGAAATATTTAATTTAAAATCTAAATTTTGCATAGGTCTATAGTTAAACCCCAAATTGGCTGAGAAATTATGATAATCTAAAATAGGTCTTGTAAGCGTTCTACTTCCAGATTCATTTACAAAAAAGCTCGGAAAAGTAGATGCATATTGGTCTTCCCATTTATCAGAATCATAATATTTGTAAGCATCATATCTGCTAAAATCGTATCTCGCTGCTACTTCCGCATTAAGTTTAGCATTAAATTTATATTTGAATACCGAAAAAATTCCTGCATCATATTTATAATAATCAGGGATTAGTCTTCTCGCTTTGGTTGCAGGATTGGGAAAATTATCCTGAAACGCACCTGAAATTCCACTTTCTAAACTCCAGTTTGAGCGTTCTACCAAATGTACCAAACTTGCAGAATGCGTGATTAATCTTAGATCCATAGACGCCAAATCATTCAGTTCTCCTCTTCGGATGTCATATTCTTTTCTACGATTTTGCTGATAACTATACTGAAAAGTCAACTTCCCGAAATTTGCAAATCGTTTGTAAGCAGAAATCTTGGCAATATGATGCGCTACGTTTTGTTTTGGATTGTCTATATCATAAGAAAACTGATTTAGATAATACGATTGTCCGAAATTAATGGCATTATAAAAATCTTCCGGGCTCGCTAAATGCGCACCTCTATAGATCCCAAATTCCTGATTGATGCCACTGTAAGAAACATCAAAACCTTGCATAAAACTATGTTTCCCAAAAGAAAAATTGAAAGAATTTACTTCTGCACCAGTGTTTTGAAGCGTGTGATGAGGCACATACAAATCTCCCAATTTCTTGTAGCTTCCACCCGTTTTCACATACCAATCTTGCTCCCACGATTTCAGAATATTAGCCGAAAGTTCGCCACCTCTTCCATTAGATATTGCAGAGAGTTTTACATTTCCCATTATCGTATCTTTTTTGGGAATCGCCATTGGCTCCATGATTACGACACCGCCTACTCCATCATTTCCGTACTTCAATGCTGAAGCACCTTTGATGACATCTATATGTTCGAAATCATTGACATCAACATTCGGAGCATGCTCCACACCCCATTCTTGTTCTGCCATTTTCACCCCATTATTAAGAATAGAAATCCTACTCCCATACAAACCATGTATCACAGGTTTTGATATATTATTTCCTGTTTTCAAAGCGGTAACTCCAGATAACCTAGACAGTAGATTACCCAAATTCTCGGAAGAGTTTCTTTCTATATCCGACTGAGAGAGCGTTTGCATAATCACAGAACCTTTTGTTTTGTGATTGCTATGCAAAGTAATAGTTTCTATAGAACCTTCGTGATGTTCTAAAGTAATAGACAAATTAATATCCTGCGTGATGGCAATATTTTCAGTATAATCATCACAATCTGGATGTTTCGCAATAAGTGTATAATTGCCAAATGGCACTTTACGAATAGAAAAATGTCCGCTTTTATCTGTTTTGGCAGAATATCCACCAAGCTTTACTACGGCATTTTCTAAAAATGATTTATCATGAAAATCTTGTACAGTACCCTGTATGGTAAATGTTTTCTGCGCAAAGGTGATTGCAAATCCAAACAGGATAAGCAAAAAGCTATATTTAAATTTCATTTTTTTTGAATGTAAATTTTAAGACATGCTTCGTTTATTTTAAATCTTATTTAAATAAAATTATAACCTCATCGCAAAACCTCAACAATTAAAAATTTTAAAATAGAAAATGAATTCTAAGATAAAAATCATAAAAGAAGGTTCTCGAAAATCGGTTTAGTACATCTATCAATGAAAAAGATAAAAAAAACGAATAAGATTGTCTGATTAAGTTGTAAGTAAAATTCTATTGTAAGCTACGATAAGTCCATCTGTACTCTTTAAACAGAGGGTACAACGAAACACTTTTCGTAGAAAAGAGAATTTTTAAGAATAGATAAATTAAGAAAAACTTGGTGGACCCCGAAGTTGAAAGGTAAATTTGGTTTGAGACCAAATAAACTCCTGAACGGTGAAAATCTGTGCAACATCGTGCGTATAATTTTCACATAAGAACACAAATTCTTCAGGTACAAGGGTATTGCCTGTCGCATGAAAATGACAAGCCAAACAATCGCCGCCCTTTTCTAGTGTTTTGTTTTCGGAAATGTTATTTTCAGATTTTTTCAGATGAAATCCTGCAAATACATCCGAAGAACTGTGACTATGAAAACTAGAAAAGAACAAAGCAAAAAAGTACACTCCAAGCAAAATCCTGGATAGGTACGTTTTAAAATATTTATTCTTCTTCATATTCATTCGCCAAAAGTAAGAATTTTAAATAAAAAAAACGGCTTATTAAGATTAATAATCATTAATAAGCCGATGTTATGTTATTTAATTTAAAAAATTAATCTAGTTGCGTGCCTAGATACTCCCACTCTTGTAGAGCAACATCTAGTTCTTCTTTGGTTGCATTGTATTTTACTAATGTTTCTTCAGAAGGATTTTCAGTTGTAAAAGAAGCTTCCATTTTTTCAATGTGGGTTTCTAGCTCAGAAATTTTCTCTTCTACTTTTCTGAGTTTATTCTGAATGCTTTTTTGCTCTTTGCTAATTATAATAGTCTGTGGCTGTACTTTTGGAGTAGGTTTTATTTCTACTTTTAGTTCCTCATCGTGTAGTTTTGCTTTCTCGGCAGAGATTTCTCTTATCGATTCTTTTTGTCTGTATGCAAGATACTCATTCACACTTCCTAAGAATTCTTTCATCCTCCCATCGCGGAACTCATAGATTTTGTCACACAATCCTTGTAAAAATTCTCTATCGTGAGAAATTACAATCAGTGTACCTTCAAATCTTTGTAGCGCCAACTTGATAATCTCTTTAGATTGAATATCCAAGTGATTGGTAGGCTCATCCATAATCAGGGTATTGAATGGACGAAGCAATAATTTGCATAATGCCAAACGGTTTCTTTCTCCTCCAGAAAGCACTTTGGTCTTTTTGTTTACCGCTTCCCCTTGGAATAAGAAAGATCCTAGTAAATCTCTTACTCTTGGTCTTGTTTCTTCGGTAGCAGAATCTTCTGCTTCTTCTAATACGGTTTTATTTGGTGTAAGTACTTCTTCTTGGTTTTGTGCAAAATATCCAATGTTTACATTGTGTCCTAAGTTCCAAGTTCCCGTATAATCTTTTATTTCTCCAGAAAGTATTTTTGCCAAAGTAGTTTTACCTTGTCCGTTTTGTCCCAACAAAGCAATTCTATCTCCTCTTTGTACAATAAAGTCTACCTCATCGAAGATCTGTTTTTTACCATAGGCCTTACCAAGATTTACAGCCTCAAAGATGACTTTACCAGGAACTACAGATTGTACAAAACGAATATTGAACTTAGATACATCTTCATTATCTACTTCTATACGCTCTATTTTGTCTAATCTTTTAATAAGCGATTGCGCAAAAGAGGCTTTGGTAGCACTTGCACGGAACTTATTAATATTGTCTTCCATTTGCTTAATCTCAGAATCCTGATTTTTCTTCGCTTGTATCAGTTTTTCTCTGCGTTCCTCACGCATGACAAGATATTTGGTATAGTTGGCTTTATAATCGTCTACTTTTCTATTGTTTACATCAAAAGTACGGTTACAAACTGCGGTCATAAATTGTTTATCGTGACTTACCAAAACAATAGCACCAGGATAATCTTTCAGGAAATTTTCTAACCAGATGATAGATTCCATATCCAAGTGGTTGGTAGGCTCATCCAGTAGCATTAGATCATTTTTTTGAAGAAGCAATTTAGCCAATTCTATTCTCATTCTCCAACCTCCAGAAAACTCATCTGTAATTTTTTGGAAATCATCTGCCTTGAAACCCAATCCGAACAATACTTTTTCTATATCCCCTTCAAGATTGTAGGCGTCATGGTGCATCAAGATATCATTGAGATCCGTCATTCTGCTAATAATATCGCTATAAGCATCACTTTCGTAGTCGGTTCTTGTGGCTAATTGGTGGTTTACTTCCTCTAGTTCATTTTTCCAAGCGTTTATTTGCTCGAAAGCCTGCATGGTCTCGTCCCAAACCGTTCTTCCTTTCACAAAATCTAGATCTTGTTTTAGAAAACCAATAGTAATATTACCTTCTGGAACTACTACACCTTCATAAAAAGTGATTTCTTTGGATAGCATTTTTAATAAAGTGGATTTCCCCGCTCCATTTTTACCTACCAAACCTACCTTGTCATCTTTTTTTATGGTGAAATTGACGTTTTGAAACAAATAGTTTCCCGAATGATGTAAACCTAAACCTTGAACCGAAAGCATTAAATGAAATATTAAGAATTATTATTAGACTTTTTTAGGGTGCAAAAATAAGGAAAATAAAGGACTTTAAAATTAATAATTCCTAACGGTGATATGAAAGCATTTTTGCTGCTTTTCTTTGATGTAGTATATACGCCCCAAAGCTACATAATGTTTGAGTACTTTCTCTAGAGCAGTTTCTAGCTTCGGATTATTCTTGAAAGTACTATTAAATCTTACATAAGAAATATCAAATGAGTTACCATAGTTGTGAGAGCTAATGCCTAAAGATGCATTAGAGTTTACCTTTCTAAGGCGGCATTGGTCTTCCAAAGTTCTTGTAATCGAAGAAACTGTAAAAGTACTCCCTTTATTATCTTTGCTAAATTTGGCTCCTATACTTTCTAAAGTAGTTTTTGCTTTAGCTACCATATAAGCACGGCTATATTCTAGCTTTTGCACATGAAATCCTTTACCCGATTTTTTTATTTTTTGAAACTTTCCATTGTTGATGTATTTGGTGACATTACCTGAACTTTTCAGCAATTTGATACCAAAACTTTTAGAAGCATCAAGGTGCGGCTGATAAAGAGATGAAGCATTTACCTTCATTACTTCATTCAGATCGTAGCAAGGAAGAGTGCTCTTAGTTTTTTGGCTGACACATATTTGGAAGTAAAAAAGGAGTAAAATAAAAAAAAAATGTTTCATCAAACTAAAAAATTCGGATACTTCCTGTGTATAGTATCCATTAGAGTCGTCAAAGGTATAAATTTATATTAAGCTAAGAGGTTATTTTAGCCCATAAATAAGAATAACAATTGTAAAAAAACAGCGTATTATGACAATCAAACATATATTTTATCCCAAACACCTCATTTTGGTAAATATAAACTAGAACTCTATTTACCTTACAAAATCCATCAATACTACTTAATCTTTGAATAATTATTATATATATATTTTAATAGCAACAATACCAAGAATTCTTTACAATATAGATCCCGCTTTTCATTTCAATTTTTTTTATCAACGTTAGAGATGGAAAATCACTATTTTACCATAAAAAAGGATTTCCATTGCAATCGGGGTTAATTTTCAAATCCAGTTTCTCTTTTCAAACCCATATCAAATTCTTACCTTTGTCATATGATACGTATAACAAAAATTTTCACCTTCGAGACAGCTCATGTGCTGTATAATTATGATGGGAAATGTAAAAATATGCACGGACACTCCTACAAACTGTTTGTAACGGTAAAAGGTAAACCTGTACACGATTTGGACAACCCTAAAAACGGAATGGTTTTAGATTTTGGCGATATAAAGTCTATTGTAAATGCTGAGATTGTAGATGTTTGGGATCATTCTGTTCTTATTAATGGCCTATCTCCACACAAGGAAATTGGAGAAGATCTAGAAAATAGAGGGCAAAAAGTAATCTATTGCAACTTTCAACCCACTTGCGAAAATATGCTTTATGCTATTGCTGCAAAAATAAAATCTAAGCTTCCGGCTGATGTTTCATTGGCTTATCTAAAACTTCATGAGACTGAGAATTCTTATGGAGAATGGTTTGCAGAAGATAATCATTAATATCTATCTTAATTATTTAGCGTGCTGAAAACGACGATTCATCTACAACCCGGAAAAAAAGTATATTTTGCATCAGATCAACATTTTGGTGCGCCAAGCCCCAAAGAAAGTAAGGTGCGCGAAGAGCGCTTTATCCGATGGATGAACGAGATCAAAAAAGATGCTCAGGTGCTTTTTTTGATGGGCGATTTATTCGATTTTTGGCACGAGTGGAGCCATGTAATCCCAAAAGGGTATGTGCGCGTATTGGGCAAAATTGCAGAGCTAAAAGATGCCGGAATACAAATCTATTTCTTTGTGGGGAACCACGATTTGTGGATGAAGGATTACCTAGAGGAGGAAATTGGATGCACTGTGTTCTATAAAAAACAATTTTTCGAGATTGCAGGAAAACAGTTTCTATTAGCACATGGTGACGGTTTGGGACCAGGTGACAAGGGATATAAAAGGATGAAAAAAGTTTTTACAAATCCGATTGCCAAGTGGTTTTTCAAGTGGTTGCATCCAGATATCTCCATGAGGCTAGCCTTGTATCTATCGCAAAAAAATAAAATGATATCGGGTGATGAGGACAAAGAATTTTTGGGTGAAGACAAGGAATTCCTTATTGTATATTCCAAAAAGAAGCTAGAAACACTTTCCATAGACTATTTTATCTATGGACATCGTCACTTACCCATGATATTAAATTTAGAAAAAAACGCAAAGTACATCAATCTTGGAGATTGGATTTCTTACTTCACGTATGGGGTTTTCCAAAATGAGTTTGAACTAAAAACTTTCGAGAACTAATTTTTTTATCTCAAAGATATGTTTCAAATAAAATTCTATTCAACACAAAAATAAAGAATTGAAAAATATATTCGACATACAAACCGAGCAAGATTTTGAAAGTCTAGCGTTGGCTACTTTTAGATATCAATATGAAAATATAGAGATCTATAGAAAGTTTGTAGATTATCTAAAGGTAAATGCTAGCAAAATAAATTCTATTGAAAAAATACCTTTTTTGCCGATTGAAATGTTTAAAAATCATAAGGTAGTAGACCAAAATTTTCAACCTGACTTGTATTTTCAGAGCTCTGGAACTACACAAATGAACTTATCCAAGCATTATATTTCTGATGCAGATTTCTATGAAGAAAGTATCTACAAAAGCTTCCACCAGTTTATTGGTAAACCAGAAGATTTTATTTTTTTAGGACTTTTGCCTAGTTATTTGGAAAAGCAAAATTCATCATTAATTTATATGGTAGATTTTCTAATGAAAAAATCTGATCGCCCAGAAAACGGATATTTTCTTTATAATCATGAAGAATTACATCTGCTACTCAAAAAATTAAAGGATAAAAAAGTGATTCTATTTGGGGTTTCTTTCGCTCTATTGGATTTTTTGGAAACCGTAAAAGAGCATAATCTATCACTAGAATCTTCTGAAAATCTTACCATCATAGAAACTGGTGGAATGAAGGGAAGAAAAGAAGAAATGACCAAAGATGAATTATTAGATATTTTGAAAAACGGTTTTAAAACTGAAAGAATATATTCAGAATATTCGATGACGGAGTTACTTTCGCAGGCTTACTCTATGGGAGAAAACATCTATCAATGTCCCAACTGGATGCGTATTTTGATAAGAAATGTGGAGGATCCTTTTAGTTATGAAGGTGTAAATAAAACGGGTGCTGTAAACATCATAGATCTAGCCAACAAACATTCTTGCGCCTTTATTGCTACTCAGGATTTGGGTAAAATTGTTGATGAAGAGAAAAAACAATTTCAGGTTTTAGGACGTATTGATCATTCTGATGTTCGAGGTTGTAGTCTGTTGGTAAGCTAGAATTATCAATTATTTAATATTCATCTACCATGTTGAAGATAGAAGAGCTTACTAACGCTTATTTCCGTACCCAATGCAGTTTTGATAAAGATATTGTACTGAGCAACCATTATCATTCAGATTGGGAAGCAGATATTTTAATCATCAATGCGGAAGGTATGAGCCACGAAATTGAGATAAAATTTACTAAAAGCGACTTTAAAAATGATTTTAAAAAATCTTATTTAAACGCAAGTACAGGACAAAAATACCTTAAACACCATAAAATATCTTCTGGCGACTACGTTTGTAATGCTTTTAGCTTTTTGTTGCCCATGGGGCTCATAGACCATTCTGAAATACCTGAACATTGCGGAATTATAGAATTTTATCATGATGAAGACCATTGGAAAACAGAATTTGAAATCATCAGAGAGCCGAAAATCTTACACACAGATTCTTTTTGGAAGCTTAATGACAAGGACCTTTTTCTAAGAAAATTGGCATTTAATTTCTTGAACAAAAAATTAGAACTAAAATCTAAAACCACAGAGCTGATTTTGAAAAGTCCATTCGAAGGTAATTTTAAATAAAACAAAAATCCTGCAAAATGTGTGCAGGATTTTGAATTTTTATAAGGCTGAGGTAGATTAGGCAACTACTTCATTATCATTTCTCTGTAATAAGAATTTGTAGATAAGTCCACCTACTACTCCACCCAGAATTGGCGCAACCCAGAATAACCAAAGTTGTGACATTGCAATGCCGCCCATGAAAACGGCTTGGGAAAGAGATCTCGCAGGGTTAACCGAAGTATTAGTAATAGGAATAGAGATTAGGTGAATAAGCGTAAGCGCCAAACCAATGGCCAAACCTCCGAATTTTCCATTCGCAAATTTGTCTGTGGCACCCATAATAATCATCACGAAGAAAGCTGTAAGCAAAAATTCTACTAAAAACGCAGCTTGCATACTAAAAGCTTTACCGTTGTACACGGCTTCTCCATAGAAATTGGTTGCAAAATCTCCTGGTTTTGAAAAGTCAGTAGCTCCAGCACCATTTAGGATAATATAAAGACAACCTGCTGCTGCAATAGCACCTAAACATTGTGCTACAACATAAGAAATAAGATCTTTAGCTGGAAATCTACCACCCGCAACAAGTCCGATTGTAACTGCAGGATTGAAGTGACCTCCAGAAATGTGACCCACTGCATAGGCCATAGTAAGAACAGTAAGTCCAAAAGCAAGGGAAACTCCTAATAGACCAATACCTATATCGGAAACGCCAGCTGCAAAAACTGCACTTCCACAGCCCCCGAATACAAGCCAAAATGTGCCGAATACCTCGGCTAATAATTTTTTAGTCATCATATAAAGTGTTTTAAGATTTATAATCAAATTTAGCATTTTAAATTAATATATATTAAAAAAACTGTTAATATGCAGATATGATTAAAATGATTATGTTTTCAACACTATGTTTGTATTCAAAGGGAAACTGTATTTACAGTGAGAACAAAAAAAATCAGAGATATTAGATCTCTGATTTTTTTTATTAAAACCAATTAATGCTTGGTATATTCTGGTTCTTCATAAGGCATTGTAGATGGCATGAAATAGCTATTTAGCCAATAAAATGTTTGTCCATTTTGTTTTATTTTCACTGCCGGATTACTTCTATAGTTAAGCATTCTTTCTGCCAAAAATTTATAATTTGTAAAGTAAGACTGTACAGTTGCATTTCTTACTATTTTAGCTTTCTTCCAACCTTTAATTTTAGTGTTTGACATAAGCTCTTCGTGTGAATTATCAAATCCAGTACTCAAACCAACAGCATATGACATAGGTTGTTCGTACAAATCTCCTTTATCCAAAAATTTCAATGTTGGATTATATTTTTTCAATAATTTCACATATTCATTGATTGCTGCAGATTGTTTGAAATTGGCTTTTTCTGGATTCGTTTTTGCATAAACTTCATTGTAGAAAAGCTTAAGATTATCAAATTCAGTTTCAGATATTAAAATTCCTTTTTCCAAACCTGGCTCATAATCTTTTAGCTCTTTTGGTATGTATCCATTTACTAAGAATGGATTTCCATAATTGATCAATTGGGCGGCAATACCTGCAGACACAGGGTTTGTAAGACCAGGATATAGATAGCTGTATTTGAAGTCTACTTGAGTCTTACCTGCTCCAACAGAAGAGTGAAATCTCTCATTAAGGGATTGATCTATTGTTATATTATCGGCTGTTACCTGAGAAATAAGGCTATCAACAGATTTTTTCAGAAATCCAGGTACGGTGATATCTCCTTTTTTAGGAAAAATCACATAACCAGGAATCATACTTTGCTTGGGAAAATCTAATGAAAAATAACCTTCATCACCTTCTACAAGATTAAAGTTGTTTTTGTTTAAAACATCCTTTTGTTCAATAATCTTTTGTTTTTTCAGCTCCGCAACATTTTTTGCAGTATTCGTCACTATACTTTCAGACATCAAAACAAAATCATTGTAAGTGTCAGAACTTCTGGCACTTGTTTGATACATGATGAGTTTGGCTTCAGCTTGGGATAGTGCATTTAATACAAGAGATAAATTACCAGTTCTGCTGGCTGTAGTACCCACTGTAATGATGATATTGGTTTCATCTGGTACATCAGAAAGTAGATTACCCGCTGCAATAAGCCCCTCACTTAAGGGTTGGTTACCGCCTGTACTTTGGCAGTTCATCTCATTCACTTTGGTATCGATAAAGGTAGTAATTTTACTGTAATCTGCACTCATCATAGAAGGCGCTATATTTTCTCCGCAAGGATTATTTTTATATAATACCGCACCATATTTTACGCCAGTATAGTATTCTGGTTTTTCAAATTTTAATTGAAAATCTTGTAGTAACGATTTTACAATAGGTACATTAGGCATATTAGAAGCACTAACATCAAGCACAAATACAATATTAATCCTTTTGTTCCTTTCTACAATCTCCTTATATCTATCAAAATAAATTTTATCACCTGCCACATTAAATACATAGTTATTACTATAGTCTAAAATATTAGTAAAATATTTAGTTTTAGTATCAGGTTTAATATCATCATTCTGAGGCAATTTTACAGGAAATATATTCTCTAATGGTGATCTTTGATCCACATCCGTTAGGTAGATAGCCGTTCTTTTTTCTTCATTATCACTCCCTGGAGAACCTTCGTGTATACCAAGTGTGGTTTCTTTAATCTGTGTTGGATTTTTCATTTTCACTGCTGTACGCTCGCCCCATGAAGAAATTACGTTGGAACTTACCCATCCGTATAGTCCTTTATCTATACTATCCATATCGATAGTAGGCTTTTTCCCAACTAGAAAACGCTTGTTGTTCTCTGCTAGTTTGTAGACGTAAACCATTTGTCCATTTGGTATTTTCACTTTTGCCTCTTCTATAAGACTTGGAGAATTGAACACCTTTATTGAGTCATTCTTATAGTATGTTTCTGCACTTTTTATAACATCAGTTGCATTAGGAACCACTGCTACACGAACAGGAAAACCAGTTTTCTCACTTTTCAGAGAACTATTCCATAATAATAAATCGGATTCTGGGATCCAACCATAAGATTTCACCGCTTTTGATGACACTTTTTTCATCAAAGCATCTGGAATATATTCAGCAACTTTTACTTTGCCATCTCTGTGTTTCAAGACCATTAAAGGTTCTAAAAATTTGACTTCTTTATAAGATTTTTCATCATTATTATCAAGGTAAGCCGTATTTCTAGATCGATCTGATATAGCAATCCATGGCGCAGATTGTTTTGGGTATCCATTAACTACAGAAAAATTATCTATCATACCATAGTATCCAGGATCTGGTGTTTTTTTCGAAGGTAGCTTTACTTGGCAACTTGTAAGCAAGATAGACATCCCTACATAGTATGCTGCAAGAGGAAGTTTATTTTTCATCTTAATATTTTTATGTTTTTTAAATTTTTTTGAAGAAGCTAACGACTGCTATTTACTTTGATTAATATCAACTTTCGTTACACAAGTTTGATCTTGATTGAAACTTAATTTCACAGTTTGTATCACCTTATTTTTATCAAATTGTAATCCTGCACAATATAGATAGAAGTTATTTACTTTGCTATCTGTCACATTTACAATTGCGCTCTCATTATTACACAAATATTTATTCAACAAATAATTATAATGTGTATTAAAGTTACTACCGTTGGCAATTTGTTGAAGGTGATATTTGAAATCATTATCCATTCTTTCGAAAGAATCGTCAATTTTTAGGGCAGAATCGTCCAACTCATCATATCCTTTAATAACATTAATATTATGATAAGTAGGCTCACCTTTGTCTGTATATAAAGTCACTACATAATTTCCTGGTTTTTGGAACGCATAAGTGGCATTTTTATCTTTAGAATCTATTCTGCCACTTTCTCCAAATTTCCATGTGAATTGCGTAGATTCTGAGATCGCTCTGAACTGAACGTTTTCAAATACCATAGCTTGGGAAGGTGCGTCAATCTTTGCCAGTTCATCAACAACTGGAGCTATAATATCTCTAGCAGACACTAAAATTGGAAAAGATTTAGAATATTTGTTATCTATAATTAAAGTAACATTGTAATAACCAGGTTTGTTGTAGAAATGTATACCATTACTTTTGTCTGAAGTATTGCCATCACCAAAATCCCACTTCTTTTGTTTTGCAAATTGTGTTTTATCATTGAAGTTTAAGGTATCTCCTACTTTAATAGATGCTGGATATACTACCCCTACAATATCATCTGCAGAATGAATTACTTTTTTCTGAAGCCATAATGCTACCAATGCTGCTACAAGTAAAGTGGCAATGACTCCAATAATAATATTTTTTTTGTTTTTTTCGAAATAGTTCATTTTTTATTGTTTTGTAGTTTTGTGTTTTTGTTTATTTTAGTGCTTTAGATTCTTCTGCTCGATCCACTAGTATTTTGCGTTTTTCTTTATATCCCACATAACAGTCATCCAATTGTTTCTCAAATATTTTGATATCCTCTGAAATTTTAGAAACGGATTTTTTATCCTCCAAATACATTTTATAAAAAAGGGCAATTTGTGGAAAACCATCTTTTCTAAAATCATTAATTGAGTTATATTTTCCGTCTAAAAAAGCGGCATTAATATCATTTACCTTATACTTGATGTCATTCTCTTCTATAGGCTGAGCAGTTTCAGTAGATAGTTTTGAAATATTAATAAATGTAGAATCTACTAATACCATCATTGCTTTCTGACGTTCGTTATATCTAGATTTTTGATCTAGCTTTTCTAAAGCAACCACATCAGAATTTGAAAAAGGCGATGTAAACCCTTTTAGAAATATAATTCCCAAAAACAACAATGCTACAATAAGCATTAAGATAAGGTAGATAAATTGATATCTTTTTTCTTTTTTTGAAAGTGTAATTTGTCCTTGCATACTCTTATATTTTATTAAACTATCTTCTTCCGCCCGAATAGTTTCTAGATCTGTCCCTTTTTAATTCCACATTCATTCTGGTATTTTTATCCATACATTGGTTCAAATTGGTGATAGCCACTTGCTTTTTAGAATTGTAGTCAATGATTTTGCTTTTGAGAACTAGCATGGGAGCAATTTTTTTCAGTAGTGCGTTATAATGCTTAAGATTTGTAGTACTATCTTCTCGCATAATGGCTTTAGCATCCCGCACATTATTGGCTATTTGGTTTCTTAGTGCAATGTCGTTCTCTACATTCCTTAGATCCAATGAGTTCATTTTTGAGTAGATTTCGTCCACCTGAATTTTCAATACAGCACTTCTTCCCAATAAATCTTCATATTTGGAAACTTCTTTTTCAACCCCTTTTCTTTGCAACTCATAGCTTTTGAAAAAGAAAAATACTGCGCAGAAAGAAACTCCTGATAAGACTATAAATGATAGAATGAACTTCCAGATACCGACTCGAACGTCGGATCTATTTAATTTTTTATCTCTACTAGACATACTTATTTGTATTTTTTTTGAGTGTTAATTTGTTTTAATCCATTAGAAAAATAGGTTCGTCAAAATTATGCTAAATATACAAAACTTCTTTAATAAAAATAACTTTCAATTAGAAAGTTATTCTTAATTTAGACAGCAAAAATACATTTCATTCACACAAAAATACAAATGATGAGTAAAATTTTAACGAATACCGTTAGATTTTCAATAGCCGACGGCGACTTTTATTTCAAGAAAATAATGATAAAAACACTTCTTGAAAACCCTTTTTATAAACTACTTAATGATTGTAATAATGGACACGAGTTGATTAATAGAATCTATAGAAGACAGGAAGATGTATTCCTGATAGACTTGTTTATGCCGATCCTCAGTGGTATTGAAGCTATAAAATTCATTAGAAAAAACAATGAAGAAACTCCTATTATTGCTTACTCTGGTACCTATCAGGATGATATGGCAGAAATTTTAGCAAAAATACCCAATGTTTATTACTGTGAAAAAAACAGCACTGTAATCAAAGATATAATCAGAGGGTTAATAGTCTCTGACAGCTTTGATTATGGAGAATATTCAAAAACTTGGTTGCAGCAACCACTAGCTGTACAAGAGTATATGAATAGACAAAAATACAGCCAAGAAGAACTAACTTCAGCAGAAATACAACTGATGAAATTTTGTTATGAAGGTCTAACTAATAAGGAGATAGGAGAACAACTAAGTCTCAGTAGCAGAACGATAGATACCTATATTAATAGGTTGACAGAAAAGCTAGGACTCAAGACTAAATTGCACCTAATAAGGTTTTGCGTAGAAAACGGATACTATAATTCTAGTACATAAAAAATCATTATATTTACACATAATTTAGTAAACATAAAATTGTCAGTCATTTAACGCAAATAATTCGCATAGTAATTTGCTTCAAGTCATTTTTTTTAACTAAATTTGCACACCTAAAATTTAAAATTTACAAAGGAAATGACAAAGGCAGAATTGGTAAACACGATCTCAAATAAATTGGGAACTGAAAAGAATGAAACACAGAAAGTTGTAGAAGCTTTTATGCAGGAGATTAGAACTTCTATGTACAATGGAGACAATGTTTACTTAAGAGGATTTGGGTCTTTCATCGTTAAAACAAGAGCAGCAAAAACAGGAAGAAACATTTCTAAGAACACTGCTATCGAAATACCTGCGCACAATATTCCTGCTTTCAAACCCTCAAAATCATTTGTGGAGAAGGTAAAAATTAAGGTTGCAGTAAAATAAATAATAATTGAATATTAACTAGTTACAAAAAAAATTAACATTATGCCAAGCGGAAAGAAAAGAAAAAGACACAAGGTTGCTACACACAAAAGAAAGAAAAGAAGAAGAGCGAACAGACATAAGAAAAAATAAATTCCTTCGGGATTTTTAATATAATAATATAGTTGGTGGTTTAATGTTTTTTTATCCTCACCAACTATATTTTTGTTTGTTACCCCAAGGAATAAGGAAAAGGAAAGTGATATAATAGATTTTATCCTTATTTCTTACAAATTTATCTTATAACAAAATGAAGAAAGAACTTATAATTTCGCACGAAGGTGATTTTACAAAAATTGCTTTACTAGAAGACGGAAGACTATGTGAACTTCATGAGGAAGAAGACAAAAATGATTTTGTTGTCGGAGACTTATTTATAGGTAAAGTAAAAAAACTAGCTCCCAACCTTAATGCTGCCTTTGTAAATATTGGATATGAAAAAGATGCATTTTTACACTATCAGGATCTTGGGCCACAGTTTGCTACCTACAAAAAATTCTTGAAAGACACTGTTGCTAAGAAGCAAAACACTTCTAGTTTGAAAAATTTCGAGCTTCAGCCCGAATTGGATAAAAATGGAACTATAGACAAGATCATTGCCAAAGATGACGTAATTCTTTTGCAAATAACCAAAGAACCTATTTCTACAAAAGGACCAAGAATATCAACACAGATCTCGCTTACGGGGCGTTTTTTGGTTTTAATTCCTTTTGATAATAAAGTTTCTATTTCTAAAAAAATAAGAAGTTCTGAGGAAAAAGAAAGACTTCGCACCCTAATCGACAGTATAAAACCTGAAGGTTTCGGAGTGATCATAAGAACCGTTGCTGAGGGCAAAAAAGTAGCTGATTTGCATAATGATATGAATCAGCTAGTTCAGAAGTGGGAAAATACCTTCAAAAACATTGAGAAGAACAAAGTACCCTCTAGAGTATTGAGTGAAGATGATAAAGCATCTTCCATACTGAGAGACAATTTCAACCAGGATTTTGTAAATATTATCTGTGATGATGAACAGATGGTAAACGGAATGAAGGATTACGTAGAAGTAATTGCTCCTGAAAGAAAAAATATTGTTCAGTTTTATGATTCTCACGTTCCTCTACTCGAATATTATAACGTGGAAAAACAGCTAAAACAAAGCTTTGGAAAACACGTAAATATTCCTAGTTCAAAAGGTGCTTACCTGGTGATAGAACACACTGAAGCACTACACGTAGTTGATGTAAACTCTGGAAATAATATTTCCAACTCTGCTAGCAGTCCTACTAATAAGGATCACGCACTCAACGTAAATAAGATGGCAGCCACAGAGATTGCAAGACAGCTCCGCCTCCGAGATATGGGAGGTATTATCGTGGTAGATTTTATCGATATGATAAACGCAGACCACAGAAAAGATCTATTCGAGCATCTGAAGAATGAGATGAGTCGAGACAAAGCACGACACAAAATTTTACCACCAAGTAAATTTGGACTTATCCAGATTACCAGACAAAGAAATCGTGCTGAAAAACAAATAGATACCAAAGAAGAAAACCCGAATAAGGATGGAGAAATTGTAGCTCCTATCGTTATTGTTGAAAAAATGGGCGACACTATCAGAACCATAATGCAGAAGGATAATGGAAAACTTTACCTCCACGTGCATCCCTTTGTAGAAGCGTATCTTACCAAAGGTATCATGAGTATACAGATGAAATGGTTTATGAAGTATAAAAAATGGGTAACCATTGTGCCTAGGGATTCTTTTAAATATTTAGAATACAGAATTTTCAATTCGGATAAGGAAGAATTGATAGGATTTTCTAATTAAAAAAAACCAAACCTCCAGTTTTCTTGGAGGTTTTTTTGTGCAAACATTTCAATTTTCAGTAAAAAAAGCTCTTAAAATTACATTTAAATTTGCTTTTTCTACTCCTATTTTCAGTATAAATATAACTTCGAAAGAGTATAATTTTCGCCAATATCATTATCTTATAATAATAAATTTATTAAAATTATTATTACATTAAAATTAATAAAATAATACAAATTATTCAAATAAATCATACTATTCATATATTATTTGTCACCAAAAATCACATTTATATGAGATGTTTTTCGTACATTTATGTTAACTAAAACTACCATGATGACTCCCAATTTAACCATCTATGATGGACCTTTGTTGTATACACAGGGTTTACTAAAATTGCTAACTCAGGAAAAGCTTTTCGGTGATATAAATATCGTAGATTCTGCAGAAAAATTATATCACCATATTTCTAGAGAAACACCAGAATACATTCTACTTAGTTCTAACAATCTACTTCTTACCGAAATCTACAAATACGTAGAAGAAATAATCTCAAGAGAGGAAGGAATTAAAATTATTATAATTGGAAATCACTACGATGTTATCACCATCAGAAAATTATTTGGTAAAGGAATAAAATGCTATCTAGACAGAGATAGTGGTTATGAAGAATTTTTGAAAGCTATAAAAACTTTATTCAGTAATGAAATATATGTCTGCGAATATGCCAAAGAAATGATGATTAATTTCATTAGTGAAGAACAACAAAAACAGAAATACAATTTTAAAGATCCACTTACCAAGCGTGAAATGGAAATTTTAAAATTAATCTGCAACGGATTTAGCAGCAAAGATATTTGTCAACAATTATTCATTAGCATCAATACTGTGGAAACGCATAGGAAAAGAATATTGATGAAACTGAACGTTAAAAATTCTGTTGGTGTCGTGAAATATGCACTGGAAAATAATATCATAGATTAAATTCATATTTTTAAAACAAAAAAAATCAAAATCGATAAGATTTTGATTTTTTTTGCTGAAAAGAGGTAGATCATTCGTAATCTGGCATTTCTGCATTACTAAATAAAATAGCTCTTGTAAAATTTGATCCTGTAGTTCCAAGTGTAACCACTATAACATTTTTTTGAGAAATACCGTCATTAGAAGTATTCATGAGGATAATTTGAGCATTGTTAGGTGAAAATCTGGCGTCTAGATCATTAGTTCCCGCTGGTTTACTGCTCAACTCTGAAATATCTTGTATCGTATTAGTAGCGAGATTAAAAATAAATACATGAGAATTGAGCTGTCTGTAGTTCGCATCCTCATGTCCAGAAACATCTTTAGTATAAAGCAATTTTTGCCCATCTACAGAGAAATTGAGCCCACCGCTTGCACCGGAACCACTAGAGAGCACTGTTTGCAAAATATTTCCTAGCATATCAATAATAATAATCTTGGCATTGTAACCATTATAGTTATTGGTTTTTATTGCCACTTTGCTGTTATCATAGCTCCAATCGCATTCTGTAATAAGACTTCCATCTGGAGTAGTATATACTAATTCTTGCCCACTTCCATCTTTATTTATTTTGTATAACTTATCAAAATAAGGGTAGACGAAGGAATTACCATTCGTACTCCACGAAAAGTCCATCTCTGCATTATTAAAACCGCCTACAGGAATTTGAGTTACTTTAAAAGCATCAGAACCATCTGGTTTTGCTGTATAAATATGATTGGCTCCACCATCAGTTCTTAAGTAAGCTATTAGATTTGCATTATTATTTTTTCTTGGCCTCCAACTATTATAAGAAGAGCTTGTCAACTGAAAACTAGAACCCGCTTCATCTGTAGACATAATTACGTAATTTCCATTTTCTTTTTTTACATAATGATACCTATTAAGAGGTGTGGAAGTTGTTGTAAACTTAAAAGTCGGGCTCAATACATCAGCATGTATACCATCATTTACAGAGATTTGCCAAAAGTAGCTTACTCCATATTTTAGATCTGATAAAGTATGATTTTTAGTAGTAATATCATTAACCTCGATAACATCTGTATTCACATTATTTTTAACAATAAGCTTATATTTTAAAACATCATTAGCATCCGCATCGCTACAATCCCATTTTAATTCTACCGAAAGAGGTTGATCTTGTGCATTATCCACAGGACTTAATAAAATAGGAGTAGTAGGAGCGGTATTTTGAGAATCATCATCACTTAATTCGAAAACAACAGAAACTACTTGTGCTTCATTTTGTATATTGACAGCTTGATAACTTGTAACATAACCCGTAAGCTCTGCCTTTACTGAGTAATCTCCCAATGGCACTTCCCCTATATCGAAGGTGCCATCTGTTCCCGTGAAAACAGCTTGTGTAGAAGGCGTAGTAAATACTTTTACGTTAGCAATAGGTTCATTAGTTTCTTTTTTTACTACTTTACCTCTAAGTTTTCCATTACTATTTTGTATAGTAAGCTCTTCATTACATGACCAATGCGAAAAAACGAGAACAAGTAAAGTAATAATTTTAAATAAATTTTTCATGGTTAATATTTTTATTTTCCTATATAGTAGTTGATACCAAAACCAAATCGAATTGCTTGATCTTGTCTTTTCCCATTTACAAAACCTTCCCAATTGTCTGTAAAACCAAGATCATATTGACTAGAAAGTCTTAGTGCAATATTTTTCTGGATCATATATTCTAGACCTCCACCTACTTGTGCCTTGTAGAAAGATTTATTCTTAGAAAACAATCCACCCATACCTGCGTAGATATAGGGAGAAAATTTGAAATTTGGCATCATAAAATATTCTAGATTTACTTCGGGAACTACAAATGAACGTGTAATAATTTCGGTGTTTTCTAAAGTAAAAAGATTGACGTTACCTTCTATATTAAAGTTTTTATTAAGAAAGAATTTTGTTCCAAATTTTCCTCCGAATCTAGAAACTGGATTGATGTAATCTCCTTTTATTTGGGCAATCTCTGCATTAGCAAAAACAGAAAATTTTGGTCTACTAATCTCATCAAATTGGCTTCCTATAATTTTAGCATTATTTTTTTCAACTTCCACATTGTAATCCTCTATCAGTTGTTTGTATTTATCTGTGTCGTCCATAGATTTACCCCAAATATTGGATTTAATTCCTTCAACAATCAAATTCTTTACTGCTTTTTCTATTGCATCTGTTACAGCTAAATGTATGGGTTCATTCTGGGTAAGTCCAACTTCTGCTTCTAATAATTTTTCTGAGTCTATATATCTAAAGAAACTTCCATTCACACTTGTAGAAAGAATTGATTTTGAAACATACACTGTTTTTAAAATCTCACCGTTTAAGGTAGAAACTGCTCTAAGATAAATAGTGATTCTATCTTGTCTGTATTGTGTAGAAGCTCCGATGCCAAAATATCTAGCGCCCAATCCACCAGTCACTACATTGCTATCATAAGAAATCACACCTCCTTCCAAAAGTACCCCCGCATACAAAAGAGGTGGCAAAGAAGGATTATTTTTATCAATCTCTTTTAGATACTCTTGGCGAGTAGAGCGTATAATTTGCCTTTCGTTGAGAAGATTTGCAATATTTTCTCTCTCTATAGGGATAAACCAACGGCTATCTTCTAACGCTTTTATAAGTATTGTGGTAGTACCTTGTGGCACTGCAGTACTCCAATTACTGCCCACTTCTGCTGCTTTATACTGCCCGGTCTGATCTCTAAATTTATATACCCCCACTACTACTTTCTCTTTGGGCAATGGTAAATTTTTTAGTTCTTTTGTATATGTAGAAATTTCACCTATTGTAGATTTTTCTGTGCTTGTAGGCAAACCAATAAGCGATTTACATGATTGAAGTGTAGAAAAAATAATCATACAGAATAAAATCCTGATTGTGTTACATTTATTCATTGTATATTTCGTTTTTTTATTTTGGAATCACAACTTCAGATTGCTCTCCTGTATTGGTATCTAAGATACTAATCATGGTTCCGTTACTGGTGTTTGTAACTTGTACATAGAGCGATCCAAAAACATAATTTCCTGCCTCCACACCATTCTCTCCAAAAGAATTTTGAAACAATTTACTAGACAATTGACTTAGCACTTGCCTATTTAAACTATCTGTAAAACTAGATAAAGAGCTTGCAGCATTGTAACCACTAGATGCACTTTTGTTATCGAATTGATTTTGGGCACTTGCAGAGCTTAATAACCAAGAATAGTTGTAGGAATCTCCACCAAAATTGGGGTTAACGGGTTTGTACACGAATTGCTGAGATTTTCCTAAAAATAGGCCAGCAAAAAGCAACAAACAAATGTAAAAAGTTTTCATGGTATTGTTTTTAGTTTTTTTTAGTACATAAATTCGTTCCTAACAAATTTTTTTTGAGCATTAAAATTATTAATATATTGAAAAGTATATTCTACTTGTTCGGCTAGATATTCATCTGAAGGGTTTGTAGGAAAACTATAGACTATACTATCCTCCATTACAATATGTATCTGGCTACTTGTTCCTCTTGTAGGAAGTTCGGTAACGGTAATTGTAGAATTACTTTTGTTGGGTATTTGGCTATATTTTATATAAAATAGATCATAAAAATCTTTGCCTACCTTAGTTTTTGTTTCATCTATGGTTAACCCTTTTAGTTCGGAGCTCGCTTCTTTCTCAACCTTCTCTGCAGATGGTCTAAAAACAGTTTGATCAATTTCTAAGCTATCTTTCCTTATTAAAGTATTACTTTCTTCATCTCTTATATACAAGTACACTTTAAGCGCATCTGTATCCTCTAGATTTATATTTACTTCAGAAAGTACTTTGATTTCTTGTGACTTAACATTAAATTTTCCGGATTGTTTATTATTAGAAAGGTTTCCAGTGCCGCCTTTTTTGATAGCAATAAAAAGGTAATTTAGATCCTGATAAGTATCGCCATCATTAGTAACTACTGCCTTTAGTTTTATTTGCTTCTCTAATGTTTGCTTTTCAATCTTAGTATTAATATTAACTTCATTTTGGGCATACACGAAAAATGAAGTGGACAAGCAACAAATACATATTGCTAAAGAAAAATAAGTTTTCATCTCAAATTGTTAATAATTTCTAATAAAAATTGTTTTGTTATCACCAACAATATTAATTTTCATTTCTTTAGAAAGGCTATTGGCACCAGTGATATCTATGATATTATTATTTCCTGAAGAAGAAACTTCTATAGTAGCTGCTTTGTTGGTTGATGCATTGTTATATATAGTCGTATTGTACTCACCTGTATGCTTCACGTTAACATTAGAATTTTCGTTCATCAAAATCATTGCATGATTATGATTTCCTAATTGGGAAAATGAAGATTCCGCCTCGTTTCGTTCAATGCTTTTAGATTCCAAAAGACTTACAATAGTAGAACTATTCACCTTTTGCCAATCAATCTGTTGCGCTTTTGCTAAAAAACTAGCTAAAAACAGCAGGCTAAATAAGAGCTTCAAAATGGTCATATTTTTTTAATAAAGGTACTTGATATCAGTGACCAAAGAAACACGCAAATCAGTTAGAAATTAAATATCATGATTTATGATTACATTATTGCGTATATATACGGATAACAATGCACAATTATTAAATATAATTCGGTTTATATAACCTTTAATACAATCTATAAGAATATTGATGAAAATACAATAAGAAATTATTGGGAAATAAAAAGATATACTTTTATATAATTTATGAGATTAATTTTTGTATTTAAAAGATTTAAGAGAAAAGTTTAGGTTTCAAATTCATTCTTTTACAAAAATAGGTTAACGTAATTTTTCACCAAACACCTCTACTGAGTATTTATATAAAATCACTGCATTTTGTTTAAAAATCATTGTTTTAAGGTATATGGAAAAAACCTAAAATCCTTGACTACAAATAAGCGAAAGATTATTATCCAGCATAATTTAGTTTTTCAATCCATTAATTGTATAAAAACCCATACTAATCCTCTTTGTTGCACTAATGTAAAAATATAAAACAAAATGATTATCCTGCATCATCATTTATCTAAGAGTTATTAAAAGAACCGTTTAACAAAAAGATAAAATGTTGTAAAAAAATCTAATTGATAATCTATGCGTTAGGCCAATGAATCCTTATTGTAAAAACAAAAGAAGGAAAAAACATAAGTCCTTTCCTTCCTTTTAAAGAATTTTTAAAGATGATTACTGATTAACAATAACCGTATTAAATGATCCTACTTGTGACGAAGTATGTCTATTACCATTAGACATTTGGTTTACAGAAGCCATGTTACCAGTTCCATTCTGTAAGATACTGGATTCATTACTTGCTACATGCATTAATGCTGTTCCTTGGTTTACGATAGCAGAGTTATTATCTCCAAATTGATCGGCAGTAGATAGGTTAAGATTTCCGTATTGGTTGATAGCTGCGTTATTACCATAACCTCCCGACTGTAATGCTGTAGAAGTATTACCTTCTCCGAATTGCTTCATCCCAATAGTGTTGTTAGCAAGCGCTGTTCCGTTACCCGTCTGAGTAGAAGTTGCAGTATTTCCGCTTCCTACTTGTGAAATATCAGATGCATTATAAGCATTTGTTTGGCTCGCAGTTCCTACATTATTACTTCCATTTTGAGAAATTTTTGAATCATTATTGTGCCCATTCTGAGTAGTCGTTGCAAGATTGTTTGTGCCATCTTGAATCTGAGTCGCTATATTACGATTTCCAGTTTGAGTAATAAATGCATTGTTATAGTTCTGGGATTGAGTTTGAGTAGAGGTATTATATGAACCACTTTGGCTTACAGTAGCTTCATTATCGATACCAGACTGAGACTGTGTTGCCCCATTGTGGGATACTGATTGCGTAGATGTAGCAATGTTACCAGTTCCTGCTTGAGTTTGATTTGCGGATTGGTATGATCCATTTTGCAGCACTGTAGCATTATTATATTCCCCTGCTTGGTTTTGTACTGAAGTATGAGAATTTCCTACCTGTGAAGCAGATGCAGTATTAAATTCTCCAGTTTGTATCTGGTTAATATTATTATAAGATCCTCTACCACTTTGTTCTCCCTTTGCTGTATTGGAATCACCTACTTGAACTTGGTTGATTAAACTATTATCCGACCATGAACCCATCAATAAACCTTGTGTAGCATTTGCTGTATTTGAATTGCCTTTTTGGTCTTGTCTAATTGTTGAAAAGTAAGCATCACCTTGTGTTGCAGTTACTGTATTAAGATCACCATCCTGTTTTTGTTCAATGACATCACTAATAGTACTAGTTTGTGTTGCAAAAGCAGTATTCCCATTATTTAATTGAATCTGATTCACCACATTACCTTCCGAAACACTAGAACCCTGTCCTTGTGAAACAGTAGCTTTGTTATCGTTACCAATCTGCTTAGTATCTACTGAGTTTTTACCTGAATAACTTTTTTGTTTTACGTCTACAATATTACCAGTTCCATCTTGAACTGTTTTATTTTCATTCCCAGCATTACTACCATTACTGCTTTGTGTTACATTTGTAGAATTAGATTCTCCAGTTTGATTTACATTATTAACACCACTTTGAGCTAAAGCGAAACTTGCTGATAAAACAACAAATGCTCCTGTTACTAGTTTTTTCATAATATGATAATTTAATTGGTTAATTAGTATCACAAAGGTAGAAGGAACACGCCATGAATAAAACACCAAAAGGAGGTAAATGAGTAATATCACTATTAATAATAATTATCATAACCATTTACATTTCAGCAAGTAACATGAATTAATGATAAAGAAAACCCGTGTTAATACGGAGCTGCCATATGGGTGAAAAACCACAAGTAAAGCAGGTATAATTACATTAGATTGTAATGCTAATATATAAATAATATTTTGTGAAATATTATCTTGATCAATAAATATAAAAAATTTTAAAATGTGTTCTACAGGCAAAAAAAATCTGCCCAATATTGGAACAGATTTCTAACATTAGCAGTGATTATCAGATCCTCTAATGAGTTTGATAAACATTCATCTTATTAAGCGCTCCTATTTGGCTACTTGTATGGATATTGCCATCACCTTGCTGGTTTACCATAGAATTGTTAATAGTACCAATCTGTATGTCGGTTGAATTATTTTTGTTACCACTCTGTGTTAGATGCATCATATTTGTACCACCATCTTGGTTTCCAATAGTCATGTTTTCATTACCTTTTTGGTTTAGAACTATCGCGTTGGTATACCCTTTTTGCGTCATTACAGTCTCATTACCATTCCCTTTTTGATTAATTTGGATTCCATTGAAGGCGCCAGAAATTTGTGTAAGATCCATTTTATTACTATCCCCAGTTTGTATTCCGTTCATCCATCCGAAACTTGCGGTAGATGTCTGAGTTGCAGCATTACTTCTACCATCTTGTGATACCGATAACCTATTGTAATCTCCAGTAATAGTTTGGTCTATTGCATTGTTAGATTCCTTTTGCTGAGCAGTCAATGTATTCCCATTTCCGCCTAAACCTAGTACCGTTTGATTAATTGTGTTGCCAGGCCCATGTTGTTCAGCAACCATTTTATTATAATCACCTGCTTGAGAATCTTGGGTAATTAAAGAATTGGATGACGTATTAAATTTTTCACTTGTTTGAGAAGCCATAAAATTATTATTATTTCCAGTTTGTGTTTGATTAATAACACTATTATTTAATAATGGAATATCCCCATAACCTTCTTGTAGAGCACTCATTGTATTTGCTATACCAATTTGTACTTGGTTGATAATAGATGATATTGGATCTTTAGCTGGATATAAGCCAACTCCAGATTGTTGCTTAGCATCTGCAATATTAGAGGTTCCTTGCTGTTCTTGAGTAATCTTGGCTGCTTGTGTAGAAGATTGCTCTGCTCGTACTAGATTATTTTTACCTATTTGTTTTTGCTTTACAGTTGAAAAATAGGCTCCACGACTTAAAAAATCTGAACTGCCTGCAAATCCTTGGGACACACTAGATGAGTTATTAATTCCATATTGTACTATGGTAAATTCTGCCGCTTCCCCAACTTGGCTTAGCATTACCTTATTGCCATCTTGTTGAGTTGTAGATATTCCCAGAATAGTATTATTTTGATCAATGTTACTTGTATGTGATAATCCCAGTTGCTCTACTTCAGCATAGTTATAATTATTATGTTGCGTAATCTCAATTTTGTTTTCTTGTGCATATACATAGCCTAAGCCCAAGAGTAGATATGCACTTGTTAATAATTTTTTCATGGTAAAAGATTTAAGGTTAATTAGCACCACAAAATTATCACGAAATACTTCGTAAAGAAACACCAATATAAGGTAATCGGAACTTATCACTGACTTCGATACTATTTGTAACCAATTACATTTCAGCACATAATAGATAATAATGACCTAGAAACTACGTAATAGTACCTACCTAGAGACTGTGGAAAAACACAATTGAGAAATTGTGGTAAAATCATTTTTATACTCGCTAATATATTGCTAAATTTGAGATATGAAAAGTTTTGGAAAAGATTTATTAAGGAAAATAAAAAGTGCAGAACTTGGAGGAGCCAATGCACATGGCATTTTTTCACCTTCTTATAGGCAAAACTTCACTGATGAACAAATTTTAGGCAAAAATCCTAAGTTGGCGGCTGTAAATATTGTACTTTATATAAAAGATGATGAATGGTATTTCCCATTAATTTTAAGAACAGAAAACGAGCGTGATAAACACAGCGGACAGATTTCCTTACCAGGCGGAAAAAGAGAAGAGTCTGATAGAGACTTTGCAGACACGGCGATACGAGAAACGACCGAAGAAATTGGCTTGGAAAAACATTATGTAAGAAAAATCCGTGAACTATCTCCTATCTATATCCCACCTAGCAATTTTTTGGTTTATCCTTATATTTCATACACCATAAAAAATCCTCAGTTTACCTTGCAAGAGAGAGAAGTAGTAGAGATTATAGAATTTCCCATAACCTCGTTTCTCAATCTTGCAGATTCTCCAGAAATGATGGTTTTACCAGCAGCTGGAGGTCATGAAGTACCGGTAATTAATTTTAATGGTTATATTATTTGGGGAGCCACAGCGATGATCCTTAGCGAGTTTAGCCAATTGATTAAAAAAATGTAACTTTGTATCTGTTATGTTAATTGCACAATGGCCAAGAAAAACATTTTTACCGACTCCTTCGGTACACCCTATTTTTTAAAAAGGCTTATTATTTTTATTCTGGGAATCGTCTCTTACAGAAGGTTCAACGGTTTCAATAAGCTTATCATTACTGGTACAGAAAATCTTGTAGATCTGCCAGATTCTAATGTATTATTCGTATCCAACCACCAAACCTACTTTGCGGATGTGGCTGCAATGTTTCATGCCTTCTGTGCTGTAAATAATGGCTATCTAAACACCATAAAAAATCCTATCTATCTTCTTAATCCACGAGTAGATTTCTACTATGTGGCAGCTGAAGAAACCATGAATAAAGGCATATTACCTAAAATTTTTAAAATGGCAGGCGCTGTAACCGTAAAAAGAACATGGAGAGCAGAGGGACAAAATGTAAATAGGATGGTGGATATGGGTGAAGTAGACAATATAATGAAAGCGCTAGATAACGGTTGGGTAGCTACTTTTCCGCAAGGTACCACTGCTGCATTTGCACAAGGGAGACGTGGAACGGCCAAATTGGTAAAAAACCAAAGACCTATCGTAATTCCTATCAAAATTAATGGTTTTAGAAGAGCGTTTGATAAAAAAGGACTTCGCGTGAAAGTGACAGGCGTAAAACCTACTATGGAATTTAAAAAGCCATTAGATATAGACTATGATAAGGAAAATGCTAACGAAATACTCTTCAAAATAATGAAAGCCATAGAGCAAACTGAGGATTTCAATCTACTACACACTTATGATAAAGAACTAAAAGAGCAAAAAGAGAAACAAACAGAAGAAAATAATTCATAAATAAAAAATATGATGAAGAATGCAGTATTTAGCTTATTAGTGATTTTATTTGCAATCTCTTGCAATACGCAAAAAGTATATTCGGATTTTGATATCAGCTATTCTAAAAGTGGCGGAAGTGTACCTACATACGAAAATCTGCTTATCAAGGGAAATAACGCCCACTACTCTTTCGAAGGACCAGATAATAAAACTAAGCAAAATTTCAAAATTACCGCTGACGAAGTGAATCATCTCAACCAAACGTTGACTGATAATCAATTTAGAAACATATTGGAAGACCGAAAAAAATTGTATGATCATGTGGCTACTTCCATCAGTGTAAAAACAGGCGCCAATACAGGAAGCAAAACAGACGCAAGTCTTATCATGCCACAATACAAAGGAAACTGGGAAAATATTACCAAAGCTTTCCAAGAAATCATCAACAAAAACATAAAAAATACCAAATAAAATTGAGAACTCATTTTATAGCTATTGGTGGAAGTGCCATGCACAATCTTGCCATCGCACTTAAAGATAAAGGATACCAGGTGACGGGTTCTGATGATGCTATTTTTGAACCTTCAAAATCTAGATTGCAAAAAAGGAACATCCTACCAGAAGAACTAGGTTGGTTTCCAGAAAAAATAACTAGCGATATTGATGCTGTTATTTTGGGAATGCATGCGCACGCAGACAACCCAGAATTAGCTAAAGCCAAAGAATTGGGTCTAAAAATATATTCATATCCAGAGTTTCTCTACGAGCAATCCAAAGAAAAAACCCGTGTTGTAATTGCTGGATCTCATGGTAAAACTACCATTACTTCTATGATTCTTCATGTACTCAACTTTCACCAAAAGGAAGTAGACTATATGGTTGGTGCTCAGCTAGAAGGGTTTGATTGTATGGTAAAACTTACAGAAGATAATGATTTTATGGTATTGGAAGGCGACGAATATCTATCCTCTCCGATAGATTTACGTTCGAAATTTCTGCTTTATCAACCCAACATCGCTTTGATGAGTGGGATTGCTTGGGATCATATTAATGTATTTAAAACATTTGATGATTATATAGAACAATTCCGAAAGTTTGTAGCCAGCATAACACCTGGAGGTGTATTGGTGTACAACCAAGAGGATGATGAGGTAGTAAAGGTAGTGGAAAATTCCGACAATTATTTTAGAAAAATACCTTACCAAACGCCAGATTACGAAATTGTAAACGAGGTGGTACACCTAAAAACAGAGATGGGCGATATACCATTATCTGTATTTGGTGCTCACAATTTGCTAAACCTAGAAGGTGCAAGACACATCTGCCATACTTTGGGGATTATGGATGAGGATTTCTATGAAGCTATTATGAGTTTCAAAGGAGCATCAAAAAGATTAGAAAAAGTAGAGAGAGAAGATCAGGGTATTTTGTATAAAGATTTTGCACATGCTCCAAGCAAAGTAAAAGCGGCGGTAAAAGCTTTTGTAGAACAATTTAAATCTAAAAAAACGTATGGATTTTTAGAACTTCATACCTACTCTAGTCTAAATCCTGTTTTCTTAGAACAATATGATCATGCAATGGACGGACTAGATACGGCAGTGGTTTTCTATTCTGAAGATGCTTTGAAGATAAAAAGAATGGAGCCTATTTCGGCAGACCTCATCAAAGAAAAATTCAAAAATCCAAATTTAAAAGTATTCACCAATGCAGAAGATTTACATGCATATTGGGAAACTTTAGACAAAACAAAAGGCGCTTATATGATGATGAGCTCTGGAAATTTTGGTGGCTTGGATCTTACGCTCTAATTTTATTTAAAATTAAATATAATACAAACCCTTTCTTTAGTTTAGAAAGGGTTTGTTTGTTTTATATATCAGCTTTAGAAGCTAGCATTTTTTGTTCCCACTCTGGATCTTTCGGGTCAAAAAACAATCTTGTATTGGTATCTATATTTCTGATAGAGTTCATTTCATTTTCATATAATTCAAAATCAAAAACGTTAAAATTCTCTTCAATTCGGGATGGAGTGATCGATTTCGGGATCACCACAAAACCTTCTTGCAAATGCCATCTCAAGACAACTTGAGCTACAGTTTTGTTGTATTTATTAGCAATGTCTAGTAAAGTTTCATTTTTTAAAATTAAATTATTTCCATTCCCCAAAGGACTCCAAGGCTCTGTAATCATATTATTTTCTTTATTATACATTTGCAATTCTTTCTGCTGGAAAATCGGATGAAGTTCTATCTGGTTTACTACGGGTAAAATTTCACTGCTCGCTTTCAATTCTTCCAACTTTTCTATGGTGAAGTTACAAACACCAATTGCTTTTATTTTTCCTTCTTTATAAAGTTCTTCCAATGCCTTCCAAGCACCAATAAAATCTCCAAATGGCCAGTGTAAAAGATACATATCTAGATATTCTAGTTGCAATCTGTCTAGTGTTCTCTGGAAGGCACTTTTTGCCTGTTCATAGCCATGATCCTGAACCCAGAGTTTTGAGGTAATAAATAAATCGCCTCGCGCAACTCCACTTTTGATAATTGCCATACCCACCGCTTTTTCGTTCATGTAGATAGAAGCCGTATCTATCATTCTATATCCCGTTTGTATCGCTTTCAGAACTGCATTTTCGCAAATTGTTTCATCGTCTATTTGCCAAACCCCAAATCCAAGTGCAGGTATTGCAATTCCGTTGTTTAGCGTTACCCATGGCTGGTCATCCTTATTGGTATCCTTCATTTTTTTTAATTTTAAATCAAATTTCCGATAAATAATTTAGATTTCATTCTTCCATTCCTAATTTTGAGGGTTTATTATTTTTAGATTAAATTCTGACAAGATTTATATCATTTTTAATATCATTCTTTTGGGCTTAATTTTGTTGTTTTAAAAGTTTACAACCGATAGAATCAAATGAAAAAGATATTTATAATAAATGGTGGACAAGACTTCGGACATTCTGGAGGAAAATACAACCAAACTGTTACAGAAAATACCATCGAAGCTTTACAAAAATTCGAAAATGTAGAAATAAAAGTGACGCATATTAAAGATGGATATGATCCAAATGAAGAGGTAGAAAGATTTGTTTGGGCAGATTATATCATCTATCATACGCCAGTTTGGTGGTTTCAACTTCCGTTTGAGTTCAAAAAATATATTGATGTGGTTTTTACCGCAGGACATGCAAAAGGTTTATACATAAGTGATGGAAGACGCACCGCAACTCTGGAAATTAATTATGGAACTGGTGGATCTTTGGGTGGAAGAAAATACATGCTTACAACCAGTTGGAATGCGCCGAAAACAGCTTTCACATTGCCAGGAGAATTCTTCAATGAAACAAGTGTAGATGACGGCCCGATGTTTGGCTTCCACAAAATGAATTCCTTTTTATCGCTAGAAAAACTAGACGGTTACCATTTTCATGATGTAGAGAAAAACGCAAATATAGAACGCGATATGCAATCTTACCAAGATCACTTACAAACTATTTTCGAGAAAGAATTTTCATTTTAAAGGTAAAAAATATAGCGCTGAATACTAATTGTAGCGCTATTTTTATTTTTAATATCAATTCGGAATTTGCAAGTGCGTACTCACGGCAATCCTATTCCACGCATTAATGGTAACAATCGCCATAATAATCTGTGCAATCTGATTTTCGGTAAAGTATTTTTGCGCTTTTTCGTAGGTTTTATCAGACAATCCTTTTTTACTAATTTGTGTAATCTCCTCCGTCATTGCCAAAAGTACTTTTTCGTCATTAGAAAAAAGATGGGTTTCTCTCCAACCCTCCAAAACAAAGATTCTTTGTGTTGTTTCTCCGTATTTCAAAGCATCTTTGGTGTGCATATCTAGGCAGTAAGCACAACCATTGATCTGTGAGGCACGTATTTTTACTAATTCTTTTTGTATTGGCGTCAGACTAATGTTTTGTAAATAGGCTTCCAAACCTAGCATGGCTTTGTATCCTACAGATTCTATTTCTGATATATTAACTCTTTTGCTCATTGTCTTTTATTCTAAATACAAATTTGCACTTAAATAATTAACAAAATTTTAATTTTAACATAAAAATTAATTCTTAATTTTCAAATGCTTATGTAAAGTGATATTTACACTATTTTTTATTCTGCATTAGGTTTTTGAGTACAATTTCCATTTCTCCTTTCCTAAAACTACCTTCCTGATAATGCAGAAGATGACCATCAGTACCTATGATTATCCAAATAGGATAGATTGGTTGTAATTTATTCCTAGAAAATGCTTGTGCAAATTCATGTAATCCAGAGGTACCATTAGAGACAAAAGAATATTTTTTGACTTGAAAAAAAATGTCATTTTTTGTTTTTTCTGCCTCTACTTTTATCATATAATAATTTTCATTCAGTAGTTTTACCAGAGGTTTATTTTTTATAATTCTATAATTTTCTACTCCACATACGGTACACCAATCGGTATAGATATGAATTACTAATGGTTTTGTATGAAGCTTCCCAATTTCCTCAGAGGAATACATTTTAAGCTCTTGAGACGAACAATAGCTTGAATAGACCAAAAAAAGGAGAACTAATATTTTCATTTCAAGTTAAATCTTACTCCCATAAAACCCCTTATACCCTGCATAGATGCATAGCCATATGTGGTGTCAAAACTATATCCTTGAGGATTGGTTATCGTATTGTGAATATCTTTATCGAATGGATCAAAAGGGCGCATCAAAGGATTCTTTGGCGTGAAATTAAATAAATTTTTCACACCAGTATAAATTTCAAAACCAGATTGAAATTTTTTGGAAACCTGAATATTTGCTAGTGTAAATAATGGAGAATATTCGGGTCTATAATCATTTTCTAATATCGGAAGCCTCATCGAACCATAAAACTGACCAGTAAAATCTATAACCAAATTATTATTAAATTCATAAGTCACACCATAAGTTCCACTCCATTTTGGAGCGTGAAGTTGCTGAATTTTCTTACCAACAGAATTTTGTTTTTGGTATACTTCATTGTAAGTGAGCCCAATATTCAGACTAAGCGGTTTGGTAAATTTAAACTCCATATTTATAGAAGCACCTTTAGAAACACCAAATCCGTCCAGATTATCATATAAAATTTGGTCTGGATGGGTATCAAAATCTCCTACAATTTTATTGGTGAAATACGTATAAAACGCTGATGTATCTAAGTTTAAAAACTGATTTCCAAATGGTATTTTCCATATATAATTAAGATTTCCATTATAAGATCTTTCTGGCTTCAGATTATTTTTAATAATTACTTCTCTAGAGCCTGTAAGCGCCGCATGGTCTTCCGTAAACAAATTTACCACCCGAAAACCTGTCCCAAAATTTAGTCTTAAAATATGCAAAGGATAGGGAGAAAATTTCCAAGCCAAACGTGGAGAATGTACCGCATGATGCACTTTATCATAATCCAATCTGAAACCCAGAAGTAGAGTATTTTTATCATTAATGGTCCATTGGTCTTGTAAAAACATGCCTAACAAAGGAGAATTCATGGGTTTATTGGTTTGCCCATCTTGAGAAAAAGTACCTGGAGTATTGTCGTCGTAAAATGTTTTTTTGAACGTAATTCCTGCTGTAAAATCATGGTTTCGAACCACTTTATTCCAATAGGTCTGCGCAAAACTCACCTTTTGAGTCGCCAGAAATGCTTGGTCGCCATACACCGAATTTTGATCATGATAATTAAATGAAAACTGAGTAATAATAGTTTCCTTAAATGGCAATTGATACATACCAAAAGCCTCTACTCTATTTGTATAAACGCTTTCACCATATACCTCATCTCCACCACGATATCTTTTTTCCCATTGCATTTCTCCTCCATTTCTATCTTCGTACAAATATCGTAAGGCAAAACTTGCTTGCCTATTTTCTTTCCTTTTAAAATTCCATTTGTTAAAAACTGAAATTCTGTTTTGAAGTGCTGCATCTGTAAAATTATCGTTGTTTTGATCTATTTTTTCTTGATAACTAAAATAATTTACACTTAAAATAGATGCTATTTTCTCACCAAAATTAAATTTTGTAGCAAAGTCAACATTGTTTTCATTCCAAGTAGTTGTCATGAGATCAATATGAAGTTTCGGTGCCAACAAGGCATTTTTAGTGATAATATTAATCACACCACCCATCGCTTCCGAACCATAAAGAGAAGATGCAGGACCTTTTATCACTTCTATTTTTTCCACCAAACTATTCGGTATTCCACTCAATCCATATACTGTGGATAACGAGCTTACTATCGGCATACCATCTATCAGAATCATGGTATAAGCTCCTTCTAACCCATTAATATGAATATCTCCTGTATTGCAAACCGAACAATTCAGTTGTGGCTTTACCCCATTTACCATTGCGATGGCTTCAAATACATTAGGAGTGGGATTTTTCTGAAAAAATTTTTGATTATAAATTTCAATTGCTACCGGACTTTTAGATCTCGCCATAGATTTTACAGCTCCTGTAATCACGATATCATCAATAGTAGCAGTTTTATCTATATTGAAATTCTGTTCTTTGATAGTGTCATTTTCAATAGTTATGGAGTCTTTGCTTTCAGATTGTGAATAACAAAATGAAGATATAAAAATAATAAAAAAGTATATTCGTATCATAAATAATAGATGTTAGACAAATCTAACATTTATTTTCTAAAACAAAAACTTAATTTGAATAAACTCATAATTTTGGATTCGTGAAAAATGATTAAATTTGAGAAAATAAAAAGTACCATGAGATATCATCAATCAGGGAATATCCCCCAAAAAAGACATACCGTTTTTAAATCTCCTGAAGATAAATTTTACTATGAACAACTTTTCGGCACAGAAGGTTTTCATGGTATTTCTTCACTTTTGTATCATATTCATCGTCCTACACAGATAAGATCTATTGGGAATGCTAAAGATGTAACCCCAAAAATTGCTGTTGACAAAAATGTAACTCCTAGAATGTTTAAGGGGATGCACGTAACACCTGAGAACGATTTTCTAGACAGCAGAAAGTTTCTTTTGGTAAACAACGACCTAAAAATGGGACTTGCGAAGCCGAGAAAATCTATGGACTATTTTTACAAAAATGCAGAATGCGACGAGATGCTTTTCGTACACGAAGGAACAGGTACGTTGAAAACTTTTGTTGGGAATCTGAAATTTGGCGCTGGCGATTATATCATTATCCCAAGAGGAACCATCTATCAAGTAGAATTGGATACAGAGAATACCGTCTTTTTTGTTTTAGAAAGTCATTCGCCATTGTATACACCCAAGAGATATAGAAATGAGTTTGGACAATTGCTAGAGCATTCTCCATTCTGCGAAAGAGATATCATTGCACCAGAATTTGTAGCACCAAAAGACGAAAAAGGAGAATTTCTAATTAGAGTAAAGAAACAAAACGTTATCACAGATTTTATATATGCTACTCATCCATTTGATGTAGTGGGTTGGGATGGCTATTTTTATCCATATATATTTAATATAAAAAATTTCGAACCTATTACCGGAAGAATACACCAACCACCACCCGTGCATCAAAATTTTGAAGCGCACAATTTTGTAGTTTGTTCATTTGTCTCTAGGTTATTCGATTATCATCCCGAGGCAATTCCGGCACCTTACAATCACTCTAATATCGATTCTGATGAAGTACTTTTCTATACAGAAGGAGATTTCATGAGCAGAAATCATATTGACTTGATGGACTTTACACTTCATCCTGGCGGTATTGTACATGGTCCACATCCAGGCGCTATGGAAAGAAGTATTGGGGTAAAGGAGACGTATGAATACGCAGTGATGGTAGACCCTTTTAGACCATTAAAAATTACAGAAGAAGCGATGAAAGTGGAAGATCCTACTTATATGACTTCGTGGTTAGATGAATAAATTTCTCCACATTTCTTCACTACCTAGAATTAATATAAATAAATGTAAAAAAAAGATGCTTAGACCACCTCTTCAGCATCTTTTTTGTAAATTTACACCATATAAATTCTGTTGTAAATTGATAAGTTACAGAATCGCTCACTCTGAAAGGGGTTTGAATAAAATAGAGATTAAATGTTAGAAAGAATCAGGTTAGAAAATCTACACCACAAGGTAACTACAGCCGAGGAAGCCGTAAAGTTTATTGAAGATGGAATGGTTGTAGGGTCAAGCGGTTTCACCAAAGCCGGAGACAGTAAAGCAGTTCTAGCAGCACTAGCTGAAAGAGGCAAAACCGAAGACATTAAAATTACTTTGATGACGGGTGCTTCTCTAGGACATGGAACAGACGGAAAGTTGGCTGAAGCCAATGTACTAAAAAAAAGGATGCCTTTTCAGGTAGATCCTATTCTAAGGAACAAGATAAATAACGGGGAAATACTTTTCATGGATCAGCACTTGAGCGAAAGTGCAGAGCTTCTTCATGCAAAAAATCTTCAAACTCTTGATATCGCTGTTATTGAGGCAGCTTATATAGAGAGAGATGGTAGCATTGTTCCTACTACATCTGTAGGTAACTCGGTTACTTTTGCTTCTATGGCAAGACAAGTGATTATCGAGATTAATACAGAGGTGCCAGAATCTATATATGGTATTCACGATATTTATCAAGCTGAAGATTATCCTCACAGAAATGTAATTCCAATTGTTGCTCCTTGGAACAAGATTGGTAGAAAAAGTATTCCGTTGGATCCATCAAAAGTAGTTGCTATTGTTTTCACAAACAAAAAAGATAGCCCAGCAGATATTGCCGAACCAGACGAGAAAACTTCTGCTATTGCTAAGCATTTGCTAGGCTTCTTCGAAAATGAAGTGAAATTAGAAAGACTTACTGATAGATTACTTCCTATACAAGCTGGAATTGGGAAAGTAGCCAACGCAGTTCTTACAGGCTTCAAAGACAGTAATTTCTATGATCTCACGATGTTTTCTGAAGTACTTCAAGATAGTACTTTTGATCTTATAGATGCTGGAAAACTAAGTTTTGCATCTGCGTCTTCAATCACTGTTTCCAAAGAATGCTACGATAGAGTATTTGATAATTTGGCTAAATATAGAGATAAAATAGTACTAAGACCACAGAATATTTCTAACACACCAGGATTGATCCGCAGATTGGGAGTAATTGCTATTAATACAGCGATTGAATTTGATATCTACGGAAACGTAAACTCTACACACATTGGTGGTTCCAAAATAATGAATGGTATTGGTGGTTCTGGAGATTTTGCAAGAAATGCCTATTTAAGTATATTCGTAACTCAAGCAGCATCCAAAGAAAATAAAATTTCTCATGTTTTACCTATGGTTTCTCATACAGACCATACAGAGCATGATGTAGATGTTTTAGTAACCGATATCGGTATTGCAGACCTTAGAGGATTGGCTCCAAGAGAAAGAGCTCAAAAAATTATTGATAATTGTGTGCATCCAGATTATAAAGAAGAACTACAATCTTATTTTGATCGCGCTTGCGAGCGTGGAGGTCATACGCCTCACCTACTAGAAGAATCTTTCAGTTGGCATATTAATTTTGCTGAAACTGGAAGTATGAAGAAATAATTTCTAATAATTACTTTTCATAAAAATTTATTAAGAGCGTTAAAATTAACATTTAACGCTCTTTTTTAATATATCAATTTTACATAGTTTAATAATAATTGAGCTAAGTTGAATTGTAATGGTCTTTATCTTAAAATAAAATAATACCTTGTTACTATTAATTTATGATCAGGAAAACGTTTACTAACCATGAGCAATTATATAAGTGCCGAAGAGGCAATACAAACTATAAAAAGTGATAGCCGTGTATTTTTACATGGAAGTGCATGCACACCCAATTATCTGATAGACGAGATGGCGCGCCAGGCAGAACGATTATCAAATGTAGAAATTGTATCCATTACGGTACAAGGAAAAGTAGAAATTGCCAAACCACAATACAAGGGTAGCTTTTTTATTAATTCTTTGTTCGTATCCAATCCAGTAAGAGAGGCAGTAAACTCAGAAAATGGAGATTTTATTCCAGTGTTTCTAAGTGAGATTCCTATATTATTTAAAAATAACATTTTGCCATTGGATGTAGCTATAGTTACTGTTTCTCCACCAGATAAGCATGGATTTTGTACTTTGGGAACATCTATAGACATTGCTAAATCTGCTGTAGACCGTGCAAAAAAAACCATAGCTATTGTAAATCCTTTAATGCCTAGAACACATGGTGATGGCATGATACATATTAGTAAAATCCATAAAATGGTGTGGCATGAAAAAGAATTGCCTACCATAGATTATTCGTCCCTCATTGGTGAAGTTGAGATGTTGGTTGGGAAAAATGTTGCTAATCTAATAGAAGATAGAGCTACTTTGCAAATGGGAATAGGAAATATACCTGATGCAGTTTTAAAATCTTTGCACAATCATAAAGATTTAGGAATTCATACCGAAATGCTGAGTGATGGAGTTTTAGATCTTATCACGAAAGAAGTAGTAACCAACAAATACAAAGGTCATTATAATAACAAAACAGTGACTACGTTCTGCTTTGGAACCAAAAAATTATACGATTTTGTAGATGACAATAGTCTTTTTTCCTTCAAGGAAGTATCTGATGTTAATTTCCCTATTAACATTATGAAAAACAAGAAAATGACAGCAATCAATTCAGCGATTGAGATTGATCTCACAGGGCAAGTCTGTGCAGATTCTATAGGCACCTACCAATACAGTGGAATTGGCGGACAGATGGATTTCATGCGTGGTGCGGCACTTAGTGAAGGTGGAAAAGCCATTATTGCCATTACTTCTCGTACGAAAAAGGGCGTTTCGAGAATTGTTCCTTTTCTAAAGCAAGGTGCAGGAGTGGTCACCACAAGAGGACACATACACTACATTGTTACAGAGTACGGAATAGCTTATTTATTCGGGAAGAACCTAAAGCAAAGAGCTAAAGAAATTATTCGGATCTCACATCCTGACGATAGAGCCATGCTAGAAAGAGCAGCCTTCGATCGATTTTATTGTACAAAATAATTCTATAAAAATATAGATTTTAATCAAAAAATTCGCTATTTTTATATCAATAATAATTAATATAAACACCAAAGCTATTTTGGCAAAATAGATGAAAAAATAACTTTTATAAAAAAACACAATTGAAGACTATATATAATTCTATAAAGGAGGAAGTCGTAAAACATTCTCAGGTAAAAGATTCTGTACTTGGAAAAGTTGATGAATGGAAAAGAAGTCATTATATTATTCTATCTGAAATCATAAAACACGAACTCGCTTTATCGAACCTACTTACACAGGACAAAAAATTTGAACTAGGAAATACTATTTCACATATCACGTTGCAAAGGTTTTTTGAAAACGATTATAAAGATAAAACTCATAATGATTTAAGATTTTTAAAGACCTTGGATAAAATCTGCATATTTTTGGGTTATAAAGATCTCAATAGTTATATTTCAAATATTAAAAATGAGAAAGTAAAGACTTATCCATCTATGGAACATTACTTTTCTACTGATATTGTGTATAAATATAGTACTCAAGTTTTTGAATTATATAAAAAATTCCCCCAATTAGAACTCGATCTTTTTAAGGATTTGGTATTTGACAATTCACCTTTTTTAGAAAGAGTTTCTGAGTTCAGTAAAGAACTTTGTGAGAGAAAACTTGAACTCATTACAAAGAATAATAGATCCAACTTTGAAATTTTTGATATCAATATCGTTACAGATGAGCCTGATAAAAAAATTTTAGAAACGCAAGAATTCTGGAATTTGCTATTCAAATCTGGAGAAACAGGAGAAGAACACTTTGTAAACCAACTTAATACCCAAATCTATTTTATTAAAAAAATTAACAATACTTGGAAAATATGGGATAACTACAATCCTCACGCGGGTAGACTTAATAATAAAAAATGAAAGCTATAAACTCCAATAGCTTTCATTTTAAAAAAAATAATTGTTTTTCGACATCGTGTTTGTTTAGCAAATGTAGACAATGCATTATATAAATAACAAACTTAAAAATACTTATACAGACTCTTATTTTCACTAGAAATTCTATAATATTCAGAATTATGATTATATTTTAATTATTTAAATGAATTTTGTAATTTGCAGCTTATAAAATAAAAGTAAAAAATTAAAACTATGTCTACACTTACATTTGCCGAAAAAATAGCTCAGGCAGAGAATTTCTTGCCAATTAATGGTACAGATTATATTGAGTTTTATGTGGGAAATGCTAAACAAGCTGCTCATTATTATAAAACAGCATTTGGTTTTCAATCTGTTGCCTATGCAGGTCCAGAAACGGGCGTAAGAGATCGTGCTTCTTATGTTTTACAACAAGGTAAAATTAGATTAATTCTTACTACTGGTCTCAAATCTGATTCCGTAATCAATGAGCATGTAAAAAAACATGGTGATGGAGTGAAAATATTGGCACTTTGGGTAGATGATGCTTACCAAGCATATGAAGAGACAACAAAGAGAGGCGGAAAATCTTATATGGAACCTGTAACGCTTACAGACGAGTTCGGAGAAGTAAAAATGTCTGGTATCTATACTTACGGTGAGACGGTACATATGTTTATCGAAAGAAAAAACTATACAGGTCCATTCATGCCAGGGTACCAAAAATGGGAAAGCGATTACAATCCAGAAGAAGCTGGATTATTATATGTAGATCATTGTGTAGGTAACGTAGATTGGGACAGAATGATCCCTACTGTCGAATGGTATGAGAAAGTGATGGGATTTGTAAATATACTTTCTTTCGATGACAAGCAAATCAATACAGAATATTCTGCTTTGATGTCTAAGGTAATGTCTAATGGTAATGGTTTTGCAAAATTCCCGATCAACGAGCCAGCAGAAGGTAAAAAGAAATCTCAGGTAGAAGAATATTTAGATTTCTATGAAGGAGAAGGCGTACAACATATTGCTGTAGCTACAAAAGACATCATCCATACGGTAACTGAATTGAAAAAAAGAGGTGTAGAATTCCTTTCTGCTCCACCAGAAGCTTACTACAATATGGTTCCTGAGAGAGTAGGTCATATTGATGAGGATCTACAAAAACTTCAGGATCTAGGTATCTTGATAGATCATGATGAGGAAGGATACTTATTACAAATATTTACAAAACCAGTAGAGGATCGTCCTACCCTATTCTTCGAAATTATAGAAAGACATGGAGCACAAAGTTTTGGTGCGGGTAATTTCAAAGCTTTATTTGAAGCTTTAGAAAGAGAACAAGAAAAAAGAGGAAATCTTTAATTCTAAATAGCTATAAGTTTTGTCAAGATTTTTCTTGGCAAAACTTTTTTTTAAAAACACACAAATACATGAAAAAAATATTCATCTGTACTCTGTTGATGGCTGGTGTAATTGCTAAGTCTCAAAATTATTCGGCTATTAATGGTATACTTACTAAACTAGAGCAACGTGCGGGCATCCACCAAAATTTAAAAAATCTTAGTCTAGATAATAAAAAATTTGTACTTATTAAGGATTTTGATGATCATACGGAAAGAAGTTTTATAATCATTAAAGGTAATAATGTAACCTACGTTGATATGTTTGATGATAAAGCAACTAACGAAAGTACTTCTAATGTATTTTCTGGTGATATTATTAGAAAGAAAAATATACTTTCCCTAAGAGCCGATAAATTGGAAAATCAAAAGATACCCATTCCTGTTTCCAAGACACTGCTTCTTACCAAGCAAGATGATATTGTATATCTTATTGATATCAATACAAGAGAAAGATGGATAGATGAAGAATCTTATTCTAAAAAATAATGATACTTACCAACGTATTTTTATTTATTTTAAAACTTAAACAAACTAATTACAAGAATAATGAAATCATTTGTAGAATATAACGCAAGTTCAGACTTTTCTATTCACAATATACCATTTGGTGTTGCAGTGTTCAATAAAGAATATGTCTCTTGTTGTACAAGAATTGGAGACCAAATAGTTGATTTGGCAACATTATATGATCTTGGTTATTTTAATGAGATCAAAGAGCTAGACGAAAATGTTTTTGATGCATACGATCTTAATGATTTTATAGAATTGGGAAAACCTATTACCAATGCGGTTCGTCTAAAAATTCAAGAACTTCTTTTGGAAAATTCTCTCTTATCTAAAGATGAAAAAACAATAGAAGATTCCTTTTATGAAGTAGATGAGGTAGAAATGATGATGCCTGTGCATGTACCCAATTATACCGATTTCTATAGCAGTATAGAGCATGCTACCAATGTTGGGAAATTATTTCGTGATCCTGCTAATGCATTATTACCCAACTGGAAGTACATCCCAGTAGGATACCATGGTAGAGCTTCTTCTATTGTGATTTCGGGTACTGATATCCATAGACCAAAGGGGCAAATGAAACCTGCAGATGTGGAAAAACCTGTTTTTGGACCTTGCAAGCAATTGGACTTCGAACTTGAAATGGCTTTTATCGTTAACAAAAACACAGAAATGGGAGAAAGTATTTCAACTGCAGATGCAGAGGATGCCATTTTTGGGATGGTCATTTTCAACGATTGGTCTGCAAGAGATATCCAAGCTTGGGAATATGTACCATTAGGACCATTTTTAGGTAAAAACTTTGGATCTTCTATTTCTCCTTGGGTTGTGACGTTGGAGGCTTTAGCACCTTTCAAAACGGCTTCTCCAGAACAAGAACCTGAAGTATTTGATTATTTGAAATTTGAAGGCGACAAAAATATAGACATTAATCTTGAAGTTTATATTCAGCCAGAAAACGGAGAGCACAATATCGTTTCAGAAAGCAACTACAAATTTATGTATTGGAATATGACTCAGCAGTTGGCTCACCACACTATTAATGGTTGTAATGTAGAAGTTGGAGATATGTATGCAAGTGGAACAATCTCTGGTAGCGATCCAAAATCTTTTGGTTCTATGCTAGAACTTACTTGGAGAGGAACCAACCCAATAAAACTAAGCAATGGTGAAGAAAGAAAATTCATTAATGACAACGATACTGTAACGATGAAAGCTTGGTCTGAAAAAGACGGCATCAGAGTAGGTTTCGGTGAAGTTTCTGGTAAAATTCTTCCTGCAAAATAGTTTTTTTTAAAAAACATTTGACACATCAGTCACAAAGTGAGTTCATTTATCTATAAATAAGGACGCATAAGCTTGAAAATCGAAGATTTTCTTTTAATTAAAAAATAAAAACACTTATGATGCTTACTAAAAAATATTTAAATGAACTCACTTATAAAATAATTGGAATATGCATTGAAGTGCATAAAATTGTTGGTACAGGGCTGTATGAATATGTGTATCATAAATGTCTATAAAGAGAATTTGATATACTTGGCATAAATTATAAAAGTGAGATGGAAATCCCACTTATATATAAAGATCGAAATATTGATTGTAATGTTAAATGCGATTTTTTAATTGAAGATGCCATTGGTTTTGAAATAAAATCGGTTACAGAGTTTCACAATATTCATAAAGCTCAAACTATGAATTATATGAATTTACTTAGAGTTCCAAAATCTATATTAATAAATTTCAATGTTTTTAATTTATATCATGAAGGAACAGAAACCTTCGTTAGTAAGTACTTTGAAACTTACTTAAAATGAAAATCTTGATTTTTAAACTAATGTGATCTAAAGTATTTTTAAAAATAAATCTAATGTGACTCATGTGTTAAATGCTCAAGTTTAGAAATATTAAACTTTGAAAATGACTTAAAATGAAAATATTGATTTTTAAATCTAATAGGCTCTAAAGTATTTTCAAAATGTTTAATAATAAATCTAATGTGACTCATGTGTTAATTGCACAACTTTAGAAATTAATATGTAATTATGAAAACAGTAATTCCTTCAGAATTATCCGCGGTAGAATTGCAAACCATTATGCAAACTGCCATCTCACCAAGACCTATCGCATTAGCTTCTACTGTAGACAAAGATGGAAATAGCAATTTATCTCCGTTCAGCTTCTTCAATATGTTCAGTACCGTGCCTCCGATTCTTATATTTTCTCCATCCAGAAGAGTTAGAGACAATACCACAAAGCATACTTTAGAAAACGTTCTAGAAGTTCCAGAAGTAGTGATTGGTACCGTAAACTACCCAATTGTACAACAAATATCGCTTTCGTCTACAGAATATGATGAAGGTGTAAATGAATTTGTAAAAGCGGGATTAACCATGAAAGATGCGGACTTTATTCAGCCGAAACTGATTGAAGAATGCCCTGTAAATTTCGAATGTAAAGTACTTGAAGTAAAACCATTGGGAGAACAAGGCGGCGCAGGAAATTTGGTTATTTGTGAAGTTATAAAAATCCACATTAGAGAAGAATACCTTAATGAAAATGGAAATTTAGATCAAAATAAACTAGATATGGTGGCTCGTTTGGGTGTGAATTGGTATTCTAGAAATAATGAAAACAATTTATTCGAAGTGCCAAAACCATTGGTTACAAAAGGCATTGGATTCGATCAACTTCCGGATGCTATAAAGCTAAGCAAAGTCTTTACAGGAAACGATTTGGGAATGCTTGCCAATGTGGAAGTTTTACCAGTAGGTAATTACAAATCTGGTGAAGAATCTCATAAAAAAGCACAAGAATTATTGCTACAAAATAATATTGCTGAAGCTTGGGAAATTTTGATTAATTAACCAATTTTTTATACTAAAATTAAAAAAGAGAGTTCTACTGAGCTCTCTTTTTTGGTTGATGAATTATTTAATTATTATTAATTTTCTTAATAATAAAATCGATACATTTTTCTACGACTAGATTCAACTCATTTGGCAAAGTAGACGCTTCCCAAGGTTCTTTACCTCCAAAGGTATGATTGGCATTTTCTACTAAAAACAATTCAGAATTGGGATTTAAAAGATGTAAATGTTCGGCACTTTTATCACTTACGGCATCATCTTTCGTCCCATGAATAATTAAAACATTTGCCTTTATCATTTCCATTGCTCTTTCCACATCAAAACGATGAATATTTTTCTCGTAATCCTCGTAGAATTGATAGTAATGAGGCATTTCTTGCTTTGTTCTGGCATTTACTATGGTGTAGAAACCTTTATTTTTCCAATTTTCAAACGCATCATTTTTCGGGAAACGATCTAGCGTATCGATACTAGCCAAGGTAATCAGCGTATTGATGCGCTCATCTTCCACTGTTTTAATAATAGAAATTCCGCCTCCTCTACTATGCCCAATCAAGATTATATTGTTTTGATCTATTTTCAGATTATCATAGTAATGATCTAAAATGATACCCAAATCTGATAATTCTTTGGTATAATTATTTTGACCAAATGCTTCTAAATCTACAAATTCTAAGGGATTTTCTACAGTGGTACCATTGTGCGACATATTGAATTTAACAAAGAAAAAACCAGACTTCGCAAATTTCTCTGCCATCAAATCCCAAGTTCCCCAATCTTTGTGTCCTTTATACCCATGTACAAAAACAACTAGCGGAAGTTTCTCCTGAGATTCGGGATAGAATTCATCTACCAAAAATTGTTTCGTATCAGGATTGGATAAGATGATATTTTTATTGACTATTATATTCATTTTTTCATTTTATAAATTTAAATGTAATAAAATAAATTCAGTTGTTATCTATGATAGCAATATGCTTTTGAGTTCATAATCAGGTATCGTATAAAAACCTTATTTTTGTCTTATGTTGAATTTACGTACCGTAACGGTAATGCGATACATTCTTCCACTGAGAGAAGGAGGTTCTTTACCCGCATTGGCAGAGGCTGATGATAATTTTAAATATGTTTTGAAATTCCGAGGCGCAGGCCATGGAGTAAAAATGCTGATCTCCGAATTGCTTGGAGGAAAAATAACACAAGCTTTAGGCTTACCTATTCCAGAGTTGGTTTTCGCCAATTTGGATGTAGATTTTGGAAGAACTGAAGCTGATGAAGAAATACAAGATTTACTAAAATTCTCAGAAGGTCTTAATCTGGGTTTACATTATCTTTCTGAAGCCATCGCTTTTGATTCTAGCATAAAAGTAGACCCACTTTTGGCATCCAAAATTGTTTGGCTAGATGCCTTTATTACCAATATCGATAGAACTTTCAAAAACACCAATCTTTTGATGTGGCACAAAGAACTTTGGGTGATAGATAATGGCGCTTCTTTTTACTTTCATCATTCTTGGCAAAATTTTGACACTGCTGCTAAAACGCCATTCAAATATGTAAAAGACCATGTTTTGCTTCCACAAGCGAGCCAGCTAGATGCTGCTGATGCTTTTGCTAAAGAAGTATTGAACGAAAACATCTTTAGAGAAATTGTAAACCTCATCCCAGAAGATTGGTTGCATTGGAATGATGCCGATGAAACGCCAGAAGAAATAAGAGAAATCTATTTTCAATTTTTGAAAACTAGACTAGAAAATTCGCAAATCTTTGTAAACGAAGCCAAAAATGCAAGAGGATAAAATATACGAGTACGCCGTAATAAGGCTAGTGCCCAAAGTAGAGAGAGAAGAGTTTTTCAATATCGGATTGGTTTTGTTTTCTAAAAGAGAAAAATTCATCCGAGTAGAATTTCATCTTTGCAAAGACAAATTTAAGTATATGCATTCTAAGCTGGATTACGATGATATTATACAAAATTTGGAAAGCTTCAAAAAAATAGCAAGCGGATCTAAAGACGGCGGCCCAATTGCCCAAATGGAAATCCCAGATCGTTTTCGTTGGCTAACAGCTGTAAGAAGCGCTGTGGTACAAACATCACGACCTCATCCCGGAAAAACCAAAGATTTGGAAGCTACTTTTGAAAGACTTTTTGAAGAGTTGGTGAAATAAAAAAAAGACTGCCCTTTTTGGACAGTCTTTTCTATTCATTTTAAAAGGTTTTTGAGGAAGTTTTCTAATTCTTCACCATGAAGATTTTTTGCTACCACTTTCCCTTCTTTATTAATAATTAAATTATAAGGCAACTCGTTGATGAAATAAGCTTTAGCAATTGGACTTTTCCAAAATTTCAAGTCGGAAACTTGTGTCCATTCAATCTTATTTTTATCTACTACTTTCGTCCAATTTTCTTTGGATTTGTCTAGAGAAATCCCAATAATATCAAACTTATTATTTTTTACTTGCTCAGAAAATTCAGAATAAATTTTCATCAATTCGGGTTGTTCTTCCACACAAGGTGCGCACCAAGAAGCCCAAAAATCTAGCAAAATATACTCTTTCTTTACTTCCGAAAGTTTAAAATCTTGCCCAGAAATAGTAAGAGCAGTTATCTCGGGAACTTTGTCTCCCACTTCCAAATTTTGCGCTTGCATATTGCCTCCAACTATCAGAAGCATTATTACGATCCAAAAACTTTTCATATTAATCTTCAGTAGGATAATCGTGGTCTATCCAATCGGTCTTGATGTTGTGAGGAACATTCAGCAGTTTCGTATTTTTAAACCCTAAAACCATCATTAGTTTGAATGCTGGTCTAATGTTTGGGCATCTAGAAAAAGGACAACATCCACAGTAGATTACTATTTGTTTATCTTTCGGTACATCTTTTAGATATGTTTTTAGTTTATCCAAATTATGAGCATCATGTGTAGCTCCAATATTGACAGAACCCTTTACCACAGCATCTGGACCTATAGAAATGATAAGCAACTTATCGGTTTCTTTATTCTCTATTTTTGTAGCCAATTCTTTGGTTTCCATCAGCTGAGCCGCAGTCCATAACTCTTCTATTATTTGCGCATTCACCATCATTGTAAAACAAACCACAAGGCTAAATGCCAACGCTAATTTTTTCATTTTTTACTAAATCTTAATTAATTTCGCATATTTTAAAATCAAATTCTTCTCACCTTCGTGTAAGAAAATCACTTTTGCTTTTATATTTTGAGGATCTGTACCATCTAAGAAAGCAACTTCGCCAATCCCAAAACGATCGTGACGCACTTTGTCTCCAACTTCAATATCCTGAGAAGATGCCCCACTTGGGTTGGTAATTTTTGCTGTACTTACAGGTTTTAGTTTTCTAGGTTCTGCAATTGGACGGTCTTTGTCTGCTCTTTCTATGGTTTTCTTCTCTACTTTTTTAAAGCTTCTCATCTCACTAGGATGTTCATCAAAAATATTGGAGCTTACTCCCGCATTATTAATGAATCTTCTTTCCATTGCAGGATTCAAGAATTCTATATATTCCTCATCTACTTCGCTTAGAAAACGAGAAGGTTCTGCATCGGTAATTTTTCCCCACTGAAATCTAGATATAGCATAAGAGAAAAACGCTTGTTTCTCTGCTCTTGTAAGTGCTACATAAAACAATCTTCGCTCTTCCTCCAAATCTTCACGCGTGGTAGAACTCATAAAACTTGGGAAGAGATTTTCTTCCAAACCTACCAAGTGTACCACAGGAAACTCTAGCCCTTTGGATAAGTGGATAGTCATTAGAGAAACCATATCTTCATCATCATCCTTTCTCTGCGTATCAGCAGAAAGTGCAATGTTTTCTAAGAAATTAGGTAAACTAGGATCACCATCTTCTAGCTGTATTTGCTCGTCTATAAACCCTTGCATAGAGTTCATCAATTCTTGTACGTTTTCTATTCTAGAAATGCCCTCTGGCGTTTGATCGTCCTTCAAAAATTTAATTAAACCGCTTCGCTTTGCCACTTCCATGGCTACATCGTAGGCAGTTTCGGTTTTTAACAAAACTTTAAAGGCTTTTATCATTCCCCAAAAATCGCTCAACTTGGTAAGAACACCATTATTGAATCCTAGATGAGGCGCATACATCGGAAGATTATCCAAAACCTGAGCAATAGATGCATTTTGTGCATCTGCAAATACAATAAGTTTATTCTGAGTAGTTTCGCCAATTCCTCTCGTTGGGTAATTGATGATTCTCATTAGCGCTTCAGAATCATTTTCATTTACCAATAATCGAAGATAAGCAATCAGATCTTTAACTTCTTTTCTTTGGTAAAATGATAAACCACCGTAGACTTTGTACGGAATATTTTTTCTTCTTAATGAATCTTCAAATGCTCGCGTTTGAGAATTGGTACGATACAAAATAGCGAAATCGCTGTATTTTCTTTGGTCTCTATTTCTAAGCTCCCAAATATTATTGGCTACAAAATTCGCCTCATCCGCATCAGATAAAGAGCGGTACACTTTTATTTTGTCACCTTCTTCGTTTTCACTGTACACATTTTTCTTGAACTGTTGCAGGTTTTTGGCAATTACTACATTGGCTGCGTTCACAATGGTTTGTGTAGATCTATAATTTTGCTCTAGCGAAACCGTAACGGCATCTTGATAATCTTTTTTAAAGTTCAAGATATTATGGATATTGGCACCTCTAAAAGAATAAATAGATTGCGCATCGTCTCCTACCACGCAAATATTTTCAAATTTGGAAGCCAACGCTTTTACAATAAGATACTGAGAATGGTTGGTATCTTGGTACTCATCTACCAATATATATCGAAACCTATCTTGATATTTGGCTAAAACTTCTGGGAAACGCGTCAGCAATTCGTTGGTTTTTAACAAAAGATCATCAAAATCCATAGAGGCATTTTTGAAACACGTTTCTACATATTTTTGATATATTTTACCAATAAATTTCATATTGGCTTTCTCATCAGCTTCTACCAATTCTGGATTGTTGTAATACGCTTTTACCGTAATCAGATTATTCTTATAGGTAGAAATTCTAGATTGCACTTTTTTTGGTTTGTACAAATCCGAATCTAAATTCATATCCTTTATTACTTTTCTTATTACATTCAGTGCATCTTGCTGATCGTAAATGGTAAAGTTGGAAGGATACCCCAAATGATGTCCTTCGCTTCTAAGCATTCTTGCAAATACAGAGTGAAATGTACCCATCCAAAGGCTTCTCGCATTACTTTGTCCTACCACTTTGGCAATACGTTCTTTCATTTCTTTTGCTGCCTTATTGGTGAAGGTAAGCGCCAAAATATTGAAAGGATCTACTCCATTGGTAATAAGATGTGCAATACGCATGGTAAGAACACGCGTTTTTCCGGAACCCGCACCTGCAAGCACCATTAGAGGACCTTGTATTGTGGTAACCGCTTCATATTGTGCCTCATTGAGACCTTTCAGATAATCCATACAGCAAAATAATTTTGGGAGCTACAAAATTAGTGTATTATAAGGAGAATTCAAATTATTAAAAATGCGGGTGAGGAGCTTGAATATTTTTGCTACTATTTGTTTAAAAATAAACCTCTCCAGAATTGTTTCTAGAGAGGTTGGGTTGAAATATTTTCAACATTGAATATCTTAATAACCATAACACTTCCTAAAAGCTATCAGTAATATTCAATAAGATTATTATTTTTCCTTCAAGCAAAACAAAAGCTTAGTTATTAACTCTAGTTAGGATTCTACTATTAATATCAGATTAATTTTTCCGTCGGTTGATTGATGTATTTCAATTCCGCTTAAATCTAAGTCAGATAAATCATGTCCCCAAATTCCATACTTACCATCAGTTTCGTTTCTGTTTATTATTCCTATTCTTTTATCTATAGGAATTGTCTTGGTTTTGGCACTTTTTTCTTCTTCATTATAGATCTCATGATATTTTTTGCTTACTAAAAGTATCAAGTCTTTTCTATTAAATCCCTTTTCATTTTTAAACTCAAAATTTGCAGGTTTATTTAAAGGATAATCAAAAATAATATTGATCGTTGATTGTTTGATAACAATTTCATTTGCATTTATTAATTGGTTTATTTCTAATTCAGGATTCTGTAAACTTATCCAAGGGATAATTCCATCTTCCCAATCTTTCATTTGATTCTCATCTGCTTTTAAACTAAACTCAAATTCACCAATAAGCTTGCCTGATTTTTCATATAATTCATCATGTTTTTCAAACTCTTTTTTTTGGATTGATTCAATATAATTTTCTTGAGATGATTGAGTTGAATTTGGATTACAACTTTCCAATAAAACAGTCAATAAAACAGTTAATTTGGGTATACATTTCATTTGTAAAATCTCGGTTATTAATTGGTAGCTAAAATACACAAAATCTAATAGTTTAATATTCCCCGAAAGTCTGTCGCACCCTAGTAAGAAGGTTTTTTACAGTTCTGAGCATTTTATACACTCTAAAAGATATATTTACATGAAAAAAATTGCAGAATCGTGTAACAAATTGGCAATCTTATGTACTAATACACAAAACAATTTCTATTTATGAAAAAACGACTTCTTAGTGCCGCTGCGGCTGCTTTATTTGGAGCTATGCTAAATGCACAACAAATTAAATTCGAAGAATATGATTTACCAAACGGTTTACACGTAATTCTTCACCAAGACAATACAGCACCTGTAGTAACTACGGGGATTATGTACCATGTAGGAGCTAAAGATGAAGTGAAAGGAAGAACTGGTTTTGCTCATTTTTTCGAACATCTTTTGTTTGAAGGAACGCCTAACATTAAAAGAGGAGAATGGTTTAAAATTGTTTCTTCTAATGGAGGTCAAAACAATGCCAATACTACGATGGATAGAACGTACTACTACGAAACTTTCCCGTCTAACAACGAGCAATTGGGACTTTGGATGGAGGCTGAAAGATTGCGCCACGCAGAGATTAACCAAATTGGGGTAGATACTCAGAGAGAGGTTGTAAAGGAGGAAAAGAGGTTGAGAATGGACAATCAGCCGTATGGTAATTTGATGAATGCTATCCAAGCCAACTTGTTTACCAACCACCCTTACAGCGGTTCTGTTATCGGATCTATTGACGATTTGAACTCGGCTAAATTGGAAGAATTTCAGGCATTCTACAAAAAATACTATGTGCCAAACAACGCTACATTAGTAGTTGCAGGAGACATAAAGCCAGAGCAAACTAAAAAATGGATTGAAGAATACTATGGAGGGTTACAAAAAGGTACTGTAACGCCTAAGAACTTCCCTAAAGAATCTCCTATCACAAAGGAAACTGAAAAAACTGTCACAGATCCTAACATCCAACTTCCTGCATATATTTTTGCCTACAGAAGTCCGTCTAACAAAGATAAAGATGCGTATATCTTGAATATGCTATCATCTTACCTAAGCAGTGGAAAATCTTCTGTATTGTACAAAAAATTGGTAGATCAGGATAAGAAAGCTTTAGAAGTACAAGCATTCAACTTGGGTATGGAAGACTACGGAGTATTTGGGTTCTTTGCTATCCCAATGGGAGCAACTACGAAGCAAGCACTACAAGCTGATATTGATGCTGAGATCAAAAAACTACAGACTACGCTGATCTCTCAGGAAGATTATCAAAAACTTCAAAATAAATTCGAAAACCAGTTTGTAAATTCTAATTCAAGTATTCAGGGGATTGCTGGATCTTTGGCAACCTATCATGTATTGATGGGTGATACCAATTTGATTAACAAAGAAATTGATATCTACAGATCTATCACCAAAGAAGATTTGCAGAATGCTGCGAAAAAATATCTTAATTCTAACCAAAGAGTAATCATCAATTACGTACCTGAAAAAAAGTAATTCTTATCTAGATTAAAAGATCTTAACCTGAAAGAACAAGACCTTTTGTATTTTACACTTTTGGGATTTAAAAATCAAATCAATCAAGAATTATTACACTAAAATTTTTACAAATGAAAAAACAATTAACATATATAGCCGTTGCATTTTTATTTTCTGGAATGCTATCTGCACAAAAAATAGACCTTAATGCGATGCCAAAAGCTGGGCCTACTCCAGCGATTAACATTGCAAAACCAAAAACCTTCCAACTGAAAAACGGAATGACGGTAATGGTGGTTGAAAATAGCAAATTGCCAAGAGTAAATATGAGTCTTTCTATGGATAGACAACCTTACTATGAAGGTGCTGTAGTGGGAGTAAGCCAAATCATGGCAGACCAATTGGGTAACGGTACAACAAGCCTTAGCAAAGACGAATTCAATAAAAAAGTAGATTTCTTAGGAGCTAATCTAGGATTTAATTCGGGGGGTGCGTCTTCTAACTCTTTATCCAAATATTTCCCTGAGGTTTTAGGATTAATGGCAGATGCCATTATCAATCCAAAATTTGCGGCAGACGAAATTCAGAAATCTAAAGATAGAGCTATCGAAGGGATAAAATCTGAAGAAAAAAGTGCCAATGCCATTGCTTCTAGAGTATCCAGTGCTGTTACTTATGGAAAAAACACTTCTAGAGGAGAATTTGAAACAATAGAATCTATCAACAAAATTCAGTTAGCAGATGTACAAGATGTTTACAAGAAATACTACGCTCCAGATAATGCTTATTTGGTAATTGTTGGTGATGTAAAATTCGACCAGGTAAAACCGATGGTAGAAAAAGCTTTCAGCAATTGGAAAAAAGCAAATACAACTTACGCAGCGTTAGAGCCTGCTAACAACGTGGCAAAAACAGAAATCAATGTAGTTGATATCCCAACTGCAGTGCAATCTGTAGTGTCTGTAAGCAACCTAAATACATTAAAAATGAAGGATGCTAACTATTTCCCTGCTACCATTGCCAACTACATCCTTGGTGGTGGAGGTGAAGCAAGATTATTCATGAATCTTCGTGAGAAAAATGGTTTCACGTACGGTGCTTATTCTACGATGATGGCGAGTAAATATTCTCCATCATTCTCCGCTGAAGCAAGTGTAAGAAATGAAGTTACGGATAAAGCTGTAAAGGAATTCATGACGGAAATAAATGGTATTTCTACTGTAAAACCTGAAGAATTGGCTAATGCTAAAGCTAAATTGAAAGGAAGCTTTATTATGTCTCTAGAACAACCTGCTACAATTGCAAGATTTGCCCTAAACCAAAAAGTACAAGATTTACCATCAGATTTTTATATCAATTATTTAAAATCGATCGATAAGGTAACTACTGCAGATGTAGCAAATGCTGTAAAAGCAACCATATTACCCAACCAAAGTAGAATTTTTATTGCTGGTAAAGCGTCGGAAATCTCGGAAGGGCTAGAAAAATTAGGTTATCCTGTAAAGTATTTCGATAGCAATGCAAACCCTGTAGCAAAGCCTACGGTACAAAAAGTAGATGCTAATGTAACAGTAGCAACTATTGCAGATAAATATATTGCAGCTATTGGAGGAAAGGCTAGTGTATCCAAGATTTCTTCTTATGTGATGAATGGTACAATTGATATGCAAGGTCAAAAAATCGACTTTAAAACAATACAAGCACAAGGAGGAAAAGAAGCGAACATTATCTCTATGATGGGGCAAACCATGCAAAAGCAAGTTTTCGATGGTAAAACGGGATATTCTGAGCAAATGGGTCAGAAGGTAACAATGAAACCTGAAGAAATCGAGGAGAAATTAAAAAATACGGATCTTTTCAAAGAAATGTCTTTTGCTAAATCTGCAGATTATAAATTGGCAGGTATAGAAAAGATAAATGGTGAAGATTCTTATGCGATAAAAGCCTATGGCAACACGTATTTTTATAGTGTGAAAACGGGTTTGAAAACGGGAGAAAATGAAACAGTAAAGAATGAAGGTAAAGAAATTACAATACCAAAAACATTTTCTGATTACAAAGAAGTGAATGGTGTAAAGTTTCCTTACACAATGTCTGTTAACCAAATGGGAATGGAGATGGTGATGAAAGTAAATTCTTATGAAATAAATACAGCAAAAGAAGCTGATTTCAAATAAATTATAGGGTAATCTCTAGAAAAACGGCAACAATTGTTGCCGTTTTTACTTTTACTACAATCTTTTTTTGCTATTCGGTAAAAAAAGATTAAATTTGCCTTTCAAAGAAAAAATATTAATGGAGACTATATTTGTATTATTAATGGTTCTTATTATGATTGCTAGTGTATTACTATCAATCGTTGTTATGGCTCAAAACCCAAAAGGTGGTGGTCTATCGAGTACATTCGGAGGTGCATCTTCTGCACAATTCGGAGTACAAAGAACCAACGACTTTATGGAAAAAGCCACTTGGAGCTTAGGAGCAACAATCATTATCCTTATTCTTATAAGTGTAGTGGTAACTGGTAAACCAAAACAAGTAGCACCTCCAATGCCAACTAAAACTGAAGCGCCTGCTAAAACTGCACCAGCCTCACAAACTACAGCGCCGGTATCAGTACCCGCTACTAAATAAGACACTCAATCATTAGATAAGCAAAAGCAACTCCTAGGAGTTGCTTTTGCTATTTACTTTATACGGGTTTTCTCTATCGCATATCGTAATTGTAAACCTGCACTGAGTAGCCAATATTGCAAAATATTGCCTTTATAATATTTGTCTAGAAATATTTGCATGGCTCCATAAAATCGCTCCAGATATTGTCTATCTCTTATGGTACTTTCACCTTTATAGTGCAGCAATGAAGCTTTTCCATAGTAATAATTGGTCAGTCCATGATTAAGGAGGGTATAGCAAATGTCTATATCTTCTCCATACATAAAATAAGACTCATCCAAACCTCCTATTTGGTTATATGTTTCCCTCTTTACCAATAGAAAAGCTCCCGTTACTACTTCCACAGACGCAATGGCATCCTCCGCAATATCGTTACGATAATAAGATTTAGAATTTTCCTTTGAGATTTTTCCGAACAACTTTCCGAATGAATTGTACATATCTGGTACAGATCTTTTACTCTCTGGTAAAAAATTTCCTTCAGCATCATGCATTCTTATACCCAAACCTCCAAAATTTGCCTTAGAATCTGCAAAATCAATAATATCTTTAATATAATAATCTTCAAATTCTGTATCTGGATTTAGTAAAAGTACATATTCCCCCTTTGCTTGTTTGATGGCTTTATTATTCGCTCTAGAAAAACCTTCATTAATACTAGAAGATATGAATCTAACCTCTGAAAACTCATCAACTAATTGCTTCCAAGAAGAGTCTGTAGAGTCATTATCTATCACTATGACCTCATAGGAAATCTCTAGACAATACTTTTTGATAGACAAAAGGCAATTTCTTAAAAGTTGGGTAACATTATAATTGACAATAATAATGGATAACTTCATATTTTTCATCAATCCTTTTCATTGTAGGGTAATCTATTAATGATAGATCTTCCCAAAGAAATTTCATCAGCATACTCTAGTTCATCACCTACAGATATACCCCTAGCGATACTTGAGAATTTAATGCCTGAATTTTTAAATTTTTTATAAATATAGTAAGCCGTTGTATCACCTTCCATGGTTGCACTTAGCGCAAAAATAAATTCCTTGGCTTTGCCTATTTCTAATTTTTTATCAATACTTGTTATATTCAGTTGGTGAGGTCCTACTCCTTCCATAGGGGAAATTTTGCCGCCTAATATCAAATATTTTCCTCTGTATTTTCCTGTATTTTCTATAGCAATAACATCTCGTACATCTTCAACGATACAGATAATCTCATCACTTCTTTTCTCGTCGCTACAGATTTCACAAATATCCTCATCAGAAAAATTGTGGCATTCTTTACAATATTTTATATCATTAACAAGATTGATGATAGAACTTCCAAGGTTGGTGGCTCGGGAAGTGGGTTGTTTCAGAAGGTGGAGAGCAAGGCGCAGGGCTGTTTTTCTTCCAATCCCAGGAAGACCTGCTATTTCGTCAACGGCTTTTGCCAATACTTTACTTGGATAATCCATAATTACAAAAATAAATTAAAAAATCATCATTTATAGGGTATTGTAGTGTAAAATTAATGTTATTACAATAAAAAATATATCTTTGATGAAACAAAAAATAATTTACACAAGATGGCACTAAATAATTTAAACTATCCATTAGATTTTAAATTTAAAATTTCAACACTCGCTAGCGATTTCAATATCACAGATAAAAATGATAAGCCTGTAGCCTATGTACGCCAGAAGATGTTTAAGCTGAAAGAAGATGTAATAGTTTTCAATGATGATAGTAAATCTAAGGAATTATACAGAATACAAGCCAACCAATGGATAGATTTTAATGCTTCCTACTCTATCAAAGAGATTGCTCTTGGTAAGAATTTTGGAAGATTGGCTAGAAAAGGTATGCGTTCTATCTGGAAATCTAGTTATGATGTAATAGATAGTAACGATCAGCCCAAGTTTATCATCACTGAGGATAATCCATGGATAAAATTGTTAGATGGTATGGTTGGAGAAATCCCTGTAGTTGGGATGTTTACAGGATATTTCCTAAATCCGAGTTATACTGTGAAAGATGCCAATGGTAAAGAATATTTTAGACTAAAAAAAATGCCATCTATGCTAGGCAGACGATTTCAGTTGGATAGGCTGATTGATATCGATGATGAAGATGAAAGTTTGGTGATACTATCTTTACTCATGATGGTACTATTAGAAAGAGCAAGAGGATAATAAAAATATAAATTATAATGAAATACTCTATTCTACTTTTCGCTGCTTTTGTTTTGGTGAGTTGCAAAAAAGACAACACTCAACTGCCATCGAGTTCTGTTGCGCAAGATTCTTTAGCTATTGCCAATGATTCTACATTAACGACTACAAATACAGAAAAAATTGCCATAGAAACCTTTGCATTTCCTACAGAAATCAAAGAATGTTCTTGCTATTTTGCCAAAAATAAGAGCGATTTTGAAAATGAAAAGTATATCTATGCAGACGATGCCGGAAAAACCGCATACATGAAAATTGAGGGCAAAAGGTTGGTCATGAATTTACTTTCCTCTAGTGATATGGAGTCTGATGACGAGCTATCCAAAGAAATAGAAAATAATGATTATAAAATTTCTGTAAAAGGTAAAAAAATAAAACATGAGGAAGCGATGCTGTTTGATGGTACCATAACTATTGAAAAAACGGATGGAACGATAGTGAAAATCCCTATCTACGGAGAATGTGCTTGCTAACTTGCATAATAAACACAAAAAAAGGCTTCTTGAATTTCAGAGGCCTTTTTTTATTTTGTAATTTTGAGAAAAATAAAATTTTATGGCACTTTCAAACATAGAACCCCAAGTAATTTGGAAAAATTTCTCCAAACTAAATGAGGTTCCTAGACCTTCAAAAAAAGAAGAAAAAGTAATCGCTTTCATCAAGACATTCGGTGAAAATCTTGGTCTTCCTACAACGGTAGACGAAGTAGGTAATGTAATTATCACAAAGCCCGCTACTGCAGGGATGGAGAATAGAAAATCTATTGTGTTGCAATCTCATTTGGATATGGTTTGTCAAAAAAACAATGACGTTACTTTCGATTTTGAAACGCAAGGTATCCAGATGGAAGTGGATGGAGATTGGGTAAAGGCAAAAGGGACTACGCTAGGCGCAGATAACGGTTTGGGTGTGGCTACAATTATGTCTATTCTAGAGAGCACGGATATTCCTCATCCAGAATTGGAAGCACTTTTCACCATTGATGAAGAAACAGGTATGACAGGTGCTCTAGGCTTGAAACCAAGTCAACTAAAAGGACAAATATTATTGAATCTAGATACTGAAGAGGATGATGAGATAGATATCGGTTGTGCTGGTGGTGTAGATGTTACGGTTTCTAATACCTATGCTACAGAAAATGCAAAAGGAGAAACGGTAAAAATTGAAGTAAAAGGTCTACGCGGAGGTCACTCTGGTATGGACATACACAAAGGTTTCGGAAACTCTAATATGATCATCGGTAGATTATTGTACAAAGGTTTGGAAAACCAAAACCTACAAGTAATCTCTATTGATGGGGGAAGCTTAAGAAACGCAATACCAAGAGAAGCTATCGCTATTGTTTCGGTAAAAAATGCGAATGAATTTTTAGCAACTTTAGAAACACTAAAAAATGAAATTCTAGAAGAATTTGTAGCGATTGAAGCTCACTTACAGATTAATATTACCGTGGCAGAAAGTACTGGCAAAGCAATCTCTGAGGAAGACTCTAAAAAACTAATATACGTTCTAAAATCTCTTCACAACGGAGTTTACAGAATGAGCCCAGATGTACCAGACCTTGTAGAATCTTCTAACAACGTGGCAAAAGTAGAACTAAAAGAAGGAAATCTAAAAATTCTTAATCTTTCTAGATCTTCTGTAGATTCTTCTAAAGATTCTGTAGCAGAACAATTGAAGTGTGTATCTGAATTGGCAGGTATGACGGTAGAAATGAGTGGTTCTTACCCAGGATGGAAACCAAAACCAGGTTCTGAAATTGTACAGATTATGGAGAAAATATACACAGAAAAATTCGGGGACAAACCTCATGTTGTGGCTTGCCATGCCGGATTGGAATGCGGTATTATTGGAGCCAACTATCCAGCAATGGAAATGGTAAGTTTCGGACCTACAATCCGTGGAGCACACTCTCCTGAAGAAAAAGCTAATATTACTTCTACACAAAAATTCTGGACTTTCTTAAAAGAAATTTTAGCAAATATTCCACAAAAATAATTTTTTTGAAAGTAAATTTTAAACTACTTTTTAAATAAACTAAACCGTTTGAGTTTATCTCAAGCGGTTTTTTGTATAAAATAATCTTTTAGTAATTTAATTTTTAATACCATTAAAATTAACCGTGTATAAATGCTTAAGTTTATACCATCAAATATTACACATTATCTATGAAAACTAAATTATTTATACTTTTAATAGTTCATTTGAGTTTAGCTTGCTTTGCACAAAAAACGTATTACAAAATCATCAATGAGAAAATTACTTTAGATCAGAATCAATACGATTCAAAAAAGACGAATTATAAAAAAGAGTCAAACATTGAGGAGTTAGTTTTAAAAACAATCACCAAAAATGATTCTATTATCAAATACGTTCGACTAACTATCTACAAAAAAGGAGTTAATGATTTTGATCCTTATGCGGAAACTAAAAAAAAGATTGGAAGTAGATTTGAAATTGAAAAATTCAGTGATAATAATGGTAGAAAATTTAAGAAGAATTATTTGGATGGGAAGCCCACATTTATCAATTTTTGGTTCACGAGATGTCCACCTTGCATTGAAGAAATTCCGTCATTAAATAAACTAAAAGAAAAATTTGGACAAAAAGCAAATTTTATCACGATTACCTTTAATGATGAAAAAACAGTGGGTGAGTTTTTAAAATCAACTCCATTTAATTTTAAACATATAGTAAACGCTCAATCTGAAATTGATAAATTAAAGATTTCAGCTTTTCCTACCAATTTAATTTTAGATAAAAACGGAATTATCCACAATGTTTTAGGAGAGATTACTTATGATACATAGGATATCAATACCATACTAGAACACTTAGTATTGTAAAGATTACAATATTTCTGAAATTTTGTTTTATTACTACAATGAAGTAAATTGAAGGTTTTTATTTATACATTTTTTCTTGGTCAAATTGACAAATTCATATTTCTTCATTTTTGTCATTCAGAACGGAGCGTAGCGAAGTGAAGAATCTTTCTTTTTTTTAATTATTATTCTTTTGTCTTGAAACAAAAGAATCAAAAATTCAAGACTGGAAACTCAGCCTAAAAATGAAACTCATTTTCTAAAATTCCCAAAACTTG
>NZ_JAZQRK010000051.1:0-14604 GCF_045629545.1 Chryseobacterium sp. | reverse complement strand
AGTTGAATTTGAAATTGAGTACATAGACTCTAACCATATAAAACTTTTAAGCCTAAAAAATAAGCCAGGAACAAAAGTAACCATTCAAGGACAACCAGTTTTTGATTGGTCTATTTCTTTTCCACAGAATATTATTTTGACAAAACAGTAATAAAAACCTCCAATTGGGGGTTTTTAAACTATAATAATTATGAAAAATATTTTTGCGTTACTATATCTTTTATATATACCTACAGCTTCAGCCAGACCAGATGTCAGCAACAATTAATTATTCCGCTAAGAACTCATACAGATATTCCTCAAGATCAATGTTATTACATGAAAGATACAGATAATGAACTTAAGAACTATACAGGAACTTGGATGGGAACTAGGAATAATAAAACGTTCTATGTAACCTTCAAAAAAAATGACCAATAAATATGATGACCATTTTAAATACAATAAAGATTCTCTAATCGGAAAGTTCAAAACACTATCTACTAGTGGAAATATATTATTTGATAACACAACCATATCTGATGATAATGCAAAAATTAGGTGGTGGAGGAGTCGTAAAAGATGAAAACAATTATATACTGAGTTATTTTGATAAGGATTTATGTAATAATAGGGAATTTATAACAATTGCTTTTGCTAATAGTACAAAACTCAACTGACTTGGAAATACAGACCAAGACGTACTGTTATTTATCCTGATTGCTAATTATATAATTATAGTGCAAGTCAATATCCTGATCCGCTTCCTAAAAATATAATTTTGACAAAGCAATAGATACACTTCCCCTCGTTAGTGTGAACAGATTGCTCGTATCCGCTTTGAGTTTTGGCGATAATAACAGCTAAGAATTTTCATCCGACGAAATAAAAAATGAAATATAATCATTATAGCTTACTATAGTATCTTAAAAGGATTTTAATAAAGAGCTCTGTCCAAAGCTTCATGAAACTTCACCCGCATAAATTTTTAAAGCTATCAAAATGGTGAAAATAACCAGTAGAATTTTTACATTACTATATTACTCAAGAAAGAAAAAAAACTTTTGGTAGAAGTGCTTGTAACACGATAATTATTGTATGCAAACTATTCGTTATTCTTAAATTTTAAATACTCACTTCGGATGAAAAACAAGGGTGTACCTATTGACACAATAAGGAATAAAATAGTCTGAAATCCTGCTCCTTCTGCTTGTACTACTGAAATTATTGAGAAAATACCAATTACAAATGGTAATATAAAGAACGACAAAAAATTTGTGGTATTATGTGTCCTAATTTTTTCATTAAGATTAATGAAGATTGTGATGGTGGAAAGCGCTACAACGGATGCTAATCCTACAAATAATAGTTCTGTAAAAAAAGGCATAATGCAATTTCTCATAGATTGTGAGGGTTCCGCAAAATACGACTGAACTATTCCCACTATTGTTGCTAAAATGAGCGTGGTGAAAAAACTAAATGCCACAATTTTACCATATATCTTTAGAAGAGTTTTTATCATATTAGTTGTGTTTTGTTAGTATTAAAATTGCTTACTATTTCTTAAAATAGTTACCTATTCCAATCTGAGTTATTTGTAATATTAGGATTTCTGGTTAATGCTTCAGTCACAAAATTCCTCACCTTATATGGGTCCCCTGCCAATGTATACAGATAGCTATTTTTATTAGTATCAATAAATACGTTTGCGCTGTAACCTCTGTAATAGTTTTGTTTTATTTTAATCCTTTTAATCTCTGAAAATGGTATTGTGTTTTGATAAAATGTGGTAAAAAATGTTATTGTATCATCACTAATAATATAGGATGGCTGATATTTGTACAGAAAATCTTCTTTATTATTTAGCGCAATCATTTCTTGAATATCTGTTGCAGATAATCTTTTAAAAAACTTAAAATATCTATTGATCATTCTAAGAATAATTATGAGACATGGAATTACAATAACAGCCATTGCGAAGAGCAATATCCACGCGTAATAGCAACTATCATTCATTCTTCTGCTATAGGTTTCCTGATCTAGATTTTTAAACGAATGGGTCTCCGATACAGTGGCAATATAAAATAGTGTGGATGGTAAAAAAATGAATCCTAAAAAGACAATAGTGATTATAGTTTTCCTTAATCTGAGTGCTTTTTCAAAATCTATTAACCCTTTATCCATTATGGTGATTTATTTTATTTAAAAGTCTAATTTTAAACATCAATATACTAATTTTACCTAAACTTAAAGAATTATATTAATTATTTCTAAACTTTATACAAAAAAAATATCCCCTCGTTTTCACGAAGGGATATTTATTATTGTTTGACTCGCTGAGCCTATTTCACTTCTTCGAAGTCTGCATCTTGTACATCGTCTGCACCACCTTTAGATGGATTAGCTTGTTCTGCACCTTCTGCACCCTGACCTTGTGCATACATTTCTTCAGAAGCTGCCATCCAAGCTGCATCTAAAGCTTCAGTTTTAGCTTTTACTTCTTCACCATTTTTAGTTTCGAAAGCTGCTTTTAGTTCTGTATGAGCTGTTTCTATAGCTGCTTTTTTGTCAGCAGATAATTTCTCACCAAATTCTTTCAATTGCTTTTCTGTTTGGAAAATCAATCCGTCAGCTTTGTTGAAAATCTCAACTTCTTCTTTTCTTTTTGCATCAGAAGCAGAGTTTTCTTGCGCTTCTTTTTTCATTCTTTCGATTTCTTCTTCAGAAAGACCAGATGATGCTTGAATTTTAATAGATTGCTCTTTACCAGTACCTTTATCTTTAGCAGAAACACTTAGGATACCATTTGCATCAATATCGAAAGTAACTTCAATCTGAGGAACTCCTCTTTGTGCTGGTGGAATATCTGTAAGATCAAATTTACCAATCTCTTTGTTATCGTTGAACATTGGTCTTTCACCTTGTCCTACTCTAATGCTTACAGCAGGCTGGTTGTCTGACGCAGTAGAGAAAACTTCAGATTTTTTTGTAGGGATTGTAGTATTCGCATCAATCAATTTTGTGAATACAGACCCCATGGTTTCGATCCCTAAAGAAAGAGGCGTTACATCTAATAATAATACATCTGTAACATCTCCTGTAAGTACACCACCTTGTATAGCAGCACCAATAGCTACAACCTCATCTGGATTCACTCCTTTAGATGGTTTTTTACCGAAGAATTTTTCTACTTCTTCTTGGATGATCGGGATTCTTGTAGAACCACCTACCAATATCACCTCGTCGATATCTGAGATAGAAAGACCTGCATCAGATAAAGCTTTTTTACATGGCTCCATAGATCTTCTTACTAAGTCTGCAGATAATTGCTCAAATTTAGCTTTTGTTAAAGTCTTCACTAAGTGTTTTGGACCTGTAGCAGTAGCTGTAATATAAGGTAAATTGATTTCTGTTTGAGTAGAAGCAGATAATTCAATTTTTGCTTTTTCAGCAGCTTCTTTCAATCTTTGTAATGCGATAGCATCAGCTTTAAGATCTACTCCTTCTTCAGCTTGGAACTCTTCAGCCATCCATTTGATAATCACATCATCAAAATCGTCTCCTCCTAAGTGTGTGTCACCATTAGTTGACAATACTTCGAATACTCCGTCACCTAAATCTAGGATAGAAACGTCAAAAGTACCACCACCTAAATCGTAAACAGCAATTTTTTGATCTTTGTGAGCTTTGTCCATACCATAAGCTAATGCCGCAGCAGTAGGCTCGTTGATAATTCTTTCTACTTTAAGACCTGCAATTTCTCCAGCTTCTTTAGTAGCTTGTCTTTGCGCATCGTTAAAGTAAGCAGGGACAGTAATAACCGCTCTTGTAACTTCTTGTCCTAAGTAGTCTTCAGCAGTTTTCTTCATTTTTTGAAGAATCATTGCAGAAATCTCTTGAGGTGTATATTCTCTATCGTCGATTTTTACTTTAATTGTATCGTTTGGTCCAGATACCACATTATAAGGTACTCTAGAAACTTCTTTAGCATCATCTTTAAAATGAGTACCAATGAATCTTTTTATAGAATAAACAGTTTTTGTAGGGTTAGTTACTGCCTGTCTTTTTGCAGGATCTCCTACTTTTCTTTCACCATCTTCTGTAAATGCTACAATTGACGGAGTTGTTCTTTTCCCTTCTGCGTTAGGAATAACAACAGCGTCCTTTCCTTCCATTACAGCCACACAAGAGTTGGTTGTTCCTAAGTCAATTCCAATAATTTTACTCATGATATTTTTATATATTTTATTTATTTTTTATTAATAATTATATACTCACTTTCTCAATATTTGTACCATTAAAAAAATTATGACATATTGACATGTTTACGTTCCATACCATTCTTTAATACTGTCATTATAAATAGTAGTAATTATAAAATATTAATCAAAGTTTAACTTTATCTTGCTTCTGAGAAGATTTATAATTATTATTTTTGGTAAAATTTAAAAACACTTATGTCTTTACATTTCAATCCGCGAGATATCACTTGGCTATCCTTTAACGAAAGAGTCTTGCAAGAAGCTATGGACGAGAATGTACCCTTACATCTTAGAATCAGATTTTTGGGTATATTTTCTAATAATTTAGATGAGTTTTTCCGTGTACGAGTGGCTGGCCTAAAACGTGCAATGGATTTCAAGGAAAAAGTAATTGCCGAATCTTTCTACCAGCCACCTTCCAAAATTTTACAAAGAATCAACGAGATTGTTATTAAACAACAATTGAATTTTGATAAAACTTGGAAGAAAATCCAAGCTGAGATGGCAGAGCAACATGTCTTCATAAAAACAGCGAGAAATCTCACTGAAAAGCAAATGGAATATGTAAGACAATACTACGAAGATGTAGTGGAATCTAATGTAATCCCTATTTTGTTGCACGAAAACACACCAATGCCTTACTATAGAGACAAAAGCCTTTATTTGGGTGTGGCGATGCGAAAGAAAGAATGGCAATACCGAAGCAATTACGCTATTATAGAAATTCCGTCTCGTTTTGTAGGCAGATTTGTCTTGTTGCCCACAGAAAGTCCTGCTGAGAAAAACATAATGCTTCTAGAAGATGTTATTACCTTTAATCTCCCACATATATTTTCTTATTTTGGGTACGATAAATTTTCTGCACACGCTTTTAAAGTGACAAAAGATGCCGAAATGGATATAGATAATGATATACGTACCAATTTTGCAGAGAAAATAGAAAAAGGAATCAAAAATAGAAGAAAAGGGAAACCTACTCGATTTGTTTTTGATAAAGATATGGATAAAGCTTTGTTGGAACTTCTGATTCGAAAATTAAATTTAAGTAAAAAAGACAGCATCATTCCGGGAGGGAAAATACACAATTTCAAGCACTTTATGGATTTTCCAGATGTAATAGCATCTTACGAAAAACCAATAGAGAGAACTTCCTTTACCCATCCTGCTTTTGAAAATGGAGAAAGAGTTACTAGTGTGGTTATGAAAAACGATGTGCTTCTATCATTCCCATATCACACCTATACCCCTGTGATAGACCTTCTGCGCGAAGCTGCGATGGATCCTGATGTAAAATCTATTTCCATAACAGCGTACCGTTTAGCAAGTAACTCCAAAATTATTAATGCACTGATCTACGCTGCTAGAAATGGTAAAGAGGTAACAGTAATGCTAGAATTACAAGCAAGATTTGATGAAGAATCTAATTTGATGTGGAAAGATATGCTAGAACCAGAAGGAATTACAGTATTGGTAGGACTTCCAGACAAAAAGGTTCACGCCAAATTGTGTATCATCAAAAAGAGATTTAATAATAAAACCCTACAATATGGTTTCATTAGTACAGGGAACTTCAATGAAAAGACAGCTAAGATATACGGAGATCACCTTATAATGACTTCTGATAGAGGCATTATGGCAGATATAAATAAAGTATTCAGCGTACTCAAAAAACATAAAGAAGATTATCTTCCTGTCCTAAAAAGTTGCAAGAATCTTATGGTTTGTCCGCAGTTTATGCGAGAAAAAATAGTTCAGTATATCGATAAAGAAATTGAGGAAGCAAAATCTGGCAAGAAAGCAGAAATCATCATCAAAGCCAATTCTGTAAGCGATAGAGATCTTATCCTCAAACTCTATGATGCGGCAAAAGCAGGTGTGGTGGTAAGGATGATTGTAAGAGGAATCTACTGTGCTATTAACCAAAAAGATTTTAAGCAAAAAATAAAAGCTATAAGTATTGTAGACGAGTATCTAGAACACGCCAGAGTGATGTATTTCTACAACAAAGGTAATGAAGATATGTATATTTCTTCTGCCGATTGGATGACCAGAAATCTAGACTATAGAATAGAGGCAGCTGTAAAAGTGACGGATAAAAATATTAAAAAGGAACTTAAAGATATACTAGATATTCAGCTAAAAGATAATACGAAAGCGAGAATTTTAGATAAAAAGCTAAAAAACGAATATATCTATAATGACCAAAGCGAGTGCCGATCGCAAATAGAAACCTACAGATACCTAAAAAATAAAGCTACAGATAAAAAAAGCAATCCAAAAAAGGGATAAAATAAAAGCAAGAACATTTTTTTTGTAATTTTGAAACCGCAAAAAGAAAACCATTCTTTTACCCTTCAACCTAAAAAATACCATCCTCTATACATGATTATTGCAGCGATAGACATAGGAAGCAATGCAGCCCGACTTTTGATAAACGAAGTGAAAATTATAGACCAAAAACCAGAATTTACAAAACTAAATCTTCTTAGAATTCCTCTGCGACTTGGGATAGATGTATTTACGCTTGGAAAAATAGAAGCTGAACGCGAAAAAATGGTTCTGGATGCCATGAAAATTTTCAGCGATCTGATGAAAATTTATAAAGTAGAACATTATCGTGCTTGTGCCACAAGTGCCATGCGTGATGCACAGAATGGTAAAAATATAATAGAACAAGTAAAGAAATCTTCTGGTATTGCTATAGAAATTATTTCTGGTGACGAGGAAGCTACCCTGATCTATGAAAACCACGTTGCAGAAGGCTTGGATAAAGATTTTGCATACCTATATATAGATGTAGGTGGAGGTTCTACAGAGCTTACTTTCTATGAAAACAATGAAATGATTTACGAAAAATCTTTTAATATAGGAACTATTCGACTTCTGAATAATTTGGTTACCGAAGACAATTGGATGGAAATGCGCAACGAAATAATGGCCAATATTGTAAGCAAAAAGAAAATTGTTGCGATAGGATCTGGCGGAAACATCAACAAGGTTTTTTCTATGAGTAAAACCAAAGAAGGGCAAGCAATGTCTTCTACTTACCTGAGAAAGGTTTTCAAGGAATACAGTTTGTATTCTGTGGAAGAAAGAATGAGCAAATACAACCTTAGAGAGGACCGCGCAGATGTGTTGGTACACGCTTTGAAAATCTACAACAACGTGATGGCTTGGTCTGAAATAAAAACTATTTTTGTTCCAAAAATTTCTGTTGCTGATGGATTGATTCGAAATATTTATAAAAATTTGCAAAAAGAAAATTAGCCTTTACTACAACATAAAGGGACCACCAAATTTTAATTGAATTTGGTGGTTTTTTATTAAATAATTCCCACTCGGTCATGATTTGACTTCCTAAGACAGTACATTTACATCCAACAAAGACACAACCATGGCAAAAGATAACCAAATGCTTCGCCTTTTTATTATTGCTCAATTTTTCGATGGTAGAAAATCGGGAGCAACTTATAAAGAAATCGAAAAGCACTTAGTAGAGAATGATAACATCAATTATAGCGATTATGCATTTAGCGTGAAAACTTTTCAGCGAGATCGAAAACTCCTTTCCGAACTGCTGAATATTGAAATAAAATATGATGTGAAATCTAAGACTTTTAGAATGCTTGAATGCGGATTTGAAGAAATTTCAGAATCACTTTTTGAAAATTTATTGCTTATTAATGCATATAAAAATTCGGAGAAAAATAAAGACTTTATATTATTTGAAAAGAGAAAAACTTTTGGTGTAGAATATTTCAATTCCATTGCTAATGCATGTAAAAAACACAAAGTAATAAGCTTTAATTACAAAAAACATTGGCATCAAATTTCAAGTAGGAAAATTATTGAACCTTATGGGTTAAAAGAATTTCGCAATCGCTGGTATCTTATCGGAAACGATTGTAATGAAAAAGATTTTAAGCTTAAAATCTATGGTTTGGATAGAATCTCAGCTTTCGAGAATCATCCAAAAAGATTTGTCAAAAAAGAGATTTGTTTAGAAGATTTGTTTAAAAATTCATTTGGAATTGTGACAACAGAAAACCAAAAACCCGAAAATATAATCATATCCTTTAAAGGTGAACAGTCTGCTTTTGTGAAGTCTTTACCCTTACATCATTCTCAAAAAATAGAGATAGATTCCGATGAAAAGCTTATCGTTTCCTTGAAATTGGTTCCCACTTACGATTTTTATCAAGAACTACTTACCCACGCAGAAAGATTAACCATTATAGAACCTCAATCTGTAAAAAATGAATATCTGAGGTTTTTAAACATAGCAAAGGAGCTTAATGAAAACGCAAAAAGGTAAATTCAATAATCTTACTGTGGATAAAGGAACCGAAATTCTTCTTCGCCAACAAACGATTTTCAACGGATACGATGTAATGATGGAAAGTTGGATTTGGGATGAAATTCAAGGTCAAAGTGTGATTTTTCACAGAATAGATATTGAACACCTTACAGACGATGAACTTATAAATATGATAAAAAAACATTATAATACAGAAGCTATCACTATTAGCCGTTCAAATGCTGAGTATGTATTTTTAAATTTTAATTTTATAGCTACGAAATAATATGGAAAAAACAATGAACAAAGAAATTTTTAAACTGATAGAAGAAAATATTATTAAGCTTTCTACTACAGAAATTGGGAATTTATATGATTATTTCAATTACAAAAATAGAGAGCAGGATATTACTTATATCCAGAGCAAAGAGAAAATACATCCTAATCAAGAAATTCCAGAAAATACATATTTATTGGGAATTGATTTACCATTTTGGTTTGGAAAATTTGATTCGGATACAAAAATAATGATTATTGGGATAGACCCTCTACGTAATGAGTATTCATTTGAAAAAGAAGAAGCAGATAAAGTAAATAATGTAATAATAGGGACACCATTTGCTCTGCACTCAAAAAAAATAAGAGAGGGACGAACAAAACAATACTGGAATTTTATTGAAAAACTTAGTCAGAAAAACTTTGTATATCTTACAGATATCTACAAAACTTTTTTTTATACAGATTCATCAAAAAAGAATCGAAGTTATAATTTTTATAAAAAACATAAATTAAATAAATATGCAGACATTTTAATCAATGAAATTGAAATTATTAAACCAGACATTATAATAACTTTAGGAGACATTGCATCAAACAAACTAAAGGCTATAAAAATTCAGGATGATATTGAAGTTCTAAAAATGGTACACTTATCAGGAGCTACTAGAATGAAACACAAAAATAAATTTGTATTTGATAAACTAGGTCGAGAAAAAAAAGAAAGCGAATGTTTTGGATTATTATACGCTGAAATTATCAATAATATTATTAAAGAAATATCAAACAATGAAAACCACCCTACTCTATATCCACGGTCTAGGCTCGGACCGAAATTCTAGAAAATTTATAAATCTTAAAGAATATTTTAAAGATCAATTTGATTATGATTTTGTAGAATGGAACAATGAAAGTAACATTGCTGAACTTTTGAATGAGGCAGAAAATAAATTAGAAAATCTGGAAAATCCTATTATTGTTGGAGATTCTACTGGAGCTAATTTTGCATATCAATTGCGAGAAAGCAGAAAATTGAAAGGAAAGAAATCGATTCTAATTCTTAGCAGTCCGTTATTAAATATTGACGACAGAATTGCAGATTTTGAATTCCCAAAAACGATTATACCTCAATTAATAAAGATTAAAAATCCATCTGATGCTCTTATAATTGCAACCAAAAGCGATGCAGTTTTAGATCAAAATTGGCTATTTGAGCAAACTTTCAATTCCATTGAGCTCATTGAAGTGGAAGATAATCACCGTTTGGAAAAATTCCACAAATCTTTACCTGAAATTGAAAAATACTGTTTAAAAAAGCAATAATTTTAACCTAAATAATAATAATAATAATAATAATATCCGAATACTACTAATTCGGCTATTACTTTAATAATTAATAATGAAAAGTTTTTTCTGCAATTCTTTAGCTTTATTAATGCTATCCGATGTTCCAGGAGATTTGCCATCCCAAAATTCAAATACGATATCCGATTTTTCTATCATTTCTGTATTTCTATATTCATGAGCTAGATTTCTGCATTTATCAAAATTAGGCTTTACAATAATGTGCTCTACATTCAATTCTTTGGCGTATTTTTCTACTAAAGCGCCAGTTTGTGTGTCATCGGCAGAAATAATGGATTCTAGAAAACCTTTGTTTTCAATAAATTTATTCAACTTATTTTTTATAAGTTCATAGTCGTTGAAATCTCTTCCACCTACAATGGCAATATGTACTTACATAATTCTATTTTTGACAATGGTAGAATCTAGGGTGGTCATTTTGTGACCTTTCAAAAAAAAATTTAAATAGATTTTAAAATAAAAATTCCCCAAAAGCCTTGCCTTCGGGGAAAAATTTGTAAAATAACAATCAACTCATTACGTTGGAGTGTTTTGAGTATTATCTGTTGTCATATCATCAAAATTCTTTTTTTCTTTGTTTTCAATGATTTTCACAATCTCTTTTTGTACCTCCTCTGGTTTACCTTTCAGATAATCTGGTAAATTAAGTCCAGCCATATTAAATAGATCATTCAAAGGGGGAACAGATTTCATCATTCCAGACACAAAATTGGCTGTAGAGGTACTTCCATCTTGGTTGTTTCCACCATCCCAAACTGTAATCTTGTCTATCTTGATGTTTTTCACTGCTTCTACTTGAGTTCTCACCAATTCTGGAAGTTTCTCTATCAATAGCAACTGGAATGCACTGTTGGTATCTCCTCCTGCAGCCTGTACAATCTTATCGTAACCTTCAGCTTGCTTAGTAAGAATCTCATAAAGACCTTTTGCTTCTGCCTCCATTTTTGCAAATATGGCATCCGCTTCTCCTTTTGCTTGTAATCTAGTTTTTTCTGCTTCTGCTTGTGCATCAATAATGGCTTTTTGTTTGGCTATTTCTGCTGGAACTACGATGTTTGCTTGCTGAGTAGATCTTTCTCTATCTGCTCTAGCCACCTCCGCTTTTTGCTCTGCAACGTAAGATTCTTCTAGAGATCGAGCAGATTGTACTTTCTCTGCCGCCGTTGCTATTCTCAATGCTTCTGCTTCTTTTTCTCTTCTTTCTGCATCGGAGTTGGCAATAGTAATTTTAGCCTCATTCTCTCCTTTTACAGCAATAGAGTTCGCTAATGAAGTTGCAATACGCGCTTCTTTTGCAGCTTCTGCTCTACCAATAGCTTCATCTTTTTCTGCTGATGCAATACTTACTTCACGATCTTTCTGGGTAATCGCAATTTTCACATCACGATCTCTTTGCGTTTCTGCAATTTGTGTATCTTTTTCTCTATCGGCAATTGCCTTTCCTGTTTCTCCAATTTTAGTTTGTTCTGCAACGCTAATGATCGCCTCATTGATGGCTTTTGCAGCAGCTTCTTTACCAAGAGCCTCAATATATCCAGATTCATCACGGATATCCGTTACGTTAACGTTGATTAGTTTTAATCCAATTTTCTTTAGTTCGTTATCTACGTTGATAGAGATATTTTCCAAGAATTTATCACGATCCGAGTTAATTTCCTCAATAGTCATCGTTGCAATTACCAAACGCAACTGTCCGAACAAGATATCTTTAGAAAGTTCTTGTATTTGCTCTGGTGCCAAACCTAATAACCTTTCTGCTGCATTGCCCATAGAGTCGGGCTCTGTAGATATAGCAATGGTAAATCTACAAGGTACGTCTACTCTAATATTTTGACGCGACAAAGCATTGGTAAGATTGGCTTCAATGGAAATAGGTTTTAAATCTAAATAAGCTGAATCCTGAATTACAGGCCATACAAATGCTCCTCCACCATGTATACATTTAGCTGAAGTGCCTCCCGTTTTACCATAGATGACTAATATTTTATCACTAGGGCATCTTTTGTAGCGAGAGATTAATGCTAAAAAGGTGACGAATAATACAAAAACAATGACTAAAATTAAAATAAGACTTCCGGGTATTGGCATAAATAATAATTATGTGGGGTTAAAAAAAAATTATATTTTCGTTACAACAAGTGTTTTGTGTGTTATATAGAGTACTCTCACTTCTTGTCCAGATGCTATACTAGAATCAGATTCCGTCATTGCTTGTAACTCGTGTTGAGTACCATTAGAAGATATGATTACCTTACCTTTACCATTCATACTAGCAGGAATGGTAAGGTATACTTCGCCATCTCTTCCTATAAGATCTTTGATATTAAAGGTATTGTCTTCTGTAAGTTTTAGTATTTGTGCAATGAGAAAAAAGAAAAAAAGGACAAAACCAATGCCTACTAAAAGTGAAATAATAATTAGCAAGGTAGTGCTAGGTATAGAGTCATAAAAAGCTACACCTGTCCAGCCGAAGCCTAGAAGAAAATTAATAAGATTTCGCAAAGAAAATAATTGAAAAGGAGAATCTATCTCGATATCTCCATCGGTAGGATCACTCAAAGAATCTGAAGTATCACCTCCTACAAATGTCATGATAGTTTGTAGCAAAAAAAGGAAACTTGTAGCGATTGCGACATACCAAAAGCCCTTATGCATAGGCTCTATATTTTCTAAAAATTCAAACATTTGTGTGGTTTTTTCAAATATAATCAAAAAAACACACAAATGCAAATGCATAATACAAAAATAGGCAAACTCTAAAAGAGTCTGCCTATTGTAAGAAAAAAGAAATTGTATTATTCTATATTGATTACCTTTTCAATTTCAGGAGCGTGCTGCTTGATTGTTGTTTCAACGCCCAATTTTAGGGTTGAAAAATTCAAAGAACAACCAGAACAGTTACCTAAAAGTTTTACAAAAACAACATTATCCTTTACATCAATAAGCTCAATGTCGCCACCGTCTTTATTTAGAAATGGACGGATGCTTTCTAGCGCCTCCATGACTTTGGTTACAGTTTCTTCGTGTCTTATATTTGTCTCCATACTGAGTGTAGTTATCAAACTTTAAAATTTGAGAATATTAATTATTTTTTTGGTGAACATCCGGCCATTGTGCTAATCTTTACCGCTTCTGTAGGAGGAAGAAATTTGTTTCTTTCTACTAAGCTTTCTACCATCTTACGAGCAGTTTCTGTATAGATATCTGCAATAATGGAGTTTTCTTGCAATGCTGCAGGTCTACCTACATCACCAGCTTCTCTTATACTTTGCACAATAGGAATCTCGCCTAAAACAGGAATACCTAAATCTTGAGCCAAGAATTGTGCACCTTGATTTCCAAAAATATAATATTTGTTTTCTGGAAGTTCTTCTGGTGTGAAGTACGCCATATTTTCTACTAAACCTAATACTGGGATATTTATACTTTCCATCTGGAACATCGCAATCCCCTTTCTTACATCTGCTAATGCTACATGCTGAGGTGTACTCACAATCACCGCACCCGTTACAGGTACTTCTTGGATGATAGATAAGTGAATATCACCAGTTCCTGGAGGTAGATCGATTAATAAGAAATCTAATTCTCCCCAATGCGCATCTCTAATCATTTGGTTTAATGCTTTAGAAGCCATTGGACCTCTCCAAACGACCGCCTGGTTTGCTCCTGAGAAATATCCAATAGAGAGCATTTTCACACCATAATTTTCAATTGGTTTCATTAGGTTTTTACCATCTACTTCAATTGAAATTGGCTTTGCTCCTTCCGTATCAAACATAGTGGGTACAGATGGCCCATAGATATCTGCATCTAAAATACCCACTTTGAAACCCATCTTTGCCAAAGTAACTGCTAAGTTGGCAGCAACTGTAGATTTCCCTACTCCACCTTTACCAGATGCAATAGCGATAATATTTTGAATTCCTGGAATTTGTTTACCTTTTATTTGGCTCTGCTGAACTTCGCTTGGCTCAGGAGAAACGATTTTTAATTTAAGATTGATATCATCTCCAAATTCACTTGCAAAAGCTTGTTTCATTGCTGCTTCAAGCTTCTTTTTTTCGTGCATTGCGGGAGAATGGGCTGTCATATCAATGTAAACATCATTACCCATTACTTGAAAATTACTCACCAAGTCGTCTACTTCTATTTCTTTAAGGAAATCTTGAACCTTTTTTTTAGTCAACATATAAATATAAATTGTTCACAAATTTACGCAATTTTTCGCTATTTAGAATAAGTAAACACACTGATAGATAAATTCTTTTATCCTACAATTATTTGTAACCTGAGTTCGATTAATAAAACATTGCTAACTGATTATTTTTCAATGTTTCATATTTTAGTGATGGTTTTTTTGGCAGAAAATTATAAGCAATAATTCCAGCTACAAGATTGCTCATAAAGTTTACTACTGAACGATGC
>NZ_JAZQRK010000050.1:0-30291 GCF_045629545.1 Chryseobacterium sp. | reverse complement strand
CGTTCTTTTAATGATTCAAGAGCTACTTTAGCCTTAAAGACTGAATCGAATTTACGTCTTCCTGTTTTCATAATTTTGGACTTGTTTAAAGTTAATATTTTTCAACTTAACTACTGGTCCAGTTTTGTAGGGGTATTATAGATATTGAAGGTATGATTAAAATCGGTTATATGGTTACTGAAGGAAAGAATTTAATTTTAGGTTCTTGTAATACTAGCATGAATGATAATTTTGGGAAAATATTAGTTAGTTTGATCACAACTAAAATTGATGTTTTTATAAATAATAATATGACTTTGTCATATACTGTATCTAATAAAATATCTTTCCAACATTTCACATCCTATGCCCAATCTGATAAAAAAAGTACATTAGGATGGGACAGATTTACAAAAGGAAAAGTAAAAAAAGTATATAAAAATTTGATTATAAATAAATTTGGCGTAAAAGTAGTACAATGAAAAAAATATTTCCAATTATTTTTATATTTATTTTTTTGTTGGGAAAAGCTCAACAAAAAGAATCTATCAATTCTCTTCTATCTGAATTAAATCAAACTGAATATAAAATTATTTATAATAAAAAAAATTATAAACAATTGAATAGTAATTATTTTTTAGTTCCTATAAAAGAATTAGGAGATTTTAAAATATTTTATCCGTTTAAAAACTTAAATGTTAAAAACTCAATTACGGTTTGCAGTGGAGGAAACATATTAATTTTTAGCAAGAAATATAAAAAATATTTAGCTATTAATTTTTTCACAGGTGAATGCTTAACAAAACTTAAAAAAAATATTTATAAATTAAAATTACAATATGATATAGAATATCTTAATTATCAATCTCTTTTTTTTGCTGAAAAATTTACCCCAGTTTATTATATTAATTTCTATCCAACACTAAAAAATAACTATTCATCAAACTACATACTTGTACAAAAAATAAAGGATAAAAAAGTGTATCAATTAAATCTAGATGAAAGATTCTACAAAATTTCACTAGAGAAAATATTTGAAATAATTTCAACAAAAAAAGAAGAAGAATACTCTGATGATTACATTATAAATAAATCTTCTTTCCCTTTTTTGAAATAGGAACATAATGAAAAAATTATATATCTTAATATTATCCTTGTTTTCATTTTTTTGTTTTTCACAGAAAAATGAAAATTTAGATTATTTATTAAAATCATTGAATACAAAAAAATATGATGTTACAATAAAATCTAAAAAAAGTAAGAAACAAAGATATTGTCTTCTATCTGTTTTAAAAATTAATGGATATGAAATATTTTATCCTTTAGATTTAGATATAAATTTAGGACTTGGAAGAGATGGTGCAACTAATATCTTAATTTTCTCTGAAAAAAAGAAACAATATTTAGTTTTGGATTATTTTTCACGAGGGTATTTTGGTCATAAAAGTAAGTACAAATACCAAATAGAGTTTAATTTTCAAGGCTGGGATTTAATAAATAACCAATCCATTTTATTAGATAAAAATATTAAACCTATAAAACACATATTTTTTCCTTCAGAACTCAGCAATATAAAATCTGAAATAAAGGACAATACGATGTTGGTACAAAATATTGATGACAACAAATCCTATGATGTGACATTAGACATCCCATTTTATAATATGTCTTTAGATGTATTATTTGAATACTTTTATCTTAAAAATCAAGAAGAATATTTAAGCGAATCAGTTGAAGATAATGATTTTTTTATTTTTTTGAAGCAACAGAGTATTTGTAAATGTAATTAGCATCAAAAATGGAAAATAAAATACGTAATATTCTTAAAACGTTATTGCTAACGATGTTTTCTTTTTCTATCATAGCCTGTTCTCAAAAAAAAATAGATTCTCTTCATTCTTGTCCTACTCATTTTATTCAAAATTTATCCGTAGAAGTCAGCGCAATTAATGACGTTGGAAATCATCATTTTAATTTTTATCTTACACCTATTGATAAAAACGAACATTATTTTTATTTGAAATATAAAAATAAAAATCATTTTTTATATTATGTACCAGAGGAAAGATACTATAGTAAATATGGATTATATCCGTTTTCAGCGAATGAATTACTCTTAGCGAATAGCAAAAAAGTCAAAAATAAATTTTATGGGAAGATTGATGGAGCTTCAGAATTCCATTACCAAATGACACAAGATGATATCGAAAAAGAAATTCTGGATTTAGTTGATAATGCAATCATTATATCTCAAGATAATACAGGAAAAATAATCCGAAACTATGCATTCTGTAAAAACTCTAATCTCACTTTAAATAAACTAAATATAAAAGAAAGCTATAAAAATGGTATAATTAAATACTACCCACATTATAAAAGTTTTGATTCAATTATTGTCGAAAAAAAATAATATGAAAAATATAATAGCGTTGGTATTAATTACCTTATTTACCCAATGCCAATCTCAAAAAATAATGATACCAATAGTTGATAATAAATTTGAAAAATTTGGCTACGGAACTTTTTGGCCTTCTAATAATATGCATAATGCAATTAGTTTTCCTAGTGAACCGAAAAAACCGAAAGAACCAATAAGAACAGATTATAAGGATGATGAAAATTTTAAGAGGGATCAAAAAGAATATAAAAATGTTTTATCTAAATATGAAGAAGAAATGATTAATTATAATATTAGTTTAAAATTAAAACCAAACTCTACTTTCCACCATTTATTTGTTGTTTATAAGGAGGGCTTAAAAGAACCAGACTATGATAGAGTTAAAAAATATTTTGAAGCTGATATACCACAAAAAGAATTACAGGAATTTTATAAAATTGAATTGGAAAATGAAAAGAAAATTAATAAAGATTGATTTTTTGTTATTACTTTTTTTATTCTTCTTTACTAATTGTAATAGTCAAAAGGTAGCGGATAAAGACCAACAAGAATTTAATGGAAAAGTAGATTTGGCATTTAAAGAATATTTGATTGCTAAAAAAATTAAATTTAAAAAATTAAACGATAGTATATATTCAGCTTATTTTTTAGAATATTTACAAGACGAAAGCAAGCAAGAACTTGAAAAAAATCCCTATTTAAAAATAAACAAAGTTTATGTGCGTTTCAGGACACCTACTTCTGTTGAATTTTCTATTTATTCGGATAGGGGAACTTTTTGTATCGATTTTTTGCCCGTGCTATAGATAGAGTATGGCCAAGTGATTTAGTGAAATTTGGAAGTGAAAATAAAGACAATGCAGTAAAAGATTATTTAACTATTGCAGATGCAACATGGAGAAATCTAGTGAAAAATGTATCTGATTTTGTAATTAATCACGGTGGAACAGCTACAGTAATGAAGCCAGAAATTCTTAGAACTAAATTTGCAGATTTTAATAGTTAATTTTCGACAGCACCTACTTTTCGTATTGGAAACATCACGCAAAACAAAGAAATTTCTGAAGATGAAATATAAATTGCTTAAAGTAAACATTATATCATATATTATTTTATATCATATATTGTTTGAATCGATACTTACAATTTATGATTTTGATGAAAGCTCAAGATTGTCCACCCCACTAGGACGTGTCATTAGATACTTTGTATTTAACCAGAAATATTATGGTATATTTTCTGATAGTGATTTTTATATATTATTTTTCAATTTATTTGTGTTTAGTATTTTATTTTATTTTGTATATAAGTGGTACGGAAATGAGAAGCTTTTAATTACTCTTTTAAAATTAATTGGAATTTTTATAGTTATTAATTTTCTGATTATCATTTATGTAATTATTGATTATAGTTTCGCAACAACATTTATATATATATTTTACTTTCTAATTCCAATGTCAACAATGTTTTTGCTTATGATACCTATTTTTTGGTTAAATAAGAAAATTTTCGGAGATATAATTATAAACACAAAAAATGAAAATCACTAAACTTATAATACTTTTCAATTACAAAAAACTCCTGCTAGGGTACATGAAATTTTAAACCATCAAGATCGTGTTTTATTTTTCAAAGAAACCAAAAGAATTTTAAAAGATAACGGAATTATTGTCTTGTCAGAACAATTCAGGGATACAACCAATTTTATGTTTTTTAATATTGGCGCATTTCACTTTTTAAGAAAAAAACAATGGACGAAAGCTATAGGAGAAGCCACCTTGAAAATATCTAAATGGATTAAAATAACACCTTTTGCCACAATGCTTGTGATAAAAAAGTAAATTTTTATTTCTATCTAAAGAATGCTTTGTTTTTTTAATTGAAAATTACGTTGGAGCTTCCGAACTCTACGTTGAAGCATCCGAACTCTACGTTGAAGCTTCCGCACTCTACGTTGGAGCATCCGAACTTTACGTTGAAGCATCCGAACTTTACGTTGAAGCATCTGCACTCTACGTTGGAGTGTCCGCACTTTACGTTGGAGCTTCCGAACTTTACGTTGGAGCATCCGCACTTTACGCTGAAGCTTCCGCACTTTACGTTGGAGCTTCCGAATTTTACTTTGGAGCGTCCGAACTTTACTATTTTACGATATACTCGAATCTTGTTTATTGAATTTTTAAATTTAAACTAAAAAACAAAAAAAATCTCATCCCTCAAAATAGACTTTGGAGAAATGAGATCATTAATTCGATCGATAATGAGAAGAAAGCATCTAAGGCTTTATATTTTTCTTTTTTTGTCTTAAAACATAGAGATAAAGGCTTTCAACTTTTGTTCTTGCCCAATCTGTTTTGCGAAGAAACTTCAAAGAAGAATTGATGCTTGGGTTCTCTGTAAAACATTTGATATTAATCTGTTCTCCCAATTTTTCAAATCCTTGGTAATAATCTACCAACTCTTCCAGTATTGCGTCTAGCCTTTTCCCGTGCAAAGGATCTTTCTGTTTTTGCTCCATAACGGTGTAAAATTAAACTATTTTATCGGACTTTTTCACTAAAATTGGTTTTTACTGCCAATCTTTAGTACTTTTGAAAAAGGTTATCCTACGCCAAATTTACACAAAAGATTTCTCCACAAGATCCCATACAGATGAGCAAAAACAACGAAGCCAATAGAAAAAAGCATAAAAAGAAACTCGATCAGCAAAAGCGAAAAATACAAGCTGCCGAAGCCGAAAGAAAAGCAAGACTAAAGCAAATAAGAGAAGATTTCAAAGCCAAAGAAGTCAAACAATCTGAAGAATAATATATGAAAATTCTACATACCGCCGATTGGCATTTGGGAAAACGTTTGGATCGTTTTTCTAGAATCGAAGAACAAATTTTGGTAATGAATGAGATTGTGGATATTGCCAACAATCAACAAGTGGATCTCGTTATTATTGCAGGAGATTTGTTTGATACTTTTAATCCAAGCATAGATGCTGTAGAATTGTTTTACAAAACATTGATGCAACTTTCTCTTAACGGAAAACGTCCCGTAATCGCCATTTCAGGAAACCACGACTCACCCAATCTCATTGATGCGCCAGATCCTTTGGCAAGAGAATGCGGAATATTTCTTATCGGACATCCAAAAGCAACTGTAAATCCTATAGCGTTAGATTCTTTTTCTATATCTAAAACGGATGCAGGTTTTATAGAACTTCAGCTGAATTCTTATGATTATCCAGTGAGAATATTGCATACACCTTATGCGAATGAAGTTAGGCTAAAAGAATATTTGGGAGAAGATAAAGAAGCAAAACTGAATACCATTTTAGCTGAAAATTGGAAATCTTTAGCCGATAATTATTGTGATAACCAAGGAGTAAATATCTTAACCGCGCATCTTTATATGAACAAACAAGGTACAGGAATTTTGGAAGAACCAGAAGGTGAAAAACCAATAAAAATAGGAAATGCAGATCTTATTTATTCTGAAATTATCCCTTCTCAAATACAATATACCGCTTTGGGACATTTGCACGGATACCAAAATATTGGAACCAAAGAAAAACCTGTAATCTATTCTTCATCGCCTTTGTGCTATAGTTTTAGTGAAGCTGGACAAACGAAATACGTATCTATTATTGATGCGAAACCAAATGAATATGTGACCTACGAAAAGATAGCTCTGAATGAAGGTAAAAAACTAGAAAGAAAAACGTTTAGTTCTGTAGCAGACGCAGTGGAATGGCTGACAGATAATCCAAACACCTTGGTGGAACTTACTTTAGAAAGTGAAACTTTTATGACATCGGATGAGAGGAAACTTATTTATCAATCTCATCAAGGGATTGTGCATTTGATTCCGAAAGTAAAAGAAGTAAAAGGCAACGAAACCACATTTACGGAAATCAATTTAGACCAAGATATTCAATCGCTTTTTAATGATTATTTTAAATTTAAAAATAGCGGTCAAGACGCCAATGAAGAATTAATGAGTTTGTTTAACGAAATTGAAGCCCTTAATAAATGATAACCTGTCATTCCGACGAATCATGAATCTAGAAAGAGATTCTTCGCAGCATTGCATTTCGCTCTGAATGACACAATAATTAAACGCATTGTCATTCCGACTAAGGAGGAATCTAGAAAGAGATTCTTCGCTACATTGCATTTCGCTCTGAATGACACAAAAAATAAACACGCTGTCATTTCAACGAAGGAGGAATTTAGTAAAAAAGATTCTTTGCTACATTGAATTACAATCTGAATGAAAAAAAATAAAACACACTGTCATTCCGACGAAGGAGGAATCTAGTAAAAAAGATTCTTCACTGCATTGCATTTCGCTCTGAACGACAAAAAAATAAAACAAGTTGTCATTTCAACGAAGGAGGAATTTAGTAAAAAAGATTCTTCGCTACATTGAATTACAATCTGAATGAAAAAAAATAAAACACACTGTCATTCCGACGAAGGAGGAATCTAGAAAGAGATTCTTCGCTACATTGCATTTCGCTCTGAATGACAAAAAAAAATAAAAAACGCTGTCATTCCGACGAAGAGGAATTTAGTAAAAAAGATTCTCTGCTACATTCCATTTCGCTCTGAATGACAAAAATAATAAAACACGCTGTCATTCCGACGAAGAGGAATCTAGAAAGAGATTCTTCGCAGCATTGCATTTCGCTCTGAATGACACAATAAATAAACGCATTGTCATTCCAACGAAGAGGAATCTACAAAAATGATAATTTAGTAATATGAAAACATTAGGCTCACATAATTATTACACGTATATTCTTACCAATAAGAATAAAACAGTTCTATATGTTGGTATAACTAATGATTTACAAATTAGGTTGCAACAACATTTTGATCCAAAAATTAATACTAATTCATTTACATCAAAATATAAATGTTACTTTTTAGTTTATTATGAACATTTTTCAGAAGTTGAACTCGCAATTGCAAGGGAAAAACAAATAAAAGGCTGGAGTAGAAAAAAGAAAGAGGAATTAATTATTTTGTCAAATCCAAATTGGGAGTTTTTAAATGATTCGATAAAATAGAGATTCTTCGCTGCATTGCATTTCGCTCTGAATGACACAATAAATAAACGCATTGTCATTCCAACGAAGGAGGAATTTAGTAAAAAAGATTCTTCGCTTCATTGCATTTCGCTCTGAATGACAAAAAAAATAAAACACGCTGTCATTCCGACTAAGGAGGAATTTAGTAAAAAAGATTCTCTGCTACATTCCATTTCGCTCTGAATGACAAAAAAAATAAAACACGCTGTCATTCCGACGAAGGAGGAATCTAGAAAGAGATTCTTCGCTGCATTGCATTTCGCTCTGAATGACAAAAAAATAAAACAAGTTGTCATTTCAACGAAGGAGGAATTTAGTAAAAAAGATTCTTTGCTACATTGCATTTCGCTCTGAATGACAAAAAAATAAAAAACGCACTGTCATTCCGACGAAGGAGGAATCTAGTAAAAAAGATTCTTTGCTACATTGCATTTCGCTCTGAATGACAAAAAAAATAAAACACGCTGTCATTCCGGCGAAGGAGGAATCTAGAAAGAGATTCTTCGCTGCATTGCATTTCGCACTGAATGACACAAAAATAAAATTATGATACCAATTCAACTTACCATACAAGGATTATATTCTTACCAAGAAAAACAAACTATCGACTTTAAAAACCTTACTGAATCGGGATTATTCGGGATTTTTGGGTCTGTAGGTTCTGGGAAATCATCTATATTAGAAGCTATTTCGTTTGCATTATATGGCGAAACGGAGCGTCTTAATTTGCGTGATAAACGTGCGTATAATATGATGAACCTAAAGTCGAACACTTCATTTATTGAGTTCGATTTCATTAATTATGAAAACAAAACTTATCGAGCAACAAGAGAATTTAAAAGAAATACAAAAAAATTTGATGACGTAAAACCTGTTTCTACTACTTTTTATGAATCAATAAATAACCAATGGATTCCTCTAGATCACACTGATGTAAAAAAAATAAATGGAAATTTGAGCTACGAGAATTTCAAAAGAACAATTATTATTCCGCAAGGTCAGTTTAAAGAGTTTCTAGAATTGGGCGCAAAGGAGCGTACCGATATGATGCAAGAAATTTTCAAACTTCAAAGATTTGATTTGTACAGAAATGCCACATTATTAAACACAAAAAATAGAACTGATCTAGATCAATTGGAAGGTCAGTTGAAAGGTTTTGAAATGATATCTGAAGAAGAAATTTCTACGAAAAAAGAAACTTTAGAAGAAGAAACAAAAAATCATAATGCGCTGATAATTGTTTTTAAACAAATTTCTGAGAAATACCAGCAATTGAAAAATCTAAAAGGCGATTTTGAAATGCTAACGCAGAAAAAAGAGGAATTACTGGTTTTAAAAAATCAAAAAGCAAGCATAGACACTTTAGAAAATAAAACTGAAGTGTATGATAGGATTTTTAGAATTTTTAAACCATTACTGAACGAAAGACAGAAAAACTCTTTAGAATTTTCTAAACAGCAGAATGAGAAAAACATTTTGGTGAAAAAGTTGGAGGAAACTGAAGAAAAATTTAATGTTTTACAGAAGCAAATTCAAGAATTATTACCTAAATATGAAGCGCTGGCACAAACTAAAGTGGAGGAAAATGATTGGAGCTTAATCCTTCAAATAAAAGCTTTATCTGAGGAAATTTTAACCTTAAAAATTCGAACTGAAAAAGGTTCTGAAAAAGTAGAAGAAGTAATTGCGCTCCAAAATAAAAGTAAAGAAGAAACTGCAAAATATTCTAAAGAGCTTGAAGTATTAAAATCTAAAAAACTAGATTCTACATTGCTGACAGAAGTTGGAAATTGGTTTTCGGTTCAGAAAAACCTTGAAGAATCTTCTTTCAATTTAAATAAAAAAATAGCGGAGATAAAAAATGAGATTCTAGAAATAGAAAATGAACTTTTGCCCTATCAAATTGAAGTTAAGACGTTCAGGGAAGAATTTTCAGACAAAATTGAAAATTTAGAGAATAAAAAAGGTGAATTTTCGGTGAAGAAGAACCAATTGGAAGTTCAGAAACAATTATCACATTATGCTGATGCTTTGCACGATGGAGAATCTTGTCCACTATGTGGCGCTCTAGAACACCCGAATATTGTGGAATTCGAAGATGTAAATCTACAATTATCCGAGATTGAAAAGCATTTGAAAACATTTGAAAATGAAAAAAATGTGCTTCAAAAAAATCTATTAGATATTGAAAAAATATTGAGTAGGAAAGAAATTGTTGAAAAGCAACTTCAAAACGAAAATAAAAATAGCAATGAGATTAGCGAACAGCTTTCTCAACATCTGAAATTATTTGTTTGGATAGAATTTAGAGCGAATAATGCTGATGAATTTAATGAAAAAAGAAAACAATCTTTTGCCATTGAAAAAGACATTGAAAAACTTGAAAATACTTTAGTTGAAGAACAAAAAAAGCTAGCTTTAGACCAGGAAAATCTGGATAAATATAAAAGAGCGCTAGAAGAATTTAAACTAAAAGAAAAAGAAGTAGAAACCAAAATTGGAAGTTTACAAGAAAATCTAAAAATCATCAGCTGGGAAAATATCAAAGAAAAATCGGCAGATGAAATAGATGAAACTTACAATTTACTTTGTCAATCTAATGCTGAAATTGAGAAAAATTACCTGCAACTTGTGGATCAAGAGAAAGAAATAATTCCTATTTTAACGGAACAAAAAACGAATCTTGCAAATCGCGAATCTCGATTGAAAGAGCTGGAAAAAGAAATGTTCGCGATAGAAAAAATAATTTCAGAAGCGTTGCTTGAACAAAAATTTTATGATATTGAGGAAGTGAAGGCAATTATAGCTGAACAAATAGATGTCGTTGAATCTAGAAATCGCGTTCAACACTTTAGAATTAATTTTCAAACTTTGGATAATACAATTCAACTTCTTGAAGACAAATTGAAGGATTTTTCTTTTGATGATCGACTTTTTGCAGAGTCTGAAAATGAATTTAAAAATAAAGAAGCTGAAATGAAATCTGCTAATGATACCCTTGTAAAGTTGCAATCTGAAATTGATAGATTGAAAAATGAGTTTGCAAAGAAGGAAAATCTTTTGAAAGAACTTGAAAAATTGAATAAAAGAGCTGCAAATCTTACGCTGATGCTCAATCTCTTCAAAGGTGCAGGTTTTGTACAATACGTTTCTTCTATCTATCTAAGGCAATTGTGCGATCATGCAAATGTGAGGTTTCATAAAATGACAAGAAACCAACTGAGTCTCAAACTGAATGAAAACAACGATTTTGAAATTATAGATTACCTCAACGAAGGCAGAAGCAGAAGTGTAAAAACGCTATCTGGTGGACAAGCTTTTCAGGTTTCTCTAAGTTTGGCTTTGGCACTTGCCGAAAGTGTACAAGCGAATGCAAAGGCAGAGAAAAACTTTTTCTTTATTGATGAAGGATTCGGAACTCAGGATCTGGAGTCGGTAAATGTAGTTTTCGAAACTTTAACGAATCTTCAAAAGGAAAATAGAATTGTAGGAATTATTTCTCACGTTGAAGAATTGAAAGAAAAAATGCCCGTCTCGCTAAATATTAGAAAATGCGAGGAAAGAGGGAGTTTGGTGGAGATTAATTAATTAAATTTGAATCTTAAATTAAATGTATGAAAAAAGAACCTATTCTATTAAAACCTTCAAAATTAAAAAGTATTTTATTATCGATAATAAGTATAACCTTTGTTATTTTAGGTGTTACACTTCTAGAAAAAAATCTTCTTGTTGGGATATTAAATATTGTATTTTTCGGAATTTGCTTTGCTGTATTTATTATTCAAATTCTTCCCAGTTCTTCTTATTTGAAAATTAATGAGCAGGGAATTGAGATGAAAAATCTTTTTAAAACCACTTTTATTCCTTGGGAATCCGTAAGCGATTTTAGAACAAAAAATTTTTTCATCAATAAAATGGTCGTTTTTGATATCGAAAAAAAATTCTTAGAAAACGATAAAATAAAGCCCAAAACAGGAGCTTTTCCTGATACTTACGGAATGTCTGCTCTTCAACTTGCGCAACTTCTAAACGATTATAAAAACGAATATCAACATTTATAAAGCTAAAAAATCCTCCCTTGAAAATTTCAAAGGAGGATTTTATTTTACTATCTCACCAACGGCGCTACTTTCTTCCCGAAAAGCTCAATAGAATTCATCATAACATCGTGAGAGGGATCGCCTACATCCATATGACCAATAAATCTGGTGATGCCGAAAATCTCTTTCATATCTTTTATTTTGTTAGCAACCTCATCTGGAGTGCCAATAAATAAAGCTCCTTCCCTACTTCTTCCTCCATCATATTGCATTTTGGTGTAAGCTGCCCAACCTCTAGATTTGCCAATTCTATCCATCTGAGATTTGTAATCTTCAAAATAGCCTTCTATCACTTCCTTGTTTTCGCTGACAAAAGTGTGAGAGTGTATTGCAATCTGCATGTCTTCTTTTTTATGACCTGCTTTGATGTATTCTTGTTTGTAGAAATCTACCAAATTTTTGAACTGGCTTGGCATTCCACCAATGATGGCAACTACCAAAGGCATACCCAATTGTGCTGCACTAAGAACCGACTGTGGCGTTCCTCCAACTGCTCTCCAAATTGGTAATTTGCCATTGTTTTTTGCTCTTGGATAGACGGTTTGGTTTTTCATGGGAGCGCGCAATTCACCAGACCAAGTCACATTGGTTTCTGAATTTATTTTTAATAATAAATCTAATTTTTCATCAAATAATTGTTCGTAATCATTCAGAGAATAGCCATATAACGGAAAAGACTCTATGAAACTTCCTCTTCCCACCATTATTTCGGCTCTACCATCAGATAGTAAATCTAATGTGGCGTAGTCTTCATACACTTTTACAGGCTCGGAAGAACTTAAAACGGTAACTCCGCTCGCCAATTTTATATTTTTGGTAATGCTGGCTGCGGCAGCCAAGATCATTTCTGGAGAAGATACGGCGTAGTCTTCGCGGTGATGTTCGCCCATTGCAAAAACATCTATCCCAACCTCATCCATCAATTTCACTTGCTCTATGATTTCTCGTAGTTTTGCGCCTGCATCTCTATATTTTCCTGTATTTGGATCAAATGATAAATCGCCAAACATACCTATTCCTAATTCCATTTGTTTTGTTTTTATTTATGAGTACAAATTTATCTTAAATAAACTACCTCATCATTGATGTGTGATAAGAAGGGGCGATGTACAAATGTAAAAAAAGAATGATTAGTACATTTTAAGTTTCAGAAATCTCTTTTCAAATAAATGATAGGAAATATATGAGGAGATTATGGTAAAAAGTAATGAGAGAACAATGATAGTGAACCAATGGAGATTATACATGCTACCCATTTTTAAAAATAAATTGATAAAAATAGTATGAAATAGATACAGACCATAAGTGTACTTACCTAGAAAGGCTAAAATGGTTTTATCTGAGATCTTAAAAACATTTTTATCTCCTAAAGTACATAAAATAAGAAGCGAAAATAAAGTAGCAAAAAGTAAAAAATTGGAAAGATCTGATAATGCAAAATAATTGCTATCAACAATAATTACTATCATTGTAAACAGAGCAAAAATATATTTATAAAGAGCGGGAATTTGAGCAAGCTTTTCGATTATATTTAATTTAAATACAAATAAATAGGCAGGAATTCCTCCGAATGCAAAATATCCAATATTGGTGAGGATGTCTCCTGTAAGAAGATTTAGATTTTGATATACTACTCTTGAAATTATGGTAAACAAAATACTTCCAACTAGAAATTTAGGTATATTTTTCAGAGAAATAATAGAGAAAACAACGCCCCAGATGATATAAAAATGTTCTTCTATACACAAGGACCACATTACCCGCAGTGGAGAAACATTGGGAAAACTATCAGTATACATCATTACATAGTTTTCTAAAAATGTAAGGGTAAAAAACCATTGAGGCTCGTACCCTTCATCAGAAGCAGAAAGATGAAGTAAATTTAAAATGTAAGGCGTACAAAAAGCAAATAAAACCATCGCATAATACAAAGGCCATATTCTAAGAATTCTTCTTATAAAAAATTTGGGAAGTGAAATGGTATCCTTAGAATTTAATTTTTCTAGAATTAAAAGATATGTGATTAGAAATCCGCTGAGTACGAAGAAAAAAGAAACACCAATTCCCCCTGCCTGAGAAATTTTGTGTAAAAAATGAGTCGCAGGGATGGGGGAATGATGTAAAAAAACTAATAAAAAAGATAGAAATCTCAGTGCATCGAAGGTCTGAAAGTGTACTCTATCCGTTTTTATGGAGGTCATTTATTTTTGTTTATTAATTCTTTAAATAAAGATCGAAATAATCTGTTATTTTTTGCATAAGGTGAACTCTATCTTTCCCAATTACATTGTGTGGATGCCCAGGATAAGCAAAATAATCTAATTGTACGCCGTGATCAACAGCAGATTTTACAAACTTCATAGAGTGTTGCCAAACTACCACGTCGTCTTGCGCTCCATGTATCATTAGCAATTTACCTTTTAGGTTTTGTACCTTATCTAAAAGGTTTGAAGCAGCATAGCCTTGAGGGTTTTCTTGTGGTGAATCCATATATCTTTCTCCGTACATGATTTCGTACATACTCCAATCGATTACAGGTCCACCCGCAACTCCTACTTTGAAGACATCGGGCTGACGAAGCATAAAACTAGTCGTCATAAAACCTCCAAAGCTCCAACCATGTATACCTAGTTTATCGGCATTCACATAAGGAAGAGATTTTAGATATTCTACTCCTTTCATTTGATCGTTCATCTCCGTAGTGCCAAGGTTTCTGAACACAGCTTGCTCAAATTTTAGTCCTCTGTTAGAAGAACCTCTACCATCCATTGTGAAAATGATATATCCATTTTGTGCCATATATTCGTACCAAAGATTCCCCGAAGCTGGGAAAGTATCAGTTACCAATTGCAAATGCGGTCCGTTGTACAGATAAACTATAGCAGGATATTTTTTGGTAGGATCAAAATTGGTAGGGAGAATCATTTTTCCGTATAACAATGTTCCGTCATCTGCTTTTAGGTTTACGCTTTTTATCTCTGGACGATCATAGTTTTTCAGAGGGTTTTCTGCCTTTAGGATATTGGTAGATTTCAGCGTAGTTGTATTGATGATGTTTGCGATTCTTGGTGTGGTAGAATTGCTATACACATCATACAAATAAGTTCCATCTTTGCTCAAAACTCCAGAATGCATCCCTTCTGCGTTGTCTAATTTTTGTGTTTTGAAATTGGTCCAATTGATTCTGTACAAATGTCTTTCTAAAGGACTCTTTTGGGTAGAAACATAATATATTTCTTTCTTTTTTTCGTTGAATCCTAAAATATCAGTCACCAACCAATCTCCTTTAGTCATCTGTGCCACCAAACCTTTCTCTAGATTGTAGTGATAAAGGTGATTGTAACCCGATCTCTGAGATTGCCAAATAAAATCTGTATTCGAGTTTAGGAAAAATAACAAAGGATGTTGCGGTTCTACATATTTGTCACTCTTTTCCTCGAAAAGTGTTTTTACAAAATTTCCTGTGGACGCATCATACTGATTCATTTTTAGATGATTCTGTCCTCTATTGAGTACGCCTACGAAGATATATTTGGAGTCTGGACTCCAAGTGATAGCCGTAAGATATTGGTCTTTTTCGCCTTCCACTTTTAAAAAAGTAGTAGACTCGTTTTTGATGTTGTAAACACCCAATGTTACTTGGTGAGATGTTTTCCCAGCCATCGGATACTTAATATTTTCACTTGTAGCAGGCGTAACAGACCAATCTATGATTGGATAATCTGCTACCATCGTCTGATCCATCCTATAGAATGCAACACTTTGTGCATTGGGAGAAGCAAAAATACCTGTGTCTATCCCAAATTCGTTTCTGTGTACAGTAGAAGAACCATTAAGGATATTTGGGTTGGTATCATTGGTGATGGCAATTTCTTTGCCTTTTTTGTTGACGAAAAGATTGTTCTTTTTGGTATAAACTAGAGTTTCGTTATCCGAAAGCGTTTTTACATTGCTAGGATTGTCACCCAAAGCAGTTGTACTCTTTATTTTCCAATCGTTACCCGATTTTTCCATCCAATACATTTGGTTGTTGGCAGAAAAAGTAGCGTTTGTATTATTATTAAATTTGATTGCCGGAAGACCTTTCAGTTTTTTATCTGCAAAACTTTTGTTCAGTTGATACAGAGAAACCAAAGTATCTTGTTTGTTGGTTTTGATATCGGTAAGCAAATAACCGCCTTTCACAGCTTGAATGTAAGATTTGCCATCTTCTGACCAAGAAAACTGAGAAATATTTTTGATTGCTAAATTGCTTCGCAAGCCATTCACAGCTTCTGCCATAGTGAATTTTTGGGTTTGTGCCATTGCAGAACTTCCCAAAACCAAGGCGAATAGAGAAAATTGATATAATTTCATAGGAGATATTATTATTATTTATACAGGTCTAAATTCTTGTTAAATCTTACAAAATAAACGAGAAATAGTCCATTTTTTGAATGCTCCAAAAGTATGAAATAAAACTCAATTGTTAATTATTGTTAAATTAAAAGATTGTTATCCTATATTTCTTCTACCATATGATAAAATGATGTATCTTAATTTTATCATTACGTTCTATAAAAATAGAATATAAAGAGGCACAAAGGTGCTCTACACGCTACGTAATAGCCCCGATAGTAACGGCTACCCCACAGCAAGCGATGGGAAATGCGTTGGCGCGAGGAGTAAAAGTGGATAGCGGGAACTCGCTAAAAAAAATAAAAAAAGTGATTTCTTATCTTACATCAATGGCTAGAGGATATGGGATGATCTACATTTGCAGTATAAATAACAACCAAATAATAATAAATAGTATGGCAACAAAATGGAATTTAGACCCAGCACACAGTGAAATTACTTTTAAAGTAAAACACATGATGATTTCTAATATTAAAGGAAGTTTCAGAACCTTCAATGCGGAAATAGATGCTGATGACGATACCTTCAAAAACGCAAAAACAACGGCTACTATAGATGTAAATTCTATCTGGACTAATAATACAGACAGAGATAATCACTTGAAATCTCCAGAATTCTTCAATGCTGAAGCTAATGGAACGATTACTTTCGAATCTGATGCTTTGAACAATACTGTTACTGGTAACCTTACTTTAAATGGTGTTACAAAACCAATAGAATTGGATGTAGACTTTGGAGGTATCAACGTAGACCCATGGGGAAATACAAAAGCTGGTTTTTCTTTTGAAGGAAAAATAAATAGAAAAGACTTTGGCCTAAATTGGAACGCAGCACTAGAAGCTGGTGGTGTAATGGTAGGTGAAGATGTGAAAATTGCTGGAGAATTGCAGTTTGTAAAACAAGCGTAAGCTGACTATAACAAAAATCTAATCATAATCGGATGTTGACGTAGTTGGCATCCGATTTTTTGTGCGCATAACAAATAAAATAATGACCTATTTTTGGGGCAGAAATAGAAATACACATCAACTAATTATTTAGTTTAATTAAAATAAATATCATGAACCTCAACGATCTACAGAATATCAGCAATCAGTTCGGGAATACACAAAGAATGCCTGTCTTATTTTTGGGACATGGTTCTCCGATGAATGCGATAGAGGAAAATCAGTTTGTACAAGGTTTTAGAGATAAAGCAAAAGAAATCCCGACTCCAAATGCGATACTTTGTGTATCTGCGCATTGGTTTACAGAAGGAACAAGAGTTACTGCGATGGATATGCCACAGACGATACACGATTTTGGAGGTTTCCCAAAAGCATTATTCGATGTAGAGTATCCTGCGCCTGGAAGTCCAACTTTGGCAAAAGAAACGGCAGGTTTGCTTTCGCCAACTTGGGTTGAGGAAGATCATCAATGGGGACTAGATCATGGGGCGTGGTCTGTAATAAAACATATGTACCCAGAAGCCAATATCCCAGTAATACAACTAAGTATTGACTATACTAAACCTCCGCAATACCACTATGATCTTGCCAAAAGACTCAATAAACTTCGTGATAAAGGAATCCTAATCATAGGAAGCGGAAATGTAGTACACAATCTGCGTTTGATAGATTGGCAAAACATCAACATCGTTGGAGCGGGTTGGGATTGGGCAATAGAAGCACGAGAGAAAACCAATAATTGGCTATTGGATGGGAACTTTCAAAATCTGATAGATTATCATAAACAAGGTACTTCTTTGCAGTATGCAGTGCCAAGTCCGGATCATTATTTGCCTCTAATCTACAGTTTGGGATTGAAGGATAAATCTGATCAATTATCACTCTTTAATGATGAATTGATAGGTGGAAGCTTGAGCATGACCAGTGTGAGGATTGGGTAAGTTTTAATATCTTTTTTAAATATAAAAATTTGAGTAATATTGTTGATGATGAAAAAAACGATATTACTCTTTTTATTTGCCCTTCCCTTCTATATTTCTTTTGCTCAGATGGTGAAAGGCAAAGTAGTAAATGATCTAGAGCAACCTATAAGTAATGTAAATATCTACCTAGATGGTACAAAAACAGGAACAATCTCTGCAGATGATGGAAGTTTTAGCCTAGATATTACGTCTAAGAATGAAAGTATACTAGTTTTCAAAAAAGATGATTATTCTACATTCACTACTAATGCTGCTGAGGTTGTAGATAAAACATTGAAAGTAGTTTTATTAAAATCTAAGGAGATTGAAGAAGTAAAGATTGTCCCTTACACAGAGGAAGCTTATAAAAATTATATCTATTTCTTTTTGGATTCTTTTTTGGGAAATGATAGAGAAAATGTAAAAATAAAAAATCAACGTTCTTTGAAGTTTTCCTATGACAAAAGCAGCAAGACTTTGAGGGTAAAAGCTCCGCAAACTTTAATTATAGAAAACAAGAACCTCGGGTACACGATAGAATATAATTTGGAAGATTTTGCAGCCTACTTCAATGAAAATACCACCCGATTTATCGGTACAAGTTTTTTTAAAGAAACTAAAAGTAATGATAAAGTAAAATTGAATAGAATGAACGCTTTTGAGGGAAGTCAGGTTGATTTCTTCAGAAGTATATTTAATAAAAAAGTTTCGGATGAAGGATATATCGTCAATCAAATTACCAAGTTTCCGAATCCTAAATATCCTACAGAACAAGAACTGCAAAAGCTAAAGGATTTTTCTGATTTTGTAAAACAAAATAGGACGGCTACTATACCTAATGACATTTCGGATATCAGTTCTAGAAAAGCCATAGAACCCAAATACAATATTGGAATAACCAAGTTACAATTATCGGAATCTGAGTACACAAAAAAAATTGGCGAACAATTATTTTTGACCTATGATCATATGATTCAAATTAATTATAAAAAATATTATTATGAATTTGAAAAAGGTAAAATTGTAAAAGCTACTCTACCCATTGTTCAAACTTCTTATCTTCATCTAGAAGGCGAAATGTATGAAATCTACAGAGATGGCAATACTTCAAATCCGGATTTGCTTACCAATCAGGGTGCATTTTCTACTGATAAAATAGAAAAACTATTACCGTTAGATTATCAATTGGGAGATTAATCTATTTTAGGTTACAAACTTTTATTATAAAAAAATTACAATTTTTTCTCGAAGCAAATGCTGGTTTCTACTTCTTTGTATTGATCGTAATTAGGGATTTTTTGGTATCCAATTTTATGGTATAATTTTATGGCTTCAGGTTGATTGATGCCCGTTCCCAAAATGCATTTTTGGTAGCCCAATTCTTTTGCCCAAAGTTCTAATTCTTGCAAAATTGTTGATGCAAAACCATTTCCTCTGCTAGATTCTGCCGTGTATATTCTTTTTATTTCAACTATTTTGTCCGAATAAATTTTGAACGCGCCACAAGCCAAAGGAATATCCTCTTGATATAGTACCACACAATGTTTCAACTGAGTAATGGTATTGAATTGATGGTAAAAAGCATGATCCTCGCCATCTCTTACCGCTAAATCTGCATCCAATAATTTCACCAACTCTTGGAAATCAGGAAAATTGGAGTCTACCTTTTTTATAATTTTCATCATACCTAAAAATACAAAAAAGCTCCCATCTGGAAGCTTTTAATTTACCTTGATTTTGAACGCATTGGCGGCGGCGGACTTTTATATCCTTTTTCCTCTTCCAGTTTTTTAATGACTTTCTGAGCAAGACCTTCGCCCCAAACTCTACCAATATCCATACTCTCTTTCATCACTTTTGGCGATTTTGCAACCATTTTTTTACCGATATCGCTTTTATAAAATTTTAGTAATGCATCTATATCTTCTTCCGTATAATACTTGTCGTACACAGGAGAATACATCTTGGCAAAATCTGTATTCATGGCTTCTTTGGTATACTCGTCCCAAAATGAATTTGGAATTTCTTTATAGTTTTGTTTATACACCTCTATAAATTGTTTTATACCATCGGTAGCAACTTTGGTAGTGCCTGTTATCTGTATCAACTCATTTATTTTTGTAGCTTTAGAGCTTTGTGCAAAAAAAGAAAGGTTAGATAATAGGCAAAATCCTACAATATATTTTTTCATTTTTAATTAAATTGTAACTATTAATCTTCTTTCATTAATCAGCTGTGCAATTGCTAAAATATCCTTCCCAATAAGGCGATCTTCTTCTAGTTTTTTTACTTTCGTACGGATAATTGTGTAGTTATCTTCTACCACTTTAGAACATTGTGCAGGTCTTCTGAATTCTAAACCTTGCGCCGCAAACATGAGTTCTACCGCCAAAATATTCACTAAATTTCCTAAAACCTGATTGAATTTTCTCCCCGAAATACTTCCCATAGAAACATGATCTTCTTGCCCCAAACTGGTTGGTATAGAGTCTGCCGATGCTGGGAAACAAAGCGTTTTGTTCTCTGTAACCAGTGCTGCTGTGGTATATTGAGGAATCATAAATCCAGAATTTAACCCTGAACTTTCTGTAAGTAATCTTGGCAAACCATATTTTCCTTCCAACAAAAGATAACTTCTTCTATCCGAAATATTACCCAATTCTGCAGCAGCCAAAGTAGCATAATCTAAAGGCATTGCCATCAACTGGCCGTGGAAATTACCACCAGAAATAGATTCTTCAGCGCTTAATACAATTGGATTATCAGTTACAGAATTTAGTTCTGTATTTGCCATTTGTTTTAGATGTTCGAAGGCGTTTCTACTTGCACCATGTACTTGTGGTACACATCTCATAGAGTATGGATCTTGTACCCTTTCGCATTCTTCATGTGCTTTTAGGTTTTCAGAATTTTTCAGAAATTTCAACATTCTCGCAGCAACCAATTTGCTTCCTTCGAATGGTCTTATATCATGAAGTTCTTTTTTGAATGGACTTGCAGAGCCTCTGTATGCCTCGATACTCATTGCTGCCGCAAGATCTGCAAGGTCTAATAAGTACTCGAATTTTTCTAATCCTTTAATGGCATGAGCCAAAATAAATTGAGTTCCATTGATCAATCCTAAACCTTCTTTTGGGCCTAATGTCAAAACTTCAAGGTTATATCGATCTAAAATTTCGGCACTATCAAAAATTTCATTACCTATCCACACTTGCCCTAATCCTAAAAGAGGTAAAACCAAGTGAGACAAAGGAGCCAAATCTCCAGATGCACCTACAGAACCTTGTTCTGGCACTACAGGAATAATGTCCATCTCCAACATAATGATCAGTCGCTCTATTACTTCAAGAGAAACTCCCGAAAACCCTTTAGACAAAGCATGAATCTTTGCAATCATCATTATTTTTGATAATTCTTTGTCAATAGGTTTTCCCACCCCTACAGCATGAGAGATAATGAGATTATATTGAAGTTGCGCCGTTTCGTCAGCAGAAATTTTCACATCACATAAAGGTCCAAATCCTGTATTAATACCATAAACACAACGATCTGAAGCCACTATCTGTTTCACATTATCCTGAGACCTGAGGATTTGCTGGATAGCAACATCGTTCAAAAATGCTTTATTAGGGTCTTTACAAATCTCCAAAACATCTTGGAAAGTAAAAATATCTACTCCGTATATCATTTCTAAAAAGTTTTCACTAAAAATACACTTTTTAAACAAATCCTTTTGTGGATTATTTTACATTTTAAAATAAACCGCAACCAATTTGGTTTTTTGTTTAGTTTCAACTAATAATTATTAACTAAAATTTAAGATTTTATACAAAACTTTTCTTTACCAATAACCCATTCATTCGCCAATTAAAAATTAAATATTCCAAATAAATAAAAATAAAATACCTTAATATTCCGTAGTTTTGTTATATGAATCCGTCTTTAGAACTACAACTCAAAACTTTACCATCAGATCCTGGTGTTTATCGATATTACGATAAAAACGAGAAACTCTTGTATGTAGGAAAAGCCAAAAATCTAAAAAAAAGGGTTCTCTCCTACTTCAACAAAAATCTTCCTGGCTACCGTATTAAAGTAATGGTAGGCAAGATAAATCGACTAGAAACAACTATTGTAAATAGCGAATACGACGCACTTTTGTTGGAGAATAATCTAATAAAAGAACATCAGCCACTCTATAACGTGATGCTGAAGGATGATAAAACGTATCCTTGGATTTGCATTAAAAATGAAGCTTTCCCTAGAATTTTCATGACCAGAACCATGATTAAAGATGGCTCGGAATATTATGGTCCCTATGCAAAAGTAAGACCAGCCAAAATATTATTAGACACCATAAAACATATCTACAAACTAAGATCTTGTAACCTCAATCTTACACCCAACAAAATAGAAGAGGGAAAATATAAAGTGTGCCTAGAATATCATATTAAAAATTGTGAAGGCCCTTGTGAAGGACTAGAAAGTAAGGAAGATTACGACGAAAAAATAGATTCTATTCGCGGTATTATAAAGGGAGATTTCAAAAAAGCCAAAGAATATCTGAATAGTCAGATGATGAAATATGCGAGTATCTTACAGTTCGAGAATGCACAGATTGTTAAAGAAAGATTAGATATTTTAGAAAACTATCAGGTAAAAAATACCATTATACACCCTAATATAGATGATGTAGATGTATTTGGGATGACGAGTGACGAGACGGCGGCATATGTGAATTATTTTAAAATAAGAAACGGAAACATTATCCAAAGTTTTACCACAGAGATTAAAAAGATTTTGGAGGAAAGCGATGAGGATATTTTGGAAGAAGCGATGATAGAAATTCGTCAGAAATTTAATTCAGATTCTAGCGAAATTCTTATTCCTTTTCATTTAAGTTTAGAAATTCCGAACGTCAAATTAATCGTTCCCAAGGTTGGCGACAAAAAACGAATCGTAGAATTATCAGAGAAAAATGCCAAAGAATACAGAATTGAAAAACTAAAACAAGTACAAATTGTAGATCCGGAAAGACATTCTAATAGAATAATGGCAGAGATGCAAAAACTGCTGAGAATGCCTGTGGAACCAAGACATATAGAAGGTTTTGATAACTCCAACATTCAAGGAACCAATCCTGTTTCAGCGTGTGTAGTTTTCAAAGACGGAAAACCTAGTAAAGCAGATTATAGAATTTTTCATCCCAAAACAGTGGTAGGTCCAGATGATTATGCCACAATGGAAGAAGTGATCTTTAGGCGCTACAAAAGGTTATTGGACGAAGGCGATAGCTTACCTCAATTGATTTTAATTGATGGTGGAAAGGGACAATTATCATCTGCTGTAAAGAGTTTAAAATTATTAGGGCTATACGGAAAAATCACCATTATAGGCATTGCAAAACGGTTGGAGGAAATCTACTTTCCTGAAGATTCGATCCCTTTGTATCTCGATAAAAAATCTGAAACCTTAAAAGTTCTGCAGCGAGTTCGAGATGAATCACACCGTTTTGGGGTTAAGCATCACCGTGCACGACGTACCAATTCTACCATAAAATCTGAGTTGGAAGAAATACCAGGCATCGGAGATAAAACAATAGAACTACTTTTGTCTAAACTAAAGTCTGTTAAAAGAGTAAAAGAAGCCAACTTAGAAACTTTAGAAGAAATTTTAGGAAAAAGTAAAGCGCTCATTGTATACAGTTTTTTTCATACAGTGTAAAATAAAAAAACTTTTTCAAATAATTTGAAAAAGCTTTTTTGTGTAATTAAATCTCGTTAAATTATTGAGCAGAGAAAACTTCATTTACATATTCTCCATTGCTTTGTGGGATTTCTATCGTAATGTCACCTTTATCAAAATATCCAAAAGTAGCTTGTCCATTAGCTAATTTCACCCGGAAGACATCTTTTTTATTGGTATTTTTAAATGTTGCATAAGGAACAGAACTATTGTTATCCACCAAAATAAATTGTTCGTCGTCTATCTGAATTTTTTGTAAGGTTACTTTACCATTATTATATTTTACAGATTTTTTCTCAATACTATTTTCTGCAGTTGCACTTGAAGTTTTAGTTGGTGGCACTTGATGATTTTGTACATCAGTAGATAATTGATTTGTAGGGCTAGAGATAGGCACAGCGATCAACGTACGTTGTAAAGCATCTTGATACCCTTCTCTAAAGTCTTTAATAGAAGATGATCCCTTTTGTGTAAGTACTACATTATTTTTGCAATCTGTAAACTTTAAGATAATTTTGTTCTTTAGAAAACTACTGTCATCCAAAATATCAGCGTGTAAAACCTGACAAGAATTGTCATTATCATTAGAACCTGATACAACGATATATTTTTTTGCCTTTAATGCTTTTGTTAAAGCTCCTATTGTACCGAAGTCATCATTTTTGAATGTAGTTAATTTTTCGGGAACAGATATGTATTTGTAATCTGAAACTTTTTGCGCAAAGGCAAAACTCGCACAAACTGTTGCTAGCATTATAGAAAATTTCTTCATTGGTTTCATTGTATTTTGTTATAAAAAAATAGATCAATTTCTATTTTGTACTTTTATTGTTAAATTTAATCATTTCTAAATTCTCCCATATCTAGTTTTAAGGAGAAGAAATTAGAATAAAAATTAGATCCACCAATTCCAGAATTGCTGATGGCATAGTCTAAAGTAAGTCCTCTGTATCGTATTCCTAAACCGGCGCTCGGCTGAAAAGACACTTTTCTTTGCAAATCTTCTATATCCGTGATGGATTGAAATCTATTGACACCTAGTCTTACAAATATCATCTTTTGATATCCCAATTCTGCTCCTGCGTAAGGGGTAATACTTGCAAAATCTGTGGATAATAAAGCTGCAGTCTTGGCAAAATCTACGTTAATACCTGCTTCTGGAAGAACGTATAAACTATTATTTATTTCAAACATTTTACTTGCTCCCACATTGAGCTTCGGCATCGTAAGTTCCATTTTATCTGCTGGCGCTGGGTTGAATTCTTCCCCATTTACTACTGTTGACAATTCTTTTTGGTTAATCGTCCAAAAGTTAACGGTTGTAGTAGCATCTCTAAGCATCCCTCCATATCTCCAGCCATTATCCGCTTTATAAATTGCCCCAACATCAAAACCAAAACCATAACCACTAGCAAATTTCCCTACATTTCTATAGACAATCTTGGCATTCACCCCAACATCTAATTTCTGATTTCCTCCAGGTTTAAAGGCATAGGATATAATAGCCGCATAATCTGATTGAGAAAATTTGGTAATTTTATCATAATCAATATTTCCTGTAGGATCAATCATCTGCGTGGTATTGAGAATATTGTCTACCCCAAGACGTACAATAGAAACTCCAAAAACACCTTCTTCTAGCACTTTTGCGTAAGCCAAATAATCGTATTTTGCTATAGATTCGAAATATTCTGCATGCATTGCTGCTCCTTGCCAATCTCTTTTCACACCCATCAATCCTGCAGGATTCCACATTGGAGAATACACATCATCTTGATTAGAAATTACGGCACCACCCATTCCTAATCCTCTTGCGCCTGCTCCAATATTCAGAAATTCGTTGGAATATTTTCTGATAATCTGAGCTTTGGTTGTCCCCAAGATTAATGGAAATAATAATAAAAAATATTTTTTCATCATATAAATTGATGCTTAATTGTTTTGTTTTTGTTTCTTAGTTTTTATAATTGCATTCGCAACAATAGCCAATATCATTACTAATGAGGCTATATAAAATATGGGGCTCATATGTTCCGATTCTCCAAAGATAAAAAAAGCTAGTATAATACCGTAGACGGGTTCCAAATTTACAGTTAAAATTAATGTAAAGGGCGAAATATACTTCATTAACTTCACAGATTCTAACATGGGATATGCGGTAAATAGACTTGCTAACACTCCTATTAACGCAATATCTCGGTAACTTATTTCATGCATCTGAAATATTTGTCCAGTGAAAACATAAAACATAGATAATATAGCCCATCCGCTGAAAATTTCATAAAAAATAATATTTCCAGAGCTTGTTTTACCAAACATTTTCCCATTAAATACAGAAAATATAGTCCCGAATATAGCACAGAGAGCGCCATACATAATCCCTATTTTATATTGAAATTCCGTTTTGAAAATAAGTAAAATACACGCTACAATTACAACACCCATGATGACTTCTGAAGTATCAATCTTTCGCTTAAAGACTAAAGGCTCTAGAATGGATGCAAATAATGTGGATAATGATAAACAACTTAATGCAATGGATACATTAGATTCTTTAATAGAATAAAAGAAGCATAGCCAATGAAGCCCCATAAATAGACCAATTGTTGCCAATTGGAAAAATATTTTCCTACTGACCTTTATACTTTCTTTTTTAAAAATTTTTAGATAAATAAATAAAAATCCTGCTGCAAATAACATTCTATAAAAAACCAAAATAGGGGCTTCAGTGTGGATCAGCTTCCCTAGTATGGCTGTAAAACCCCACAGAAAAACAATAAGGTGGAGTCTAAAAAGTGCTAATTTTTGCATAAAAATAGATGGGTTATCGGAAAAAGCAAATTTACACAATTGATGGCTTTAAAAGTAGAATTTATTCTTTCCTATTTTGATATCTAATAACAATCCGTCCCCTAGCAAATTCATCAAGAAAAAACCCTGAAAGTTTATGCAACGTTCAGGGCCTTCAAATAATAAACTATTAAAAAATAAACTAAGAATAAAAGGAAATTATGGAGTAATCAGTTCCTATCCTTTGATGTAAATTTAATAATAATTTAAAATAGAAAAAATTATATCATGTTAAATATTTCATAAAATACTGAGGTTCATAATTTTAACACTTACCGCACTTCTTTTTTTCAGTTTTTATAAAAATAGTATCTTTAGCCATATTAAAAATGAAACTTCATGGATATCGAATTCAACAAAAGAGAAGATCAAAATAAACTAAAATTATCCGAAATCAACCGCTTACTTTCTGAAATAAAGAAAGGTGGCGGCGAAAAAAGATTGCAAAAACTTCGCGATGAAGGTAAAATGACAGCAAGAGAGAGAATAGAATTTTTACTAGATAAAGATTCAGATTCTATAGAAATTGGTGCTTTTGCAGGATACGAAATGTACGAGGAACATGGCGGATGCCCCGCTGGTGGAGTTGTTGTAGTTATGGGATATGTTTCTGGTAAACAATGTTTAGTAGTCGCTAATGATGCTTCTGTAAAAGCAGGCGCTTGGTTTCCTATTACAGGTAAAAAAAATCTAAGAGCGCAAGAAATTGCAATGGAAAACAAACTTCCTATTATCTATTTGGTAGATTCTGCAGGAGTATATCTTCCAATGCAAGACGAAATTTTCCCTGATAAAGAACACTTTGGTAGAATTTTTAGAAACAACGCCAAGATGAGTTCTATGGGTATTATCCAGATTTCTGCAGTAATGGGAAGTTGTGTTGCGGGTGGCGCTTATCTTCCAATTATGAGCGACGAGGCTATGATTGTAGACAAAACGGGTTCTATATTTCTTGCTGGAAGCTATCTTGTAAAAGCTGCGATTGGTGAAACCATTGATAACGAAACTTTGGGTGGTGCAACTACTCATTGCTCCATCTCTGGAGTTACAGATTACAAAGCCAAGGATGACAAGGATGCTTTGATGAGAATCAAAAATATTATGAAATCTATTGGAAGCTACGAAAAAGCTGGTTTTGATAGAATTGAAAGCTTTCCTCCAAAACAAAACATAGACGATATCTTTGGTATTATGCCAGTATCTCGTGCAGACCAATACGACACTTTAGATATCATAAAATGTATTGTAGACAATTCTGAATTCGAAGAATACAAACCAGATTACGGAAAAACTATTATCTGTGCTACTGCAAGAGTAGACGGTTGGTCTGTAGGTATTGTTGCAAACCAAAGAAAATTGGTAAAAAGTGGTAAAGGTGAAATGCAATTTGGTGGCGTAATCTACTCCGATTCAGCTGATAAAGCGACAAGATTTATTGCAAATTGTAACCAAAGAAAAATCCCTTTAATTTTCTTACAAGATGTTACCGGATTTATGGTTGGTTCCAAGTCTGAGCAAGGAGGAATCATCAAAGATGGTGCAAAAATGGTGAATGCAGTATCCAATTCTGTAGTGCCAAAATTTACTATAATCACTGGTAATTCTTACGGTGCAGGTAATTATGCAATGTGTGGTAAGGCTTATGATCCTCGTCTTATTGTGGCTTGGCCTTGGGCAGATCTTGCAGTAATGGGTGGAACGCAAGCAGCTAAAGTTTTAGCTCAGATCCAAGAATCTACTCTTAAAAAACAAGGAAAAGAGATTACAGAAGAAGTAAGAAAAGAAATCTTAGATTCTATCGCCAAAAAGTACCAAACTCAAACTCAAGCTACTTATGCTGCTTCAAGATTGTGGACGGATGCAATCATCAATCCTATTGATACTAGAAAATGGATTTCTATGGGTATAGAAGCTGCGGATCACGCGCCTATCACAGAGAAATTCAACTTAGGAGTTATTCAAGTTTAAAATTTAAAAAAAACACACACAAATCACAAATCCTGTTTAATGAAAAAAATTATTTTTATTGCTGCTCATTTAGCAATAAGTCAGGCGTATGCACAGTGCACCATCACAAGCAATAGTGCTATGACGAGTAGCCAACCCATTAGTTTTACTGTAGATACAAAAGCACAATGCGATGACTGCTATCAGTGGTCTTCACCTACACTAAAAATATTGGGGAACAACAAGCAAAACCAAGTATCTGTACAAGCTACCAATGCAGAAAACTCAGAAATTTCTGTATTGGTTCTTACTAATAACGGTATGCAAGAGTGTACAAAAAAGATAGAAGCTGTTGCAGTAGATGAATTAGAAAATACCAAATCCAAATGTGGAATCTTGGTGAATGATTTTAAAGAAGTAAAGGTAGATGACACTACCGTTTCATTTTTTCCCAATGCCAATCATCCAGAGTATCTCTACACGTGGACGGCAACGTATAGTAATGGAGATAAAGTAGAGTCAGCAGAGAAGATTCCTATTTTCAAAATTGGCGAACATCGTACCATTACAACTATTGCAGTTCAGATTATATCCAAGTCTCCAATATGTTCTACATTTGTCACCAAAGATTATCAAAATACTTTTTGGAAGGCACCAAAGGAAAACAAATTTCCTCAGAGAGAATATATTCAGAGCAAATATATGGATCATCTTAAGGTTTCTTACTAACGTATCATTCTATTAATTTTCATAGAAATACAACTTAGCAGGTTCCCTTTCGCAAGATTTGGGACCTTTTTTATGTTAAATACTTATAAAGAGTAATAAAGTATCAAAAAGAAAGTGGTAAAGGTCAGATAATTGATGCTATCTATTCAAAACTAGTAAGCACTTTAATCTCTTTTAGTACTAATCCTCAAAAAGGAAACCTATGAAAAGATACTTTGCCGTATTTATTGCCTTATACACTATTGTTTTATTGTACATGATGTTCTATGCATCTGGCCGAGAACCCTCAGGGATTTCTTACATTCAACTTCAACCATTCATTACCATCGATCATTTTTTTAATGATGATGTAGAAGAAAATGCATTTGCAGTCAATATAATCGGTAATATTTTTTTGTTTTCCCCCTTTGGTTGGTTAGGATTATGTATTAATAAATTCAATAGATTTTTCCCAATTACTTTATTCTTTATTGTTGCAATAAGTATTGTAGAATCTTCACAATATATGACGGGACGAGGTGTCGCAGATATTGATGATATTGTTCTTAATACCTTCGGAATGATGATCGGTTTCGTGATGTACAAATACGTAACTTTTAAGAATTTTGCAAATATCAGTGATCACTTTGATATCGAAAAAAAAAGTAATTTATTCCCTACTCGTTCGTAAATAGAAGATAATGGAATAAATATTTTTCTCACTTTCATATGGTAGCTATTTCGGGCATTCACTATTCGCTTTTTTGCGCCAACCCATAATTATTATTGCCTTCAGCTAGCAAAAAGAGCTCAAAACTAACGAAGTGATTCGAGCAAGTTAAACATGCCTTTCAATCACGGCTATTTAAGTTATAGTTATCAGTTATCAGTTATCAGTTATCAGTTATCGGAAGTTGCGATTTTAAATTTCTAAGCATTAACATCTTTGCATGAAATTGATCAAGAATACAAAATTGTTAGTAATTAGTAATTAGTAATAACAAAATGTAATTTTGTGAGTGACTTAAAAAGATAATTGGAAAAGTTATTGAACTTTTGATCGATTGATATTGGTTTTTTATGGTGTATACTATCTAAAAAGCCTAGCTATAACCATCAAAAACTAGTAACCAAACTATCACCAAACAACCAACTTTAAGTTTGTAGCAAAAAA
>NZ_JAZQRK010000049.1:0-108394 GCF_045629545.1 Chryseobacterium sp. | reverse complement strand
AATAAAAAGAAAATATCTTCAATTGTACTTAAATGAGTTTGTTTATAAGCTGAATAGAAGATATTTTGGAGAAAAATTGTTTGATAGGCTCGTTATTGCTAATATTACAGGATTAGGTAAATAAACGGACAATCATTAAATACTTAGTGACAATTAATATCATTGTGATTTTGCATTTGTCCCTTAGGCAATACTTTCATAGCTTCTGCTTTTGGAGAAAGGTATGGAATGCCCAATTCTAAGCCTCTAACGATAAATAATACGCCTAAAATTATCATTATGATAGGCATTACTTTTAAAATTTTTAGCCTAAAAGCTTGATTCATGAGATTTCCGACCAAAACTACCGTAAACATGAACGGAAGTGTGCCCAAACCAAATAAAGCCATATATGAAGCTCCTTGCCATATTCCTCCACTTGCTAGGCTAGCGGTAAGAGCCATATAAACCATGCCACAAGGTAGAAAGCCATTTAAAATCCCAGTAGTGAATCTAGAACGATAATCTGCTTTTTGCAAAAGTTTGCCCAAATTCATTTTTACAAAATATAAAAATTTGGATAAAAACGGAATTTTAGAAGCAAAATCCTTTCCTCCAAAAGAAAATAGAGCCATAATGATGAGCAATACACCAACGCCAATCGTAAGATAACGTTGTATGCCAGCCATTTCAAAGCCTTCACCCACAATACCAAGCACCGCGCCCAACAAAGAATAACTGAGAATTCTCCCGAATTGGTAGGTAAGATTCTGTAGGTAAAAGTTGGTAGCTTGTTTTTTTGTTAATCCCATCGACAAGGCAATAGGTCCGCACATTCCTACGCAGTGAAAGCCAGAAGCAAAACCTAATGCAATTGCAGATAAAACGAGTGCTATTTCCATATCACATCATAATCTAGACGATAATCTGTTTTATCTTTTGTCCAATTTAGGCGTAGTGTATAATTTCCTTTCACCAATACGTTTGCAGGAATAAGGAAAGAATGATTTGTATCTAATTGAACTGTTTTTTTGATATCCAAATTTTGATCATCAGATCTATTCAGAACAAAATTTATTTTGGTATTGCCATTATTATAAATGGTTGGGAAGGTTATTTTCATGCCACTAGCATCCTGTAAATAAGCTGGTTTTTCTGCTAAGCTGTCAGCACGTTTTTTGGCATCAATTACAGATTGATATTCTAATTCTTCTTCGTAATAATGCTCGGTCACCATCTCAGAATTTTTTTGTCCATTTGGAAAAAGAAATAACATGGATAAGATGAAAATCATGAATGAAGCTAGCGCTAATACAATACCATGTCCCCAAGTGAAATTTTTCATTTTATACTTTTTTATTTAAAATTGTAGTTTAAACGGTCCTTCAAAATAAGTTTTGTAAGAATCTATCAATCTACCATCTATATTATAGACGCCGATGGTGATATTTTGCTTAGAAAGTTTCATTGCATCCTCTGGGAAGCTGATGTTTACTGTTCCTTTAGTAATTTTATCTCTCTCCACAACAATTTTGCTAGACGCACTGTGGCTTACTTCCCCTTTTGCGGGTTCTATTACTTTTATTGTAACTATTTTTTTGTTATTGGTTTTATTAAGAAAAGTATAATTGTAGGTGTTTGTAATTTGTCCTTCTCTAACGAAAAATGTACTACCGGCTGGTTTGATGAATTTTGCTTCCATCTCGCCTCTATTTCCAAGCAGGAATCCTAGAAAACTTACCAATAAAACCAGCACAACAGCAAAACCTTTCATTCTACCAGTAAATTTGTATGGTATATTTTCTTCTATTTCTTTTTCGGAAGCATAACGTACCAAACCTTTTGGAAGACCTACTTTTTCCATAACCTCGTCGCAAGCATCAATACAAGCTGTACAGTTAATACATTCCAACTGTTGACCATCACGGATGTCTATTCCTGTGGGACAAACCACCACACATTGGTTACAATCTATACAATCTCCTTTGCCAGCGGCTTTTCTATCTTCTCCTTTTTTCCATTTGGACCTATTTTCCCCTCTTTTGAAATCATAGAAAACATTAATGGTTTCTTTATCTATAAGAACACCTTGTAGTCTACCATAGGGACAAACTAAGGTACAAACTTGTTCTCTGAACCATGCAAATACAAAGTAAAATGCAGCAGTAAACAAGATCATCACAATAAAATTGGTGGTATGAGCAAACGGACCCTCTGATACAATTTGTAATACCTTCTCATAGCCCACAATATACATAAACATAACGTGAGTGATAACTATAGATATTACCGCATAGATTGACCATTTCAAAGATCTTTTCCATATTTTTTCGGAATTCCACTCTTGTCGATCGAGCTTCATTTGCTTGTTACGATCTCCTTCTATTGCATATTCAATTTTACGAAAGATAGATTCCATAAAAATTGTCTGAGGGCATATCCAACCGCAGAAAATTCTTCCGAATGCAATCGTAAATATAATAATGAATAAAAGAGAAGCAATAGCCCCTAAAGTTAAAATAAAAAAATCTTGTGGATAGAATGGTTGTCCAACTATGAAAAAGGTTCTATCGATAACATTAAACATCAGGAAAGGATTTCCATTAATTTTTATAAAAGGAACTATAAAATAAATAAGAAGTAGGAGATAAGCAACCAAATTTCTATAGTTGGTATATTTACCTTTTGGTTTTCTAGGAAACACCCACCTTCGTTTACCAGATTGCTCCATAGTACCTATAGAGTCTCTGTAGGTTTCGGGATCCAAAACTTGCCCTTGTCCGCCTCTTGCTGTTTGTTCTTCTCTATTTGACATCTTTATTTTGTTTATAAAAAAGAAAAAACATAATTCGTTATTATTTTTTAGTTAATAACAAATTATGTTTAATCATATATTTTAAATTTAAATAATTACTGTTTCTCCCAATGTGCTTCATCACCATAAGCTGGTGCTCCGCCTTTGTCTGTTGTAATTGGAGCAACCTCCTGATTGATATGGTACACATATGCTGCTACATTTTGTATATCCGTACCGGTAAGAACTCCATTTTTACCCCATGCCTGCATTGCAGTTCCAGCAATACCATTATCTACTATGTTGAATACGTTCTTGAATAATGTTTTCTCTACTTGGTTGTGCCAGAATTTATCAGTCAAATTTGGTCCGATTCCTCCTTTTCCTCCATCAGAGTGACAAGAGACACAGTTGGATTTGAAAATCTCCTCACCTGCTGCTATATTATCTTCAGAGAACACAGCAGACTCTATAGTTACTGGGGGTTGCTCAGCTAAGTACTTTGCAACACTAGCAGTTTGTTCCTTGTATTCTGCATCATACTCTTTTAATGGATTAGCAAAGTCTGTAAACGAATAGGCACAGATATAAACAATACAAAATACAGTTCCGAAGTAAAATAAACCTAACCACCATTTTGGTAATTGGTTATCCAATTCCATAATTCCATCGAAGCCATGATCAATTAATATATCCTTTTCTTCAGTAGCAGATTGCTTTTTGAAGGCTGCATTATATTGTCTAGTCAAGAAAGGTATTTTCTTTTCTGCAAGGTAAGCCTTCTTTTCTTCGTCAGATAATTTTTTGAATTTATTGTTTTCAATCAAATCTCCAATTGCACTATGGATATAAGCAAGAATTGCACTTATCACTACAGTACCCCAGAAATAAGGTGAAGATAAAAACTGATAGCTTTGTACAAATAAATAATAAAAAACCGTTAGCAGTCCTATTATTATTAAAATGTTTACAAAAACTGGTGTTCTTTGTTTCATAATAAATAGTTTAATTTTTTAAATTAAAATCATCCTCTTCATCCCCCAGAGGTGCACGTTCTTCTTCGTTGTAGTATTTTTTTGGTCTACTAAACACATATATCAACAATGCTATGAAGAACATCATAAAGAAAATAAGAGCCAAAGTTTGATAAAAACCTGCATTTTCAGTATTGGATAATATATCTTTAAAGTTCTGAGGTATCATGAGCGATCTTAATATTTTTAGTTATTACTTGCTGTTTTTATCTCTGTAGTTTTGATATCAGTACCTAGCCTTTGTAAGTAGGCAATAAGTGCTATAATCTCTTTCTTCTCAAGTTCTCCTGCAGGTCTTTTCGCATACGCTTCTTTTAAGTCTGCAGCTTCTGTATAGATATCCTTTACAATTTTTGCAGCTTGATTATCTGCCCATTTATCAGCAGAATCTATTTGTGCTTTTGTATAAGGTACATCATAAATTTGCTTCATATAAGAAATTTTATCTACCATCTGAGATCTATCCAAATCAGAAGATATTAACCATGGGTAACGTGGCATTATAGAACCAGCAGACGTAGATCTCGGGTTATACATATGTTTATAGTGCCATGAACTTGGATTTTTACCACCTTCCCTATGTAAATCTGGTCCCGTTCTTTTTGATCCCCATAAGAAGGGTCTATCATAAACAAATTCTCCAGCTTTAGAATATTGTCCATTTTTACCGTTGAATCTGATAATTTCATCTCTAAATGGTCTAATCATTTGAGAGTGACAAGAATTACATCCTTCACGGATATATAAATCTCTACCTTCTAGCTCTAACGGTGAATAAGGCTTCACAGCAGAGATAGTAGGTACACTTTTTTTAAGCGATAGAGTAGGGATGATCTCTACTGAACTACCGATGGATATTGTGATAAAAGATAAGATACCTAATAATACAGGTGTTCTTTCTAACCAAAGGTGAGTACCTTCTCCTTCTTTTCTGTTTTTAGTAATATTGGCTAATGCAGGTGCTTCAGCAGGTACTTCTTTTTGGAAAGATCCTTTTCTTACTGTTGCAATCACGTTAACTACCATCAATAATCCACCAGACAAGTAGAATGCTCCTCCTAAAAATCTTAATTTATAGTAAGGTATAATAGCTGTAACAGTATCCAACCAATTTTTCCATAATAGAGTTCCGTCTGGGTTGAATTGCTTCCACATTAGACCTTGCGTAAATCCTGCAATGTATAATGGTACTGCATAGAAAATAATACCTAAAGTACCCAACCAGAAGTGCCAATTGGCAAGTTTTACAGACCAAATTTTGGTTCTCCACATAATTGGAACTAAATAATAGATAACACCAAATGCCATGAATCCATTCCAACCTAGTGCTCCTAAATGTACGTGACCAATTACCCAATCAGTAAAGTGTCCAATTTTGTTGATATTTTTAGTTGCTAATAATGGTCCTTCGAAAGTTGCCATACCATAACAAGTTACTGCTACCACGAAGAATTTTAAGATAGGATTTTCTCTTACTTTATCCCAAGCTCCTCTTAGTGTCAATAGACCGTTTAGCATCCCTCCCCAAGATGGTGCAATAAGCATTATAGAGAAACCTGTTCCTACTGCTTGTGCCCATGCTGGTAATGCAGTATACTGAAGGTGGTGAGGACCAGCCCAGATGTATACGAATATTAATGACCAGAAGTGAATAATCGAAAGTTTGTATGAGAATACTGGCCTATCCGCAGCTTTGGGTAAGAAGTAATACATCAAACCTAAGACAGGTGTTGTTAATACAAACGCTACTGCGTTATGGCCATACCACCATTGTACAATTGCATCTTTTACCCCTGCATATGCTGAATAAGACTTCCATCCAGTGAAACTTAATGGTACTTCTAAGTTATTGAAGATGTGAAGCATTGCTACTGCAATCCAAGTACCGATGTAGAACCAAATAGCTACATATAAATGTCTTACTCTTCTTTTCGCTATTGTTAAGAACATATTAGCTCCAAAAATGATCCAAGAGAATGCTATCAAAATATCGATAGGCCATTCATGCTCTGCATATTCTTTTGAGGTGTTGATCCCCATAAAGAAGGTGATGAACGTAGCAATAATCATAAATTGCCATGTCCAAAAATGTATCCAAGAAAGTGTATCGCTATACATTCTTGTTTTAAGTAATCTCTGTAATGAGTAATAAATACCGGTATAAACGATATTACATACAAATGCCCAAATTACTGTATTGGTGTGCAGCATTCTTATTCTACCAAAACCAAACGCTCCATGCGTATTTATCAACCCCTGTATGTTCCCAGATGACAAACTGTTAATAGTTGTATCATCGGTCCCGAACAAAAATTCAGGAAGTTCAGGGTAGAATAGCATTAGTGCGGCTGTAAGCCCAAACACGAATCCTATAATCCCAAAAACTATGGTCGCGTATAGGAATGCCCGAACAATACTGTTGTCATAACTAAACTTTTGTGTCTCCATATTATCTATTCACTTTTTTCTACAAATTTATTATTTTCGCCTATATCACTATCGTTTTCAGTTGTGTTGCCAGACTCTTTTTTCTCCTTTACTTCATCATCAAAAAGTATCCTCACAGCTGGGGATTCATCATCCTCAAACTGCCCTTTTCTAGCGTTTACTATAAAAACGACCAAGAAAACTACAGCCAAAGAAACGCTGCATAAGATCATTAAATATAGAATATCCATTCGACAACAAAATTAACCTATTTTCGGGGTTCAAAATTAGTGAAAAATAATGACATTAATCACGAAATTAGGCATAGAATTAATTTAAAATCAGTCTAAATAAGGTTATCTATTGGGCTTTTTTAAAGTGTTTCCTACCCAATATCCAAGTCGATAATGTGGTAAATGAAATAACGGTAATAGAACTGAGTGGCATCAAAATTGCGGCAAATAGCGGAGACATATGTCCAGTAACTGCAAAACTAAGCCCTACGATGTTATACAAGAAACTTATAATAAAGGTCATTTTTACAATAGTTATAGATCCTTTGCAGACCCTTAAATATTGATGCAATTTGTCTATTTTTTCACCATTCATGATAACATCAGAAGATGGTGTAAATGAATTAGAGTCATCCGAAATGGCTATTCCTACATTACTTTGTTTCAATGCTCCTGCATCATTCAATCCATCTCCAATCATCATCACTTTGGATCCTGTATCTTGTAAATCTTTGATGTAATTTAATTTATCTTCTGGACTTTGATTAAAAGCCATCGCATGAATATTCGGGATAATTTCCTTCAATTGTTTTTCTTCCGAAGAATTATCACCACTCAAAATGAATATTTTATATAAATTAAGATGACGGAAAAGGTCTTTTAAATTTTCACGATATTCATTTTTAAAAATATATTTCCCTAAAAATTCATCATTTTTACTAATAAATACAGCAGTCTCTAAATTTTTTGAAGTTTGATTATTGTATTTTGCCGAACCAATTTTATATTTTGCACCTCTAATATCTGCTTCATATCCTTTTCCGGAGATTTCAACAAAATGTTCTACAGGAAAGTAGCCATCTTCGGTTTCTATAAAATCATACAAAGATTTGGAAAGTGGGTGATTGGAGTTTTTTAGTAAGGTTTTAATATTTTTTAAGTCGAAATCAGATAATTCTGTGCCTTCAAACCTAATATTAGTCTTTTTTCGCTGAGTGATGGTTCCTGTTTTATCAAAAACAATAGAGTCGATTTTTGCAATTTTCTCAATAGTAATGGTGTCTTTTACATAGAACTTATTTCTACCCAAAATTCTCATGATATGCCCGAAAGTAAATGGGGAAGATAGTGCCAATGCGCAAGGGCAAGCTATGATGAGTATCGCAGAAATTACCTGAAACATTTTTTCTAAATCTATAAATGCCCAATAGATTCCCGCCACAAAGCCGATACCCAATATAATGAAAGTAAAATACTTACTAATATCATTGATAATAGTATCTAGGCCAGTTTCATGCTTTTTGAATGCTTCTTTGTTCCAAAGTTGGGTTAAGTAACTTTGATCAACGTTTTTGATAACTTCTAGTTCTAGCGAAGACCCTACTTGTTTACCACCAGCAAATATTTTATCGCCAGGTTGTTTGCTAATGCTTTCGCTCTCTCCGGTGATAAAACCATTATCGATATTCCCTTCTCCATTGATCAAGATAGCATCTACGGGAATAATTTCTTGGTTTCTAACCAAAATTCTATCGCCTACTTTGACTTCAGATAAAAGAATATTTTCTTGTTTTCCTCCAAAATCCACTTTGGTTACCGCAATAGGGTAAAAAGATTTGTAGTCTCTGTCATATGAGAGCGAACTGTAGGTTCTTTTTTGGAACATTTTCCCCATGAGCATGAAGAAAAGTAGACCACAAAGCGTATCAAAATATCCTGGACCATAATCGGTTACAACTTCATAGATACTTCTGCCAAAAAGCACAAAAATACCTAAAACAATTGGTACGTCAATATTTACAATCTTATTTTTCAAGCCATACCAAGCCGATTTGTAATAATCTGAAGCTGAATAAAACACAACTGGCAGGGAAAATAGGAACATCAATGTTCTGAACAAGCCTTTGTAGTGTTGCATCCAAATATCTTCCCCACCAATATAATCAGGCAGCGCGAAAAACATCCCATTACCAAAAGCAAATCCTGCCACGGTAAGTTTTATAAGTAGGGATTTGTCTAGTTTTTCCTCGTTTTTATCCGCAGTTTCCAGACTAATTGCTGGTTTGTAACCTAGATTCGTGATGAAATTGGCTAGCTCGCTTAGTTTTAATTCGTTGTGATTAAAAGCGATTTGTATGGTTTTTCGGGTAAAATTTACCTGTGAATATTTAATATTTTCATTCAAGGTATGTAGACTTTCGAGCAGCCATATACAAGAAGAACAATGTATTACAGGGATTTTGAATGTGATAAGGCTGGTTTTCCCTTCAGAAAAATCTGTTAGTTTATTAAATATATCAGGCGCATCGAGATAATCAAACTGCGAAGAGTTTTCGTCATTCGGTCTGATTCCCGCTTTTTTATTTAATTCGTAAAAATTACTTAGATTATTGATATTTAAAATCTCGTAAACAGATTTGCATCCGTTGCAGCAAAAATTCTTCTGATCAAATAGAATCCTTTCCTTTTCAACGTATTGTCCACAATGAAAACAGTAGTCGCTCACCTTCATAAATTATTGACTTACAAAATTATAACATTTTTTTTTGTTTATCGGGTTAAAATGTTCTATTTTTGTGATAAATGTCATATTAAAATGTCGCAGGAACAACAAATTGCTATAGAAGAGAGATTTGCTAGGGTCTTTAACGATAATTCATTTAAAGATAGGCTTACTAGTACTGATTTTGAGAGGTATTACAAAGCTAAAAAGAAGTTGAGTTTTCAAAAAAATGATATCATTTTCGATGATGGAGAAATACCAAAAGGTGTTTACTTTTTAGAAAAAGGTGCAGCTAAACTTTCGAAGTCTGGAGCATTCGGAAAAGATCAGATTTTAAGGTTTATAAAAGAGGGAGATATCATAGGATATAGAGCTTTACTTTGTGGTGAAAATTTTCAAGCAAAAGCAGAAGCAATGACAGATATAGATTGTACATTCATGCCCGCAGAAATTTTCATGGATCTTTTGGAGGTAGATTCTCAATTATCATTCGTGATGTTACAAAAGATTGCTTACGAATTGGGCGAGTCCTCTAATACGATCACTTTTTTAGCGCAAAAAACAGTCAGAGAAAGATTAGCAGAAATTCTCATTTTACTAGAACAGAAATTGGGTACGGATCCGGAAGGATTTATTAAAATATCTCTGACAAGAGAGGAGATTGCAAATATTATTGGAACAGCCACAGAGAGCGCTATAAGATTGATATCAGAATTTAAACAAGATAGTCTGATTGAGGTGGATGGACGTAATATTAAAATTTTGAACCACGATAAACTCATGAAACTAGGTCACGTAGTTTTGTAAATTACCAAAAAAATGGAAGTCGGCACATGCCGACTTTTTTAAAATTTAAAAAATCATACATACATTATGTCTGTACATTCTGAAATAAAAAGGGTTACTACTGAAACCTTACGAAAAATGAAATTCGATAAGGAAAAAATTACCATGCTAACAGCATATGATTTTACAACTGCAAAAATGGTAGATGCTGGTGGAGTAGATGCTGTATTGGTAGGAGATTCTGCTGCAAATGTGATGGCAGGACATGAAACTACTTTACCTATAACACTAGACCAAATGATCTATCATACGCAATGTGTAGTAAGAGGAGTAGAAAGAGCCCTTGTGGTAGCAGATTTACCATTCGGGACTTACCAGAGTAATCCTAAAAAAGCTTTGAAGTCTTCTGTAAGAATGATGAAAGAAGGTGGTGCACATGCCGTAAAACTTGAAGGGGGAAAAGAAATATCTAGATCTTTAGAAAAGATCATTAATGCGGGAATTCCTGTAATGGGGCATTTGGGACTTACGCCTCAATCTATATATCAATTCGGGACTTATAAAGTAAGGGCTAAAGAAGATGAAGAAGCCGAAAAACTAATAAGCGATGCCAAACTGTTAGAGGAACTAGGCTGTTTTGCTTTAGTTTTAGAGAAGATACCCGCAAATCTTGCAAAGAAGGTATCAGAAAGTGTTGCCATTCCTACTATTGGTATTGGTGCGGGGCAAGATTGTGATGGTCAGGTCTTGGTTTATCATGATATGGTGGGTATGAATAAAGGTTTTTCTCCAAAATTTCTTAGAAGATATCTAGATTTACATACAGAAATTACAGGAGCAGTATCACAATATGTAAGAGATGTAAAAGATGCTAATTTTCCTAACACTAACGAAAGCTACTAATGAGAAATAATTTACAAACAGCACAAGGGGTTGTGTCGGTATTGGCAATAGTTTGCCTAATGATTGGATGGTTTAAAATATTTTCGCCGGAAATGAACGAACTCATTTCTAATAAACTTTTTTACATCCTTATCGGACTAAGTTTTATCTTACAAGCACCGTTATTACCTAATTCTAAATTTGTGTATCCTATGTACGGTGCTGCTTTACTATGCATCATTGGTGCCTTTTTACCCTATGATTCTAGTCTAGGTATTATGAAAACTATTGGTCTTCTGGGTGGTGTGATTATATCTTTTGCGAGCAGATCTGGTTCTCGACAATAATATATGAAAGAACAAATTGTGTATGAAGATAATCATCTTTTGGTTGTCAATAAGAAAGTGGGACAGCTGGTGCAAGGAGACAAAACAGGAGATGAATCTTTGCTAGAATCTATAAAAAACTTTATAAAGATAAGAGATGAAAAACCTGGGAATGTGTTCCTGGGTTTAGTCCATCGTATAGATCGCCCTACGTCGGGTTTGGTAATCTATGCCAAAACCTCCAAGGCACTTTCTCGTCTTACGCAGATGGTGAAAAATAGAGAAGTAAAAAAAACGTATTGGGCGGTAGTTCCTAAAGAGCCGATTCCGAAATCTCAAAGGTTGGTGCACTATCTTAAGAAGAACGAAAAAAATAACAAGGCGAGTATCTTTACAAAAGTAACCGAAGGTGCAAAAGAATCTATTCTTACTTATACCATCATCAAAACTCTAGAAAACTATATGCTTTTGGAGGTAGATTTGGAAACAGGTAGGCATCATCAGATCAGAGCGCAGCTATCAAAAACGGGAGTTCCCATCAAAGGAGATTTAAAATATGGTTCGCCAAGGTCTAATCCTGATGGTGGAATCAATTTGCATGCTAGAAAATTAGAATTTGTTCATCCAGTCACTAAAGAAGATATGGCTATTGTAGCACCTGTGCCTCAGAATGATGCGATTTGGAAAGCTTGTGAAAAATTGAATTAATCCTAAAATGTATTATTTTAGTAATAAATCAATATAAATATATGATTTGCGAAATATTATCAATAATCTACATTTATATTGTTTATTTGGTAATATAATAACGTAATTATTTCATTAAATTAAAATAATTGTATATTTGCTTAAAATTATAATAAATGAAGCAAATTTATCAATTATTCTCTAGAGAAACGAATCTTCGGAGCAGACTCAAAAAAATTTCCTTAGGAATAGCTCTGTTTTTAGGCTCTAATGGTGCTAATGCCCAAGTATCATCGTATGGATTTTCACAATCTACAGGAAACTTTACCCCTCTTACAGGAGGAAATGTGTTGGCTACTGCCACTGCTGCGGGAGCTACTGCAGCTGGTCTTTATAATATAGCACCAATACCTGTAACAATGCCTTTTGCATTTAATTTTAATGGTGAAAACTATTCCAATTTAGTTATTTCTTCTAATGGATTTATTACGTTCGGAGCCACATCTGCACTTAATTCTACAACTTTACCTTTATCTTATGTCGGGGCATATGATGGTGCCATCTCTGCATGGGGAAGATCTCTTAATAGTTTCTCCAATATTGGAGGAAAAACAGGTGATATTTCTACCGATGTAGTAGGTAGTGCTCCCAATAGAGAATTCGTAATACAATGGAAAAATTTTAGACCAATTTATGCTACATCAATTTCTAATGTATATGCTTTCTCTTTTCAGATACGATTAAAAGAAACATCAAATACTATTGATATGGTATATGATAATGGATCTTATGCATTAGGTAGTAGTGCTATCTCAGGAACTGCACAAATGGGATTAAGAGGAGAAACAATAGCAGATTACAATAATAGGTTTAATGCAACAAGTCTTCTATTTGGTAATTCGTCTATAGGGACTGCAGCAACGAGTACGCAAGCTTTCAATACTACGGCTGCAACTCCGGGTATGCCTTCTTCTGGTCTTACCTATACTTGGACTCCGCCTTCGTGTTTTCGTCCCACCAAGTTATCAAGTAATACACCTACCACAAACGGTATGACAATAAGTTGGCAAGCACCAACACCTATGCCTTCTTCGGGTTTCGAGGTATATTATAGTACGAGTGCTACAGCGCCAGATGCTACGACTGTAGCATCTCTATCTAACATATCTGGTAATTCTGTACAATTGTCTACTCTTACCTCGGGAACGACGTATTATATATATGTAAGATCATTATGTTCTGTAACGCAAAAAAGCGAATGGACAGATGCATTGAAAGTAGAAACACTTTGTGGACCAGTATCTTCTTATTATACTGGCTTTGAGGATTCCACTACGGGTGCATACTTGCCTTTGTGTTGGAATAGATTAGTGAGTTCCTCATTACCTGGTACTCTTACCACATCTACAACAACACCAGCAGCTGGTGCGAAAGGAATTTATTTGTATACCAGTGCCACGTCAACGTATACCCCTTCAGTGGCAGTTTTACCAGAATTAGATAATTTAAATGCGGGTACACATTGGTTACGTTTTCGTACTAGAATTACCGTTGCTGGTACCGGAACATTACAAGTAGGTTATGTTACGAATGGTAATGATATGACTACCTTCAATTTATTAGGTGATATCTTAGTTACTAATACAGCATGGAGTTTAGGTAATGATGAGAAAATATATCAAATTCCTGCAGGAGTTACCATTCCAGCAGGTGCTCGTCTTGCTTTGAGAACGGCTAATGATGGAAAATACTTTTATATAGACGAATTATATTGGGAAGCTGTGCCAACATGTTTTGCGCCATCTGGAATTACTTCAACTGCAAATACTAGCAATTCTATCAGCATTGCTTGGAATGCAGCTACGCCAATTCCAACCAATGGATATGAGATATATTATTCCACATCAAATACTTCACCTACAGCTTCTACATCTCCATCTATTACAGGAGTAATGTCTACTGCAACAACAATAACAGGGCTACTGCCCTTAACTCAATATTTTGTATGGATAAGATCAAAATGTTCTGCTACTGAAATGAGTGCATGGTCGCTAGATGGTTCATCATTTAATACTATTTGTCAGCCACCATCATTGTCAGCTGTAACGGGCGCAACTTTTTGTTCTGGTCAAACAGCAACTTTAAGTGCAATGACTGATTCTGGAGCAACAATCAATTGGTATGAAGATAATACAATTGCCACCCCTTTAGCAACAGGTACTACTTTTACTACGCCTGCTCTTACAGCTACAACTAACTATTGGGTTTCCTCATCTGTAGGATCACAAGGATATGTGGGGATATCTGTTCCTGTATCTACATCAGGTAACAGTGGAGTAAGTAATCTAGGGATGATTTTTGATGCGCATCAGGATATGATGATAGAAACCGTTGACGTGTATCCTATGCATGCTTCGAATACAACAGGAACTATTACCATAGAATTGAGAAACGCTGGAGGAGCAACCTTAGCATCTGCAACAGAGAATGTAGCAGTTAGTCCGACAGGAGCATATAATGCAGTTCCTTTGAATTTTGCTGTTCCAGCCGGAACCGATTATAAACTTGTGGTTACAGCTAAATCTACCACAATTGGTAATTTCATTAGAGAAAGTGGTGCGGCTAATTACTCTTTCCCGTATATTCTTTCGGGTATATGTACAATGAAAGATACTACTACTACTGGATTTTACTATTATCTTTATAATTGGAAAGTTTCTGCTAAATGCGAATCTCCACGTCAGCAGGTAACTGCAACATTAGATGCAGCATGTCTAGGAACTTCTGAGGCAACAAAGAAGAACGAAATTAAGGTTTATCCTAATCCTTTCCATGATGTGATTTCTATATCAGATATTGCTAATGCAAAATCATTGTCAGTGATGGATATTTCTGGTAGAGTGATAAGAAAGATAAATGAAGTTACTGCTAATTCTGTGAATTTATCTGATCTTAAAGAAGGGCTGTATATCTTACAACTTACCTATAAAGACGGGTCTATTTCATCTCATAAGGTGATTAAGAAATAAGCTGGCCTTATCTTATTTTACTATTGCGACTCATGAAAATGAGTCGCTTTTTTGTTTTAATTCCATATTATTTAAAAAATATACAGATATCACCATAAAAAGATTATTTGATCATAATAAGTGTATAATACATTGATAATTTATATATAAAGATGTAAATTTGAGTATGGTTAAGAGAATAGACGTATCGAGATGGATTCCTAAGCAGAACAAAGGAAAGCTCTGTGATTCCTTGTATTGCATTGAAATAAATGATAGCCTAAAAAGCAAAGTAACATTTGAAATCTATAAGGACAGACTATTTGATATCAACCATTGGGCAAATTATTCTGGAAAAGAAAAAGCAGAATTTTCACACGTTGATAGCCAAGGAAATACTTTAGATAGAGATCCTAGCAATGGTGATTTAATAAAAATAAAAGTGCCAGGATTGTTCAATTTCTTTGAAAAAGGATATGATTGGGTTCAAATTCGAAATTTGAAAATAAATTATACAACCAAAGAGAAGATGGTGGTTTTTCAATTGGTGCCTTACCCTTGCCCTGGAGCAAAAAATGAGACTGTGGCACACTTTCTGACGGATGAAAGTTCTAACACTTTTGTTTTAATTGAAAAATCGGGTATCTTACAATTTTCTATCCATGGAAGAAACGAGTTGCCCAATAATAAAAAAGGACAAATTTGGAAGCGTGTAAGAAATAAAATAGTTGCTAGTGGTGGCTTCTTTGGTCTTAGCAAAATGCAATGGCAAAGCTTGACAGAAGGACTTTTGAAAAAATAATAATTCAAATGATAGATACGACAAAAAACATAGTTTTGTATGATGGAGATTGCGGATTCTGCAATTTTTGGGTACAATGGATTTTAGATAGAGATCATAAAGATCAATTCAATTTTGCTTCACTTCAAAGTGATTTTGGTCAAGATTTTTTGCATAAAAATAATTTAGAATCTGTGAATTTAGATACATTGTATCTATTAGAGCAAAATGGTAAATTTAGAAAAAAACTAGATGCCGTTATCAAAATTGGGAATACTTTGGGAGGTATTTTGATAATTTTGAATATTCTAAAAATCTTTCCCCAAGTCATCAAAGATTCAATGTATGATCTCGTTGCTAGAAATAGAAAAAAAATAGGGACGGATCATTGTGTTTTGCCTACTCCAGAGCAAAGAAAAAAGTTTATCTTATAAAACATTATTTTCTTTTGATAGGAAATAAATAAATTGAGACGGTGAAACCCCCTTCTTTAATTTAAAAATCATAGTAAATTGACTATGTGATGTATATCCGCACAGTTCTGATAATGCAGAAATTTTGTATTTCAAAAGGAGAGGGTTATTATTCAATTCATCTATAATATAGTTTATCCTACGATCATTAATATAATTTGGAAAATCTGAATTTCTATATTTTTTAAGGATATGGCTTAAATATTTTGTATTGGTCTTTAGCATTACTGCCATCTGTGCACTAGATATTCCTTTAGTAGTAAAGAGATTTTTTCTTTCGAAAGATTCTAATTTTCTTAGTATATTTATTTCTGTATCATTGTTCTTAATGATATCTGTAGCTAAATTCTCTTTATAATTACCAGATTTTTGCGTAATATTATTTTTTGAATTATTTAAATCTCGAATTATTTCATTAAATCTCATTTGTGCTTTTTTACGATTATATCTGAAGACTGCAATAACTATAATCATTAATATAAAGGCAATGATGGAAATGGAAATAAGAATTTTAGATTTTTGTTCTAACCTTTTAAATGTCAGATTTTGCATCATAGATTCTTTATAGGTGAGATTTTGGGTTACAGTTACCATTTTAGCATCAATCTCTGAAACTATTTTAGTGAACTTTAATTGTTCTTCAGCAGCATCTATGTTCGCGTTTAATCTTTCCGTTAGTATGTCTTTTATTACTACCTTAGTCTCTGTTTTTAAAGCGATTTCTGTAGCGACATCAAAGTTTTCCTTAGCCATTTTTTTGTTACCCTCTAGGTTATGTATAAGCGCTTTATTGAGGTAGTAAAAATCAATCAATTTAATAGGTTTACTCTTATCTATCTTAGAGTACATCTTATCCAGTAAAATCATAGATTCCTTTGCAATAGCGATGGTTCCACATTTGATTTGTACATAACAAAGCTGATTGAGAACCGAAAATTTATATCGCAAATCGATATCCGCATTCTTGTCTATAGGTTTCAAATGGTCAAAGAAGTCTTTCCTCACTTTTGCCGAGGTACAAAAATCACGATCTATATCTGCAATTTTTGCCTGAGCAAATGAAATGTACATCTTCTGTACATTCTCTGTAGCTTTTTTTGCTACTTTCTTCAAAAGACTGAAATTCTCATCAGATTGTAGTGTAAGACCTGCTCTTCGATAGGCGGGGATGAGGTTTGTAAGAACATCCAATTGGGTGTCTACAGAGTCTACCGAGGCCGCAAAATCATAAGACTTTTGAAGGTAGTCTACTGATTTTACATAATCACAATTATCATAGTAATACCTACCAACAGTAAGATAGGAAATAGAACTTTCATAAGGCGTTTGGGCGAGTTTGATCATCTCATTCCCTACTATTGAAGCTTTTGTATTGTCTAATATAAACTCTTGATATCGATCATAAAATAATCTTCTTCTACTCTCATCAATTGTGGCTTGTGAAAAAAAGTGTGCCGAATAAAATAGAAGAAAAAGGCTAACCAAGAATCTTATCATTATTTGTGCATTAATTATTTATAGTTGTACGAGAAAAACAAATGTGTAGTGATGGATTGTTTTCAATAATACAATATAAAAGTTTATTTTTAATTTATATAACAAAAGTAACTGTAAATTACTGAACATTTAGGGTGCTAATTATTAATTAATATTTTATTTTAAAATTTTCATCTTAATAATCTATTATTGGTTTCTAAACTGGTTTATGCCCAATAAAGCTCTATAAAAGTTTAGAGGTTATTTTTCACTTGGATATAATACATGTATGAACCAATCAGGTGGCTATTTGAACAAAATAAAAACAATAGATTCCCAAACAACGATGTATAATTTATAATTTTGAATGCCCAATAGGAGAAACTTTTAAGCAGAATTTAATTTCTAAACTAAAATAAAAAAACCGCTTCTAAAGAAACGGTTTTAGTAAAATATTTAAGAAGAGTTTAGTTAGACTCCATTCTTTTAATTAAATTCAATGCAGATCCTGCTTTAAACCAATCAATCTGCGCCTCATTATAGGTATGATTGGCAATGATAATATCTTTTGTTCCATCATTGTGTACAAATTCTAACGTTAATGGTTTTTCAGGGGCGAAATCAGTTAAATCCAAGAAATTCACAACGTCGTCTTCTCTTATTTTATCATAGTCTGCTTTGTTGGCAAACGTAAGACCGAGCATTCCTTGTTTTTTAAGGTTGGTCTCGTGGATACGCGCGAAAGATTTTACCAAAACTGCCTTTACTCCAAGGTGTCTTGGTTCCATAGCTGCGTGCTCTCTAGAAGAACCTTCACCGTAGTTCTCGTCACCTACAACAATAGAGGCAATTTGGGCTGCTTTGTAAGCTCTCGCAACTTTCGGAACTTCATCATAAGCACCAGTAAGTTCGTTTTTCACCTTATTAGTCTCCATAGTGTAAGCATTTACTGCGCCTATCAACATATTATTCGAGATATTGTCTAAGTGACCTCTGTATTTCAACCAAGGTCCAGCCATAGAAATATGGTCTGTAGTACATTTTCCAAATGCTTTAATTAAAACATAAGCACCAGTAATATTGAGTCCGTCCCATGCTGGGAATTCTTCTAATAATTGAAGTCTATCAGATGTAGGAGAAACAACAACTTGTACACTAGAACCATCTTCAGAAGGTGCTTGGTAGCCGTTATCATCTACCGCAAAGCCTTTTGCTGGAAGCTCGGAACCATTAGGCTCATTAAGTTTTACTTGTTCACCTGCTTCATTGGTTAAAGTATCTGTGATTGGATTAAAATCTAATCTTCCAGAAATTGCCACTGCTGCTACCATTTCTGGTGATGCAACAAATGCGTGGGTATTTGGATTTCCGTCTGCTCTTTTCGCGAAATTCCTATTAAATGAGTGAATAATAGAGTTTTTCTCTCCTTTCTCAGAGCCTTCTCTATCCCATTGTCCAATACAAGGTCCACAAGCATTGGTAAATATTCTTGTATTTTCAAATTTTCTAAACGAGTTTAAAAATCCATCTCTTTCTGCCGTGAATTTTACTTGCTCTGATCCAGGGTTAATTCCTAAGATTGCTTTTGGTTTTACGCCTTTTGCTACAGCATCTTCTACAATAGAAGCAGCTCTGGACAAATCTTCGTAAGATGAATTGGTACAAGAACCAATAAGTGCCCATTCTACTTCTATTGGCCAACCATTAGCTATTGCTTTTTCTTTAAATTCTGCTACTGGTGTTGCCAAATCTGGTGTGAAAGGTCCATTAAGGTGAGGAGAAAGGGTAGATAGATCAATTTCTATCACTTGGTCGAAATACTGTTCAGGGTTTGCATACACTTCAGCATCACCCGTAAGGTGTTCTGCTACTGCATCTGCTGCATTTACAACATCTTGTCTGCCAGTTGCAGCTAGATATCTTCTCATAGAATCGTCATATCCAAAAGTAGAAGTAGTTGCTCCAATTTCTGCTCCCATATTACAGATGGTACCTTTTCCAGTGCAAGAAAGAGATTGTGCGCCATCGCCGAAATATTCTACGATGCAACCTGTTCCTCCTTTTACCGTCAAGATTCCAGCTACTTTTAGGATAATATCTTTTGCAGAAGTCCACCCGCTCATTTTACCAGTTAATTTTACACCGATTAGTTTTGGCATTTTCAGTTCCCAAGCCATACCTGCCATTACGTCTACTGCATCAGCACCACCAACACCAATCGCTACCATTCCCAGTCCACCTGCATTAACAGTGTGAGAGTCGGTACCAATCATCATTCCTCCTGGGAATGCGTAATTTTCTAAAACTACTTGGTGAATAATACCTGCTCCAGGTTTCCAAAATCCAATTCCGTATTTATCGCATACGGAACTTAGAAAGTTGAAAACTTCCGAGTTTTTGTTTAATCCTTCTTGTAAATCTTGTTCTGCGCCAACTCTCGCTTGAATCAAGTGGTCTGCATGGGCGGTAGAAGGTACAGCTACTTTGGTTTTTCCAGCTTGCATGAATTGTAATAATGCCATCTGTGCTGTTGCATCTTGCATCGCTACACGGTCTGGTGCGAAATCTACATAAGAGTTTCCTCTTTCATGAGCTTGCGTTGGGTTTCCTTGCCAAAGGTGAGTGTAAAGAATTTTTTCTGAAAGTGTCAAAGGTTTTCCCACTACCTGTCTCGCTGCTGCGATTCTTTCTGGGTAACGCTCATACACTTTTTTGATCATATCAATATCGAATGTCATATAAGTGATTTTTATTGTTTTAAATTTTGATTTTTAAGGTACTACAAATTACAAATAATTTTTAATCCTTTGATTGTTAATAGGTTCTTTGGAATTATTATAAATAATACTCCAGTTTTTTGTATTTTATTAAATTTTGTTACAGATAATTTCGTGCCAATTTTGTTGTATTAATCGATATTTTGATGAGTTTTTAAGGATTGCTGTTTCCACGTTATTTATAGTGTTTGTTTGTAGCAAATTTTTCATTTTATTTACAATAAAAATTATGAAATTAAGTTCGGTTTTATCTGAAGAATCCTGATGAATTGCAATAGACTCATGAAAAATCATTGATTTGATATTGGAAATATAGTAATTTTGAAGAGTAAAGTTGAAAAAATGAATGTTGAAGAATTAGTAGGACAATATTATTTTGAAGGCAAAAATCAGGATGATAGTGAAGGATATTCTTATGAAGGGGTATTGACTTTGGAGTTGGATGAAAATAGTAGAATTGTCGCTGAGTGGAGAATTGGAGATCACACACAGTATGGCAATGGATTTTTCAGAGATGATATTCTCGTGATTAATTTTCATTATTTGGGTGATGATAAGAAAATCTTCAAAGGAGTTGCAGTTTATCGTTGTTTGGACGAGAATACGTTGGATGGATTTTGGTCTGAAAAACATGGAGATCCGAGATATTTGGGTGCAGAATATTGCACGAGAATTATAACCTCAGAATTATTGAATTAATTTCTATTGTTAAATGTAAATATTGTTCCTAAATTATCCCTCAACTTAAAATATAGGTATAAATTTATACGGTTTGCTGTTGCGGCAGGGATGGTAGTGGATACCCCACAGCATGGATTTGGGGAAGTATTGGAATTGATGTTGGAAAGCTCTTGGTGCGAGGACTAGTAACGGACAGCCCGATGCTTTAGCAGCCGCCCAAAATAAAAAAAAGCCACCCAAATTGGGTAGCTTTCTTTAATATTATTGGTCATTTCTTAGTGACAAGATATTGGAGTAAACTTGGTTTAGTTGATGCCTTCTACAGAAAGTACAATCACTGATGTAGATTTTGATAAAAGACATAATATTCATTTGTTTGCAAAAAGTAAAGGATGATACTGATGATGAGTGTTTTAATAAATAAGTTGGAATTGGAAATGAACCACAATTCAATTCAATCTTCGAAATGGGAGTTTATTCCGTGTTCAGAAAGTGTTTTTTGTAAATCGTAGATATGATTAATAATTACTGCTCTAGATACATATCCGATAGTGAACCTTGGTACAAACATATAATTTTTTGATTTTTTTCCATCTACAGTTTCAATTTTCATTAAGCCAGAATAGCCATTTCTGAAATTTGTTTTTATTGAAAAATGAATATTTTTGAGGGTTTCTATTTGGTATTTTTTAAAAAATAAATTATTTATTATTAAGGTATTTCCAATAATTTCAAAGGGAGGTAGGTCTTTGTCTTTTAAAGATAATTTTAAAATTCCGTATACAATTACACCGAATAGAATGATGTAAATAAAAATTTTAAAGTTATCATTATGATATTTTGAAATTGCGCTAAAGATCACCTTCGATTTAGGCTCAATCAATTCTTTATTATTTATCAAATTCAAAAAATCATCATTTCTAATGACATCTAATTGAATAAGTTTATTCGCGGTAGCTAAATTTTTTATTTCATAGATAGCACTGTTTGATCTACTTAAGCTCCCGTAAGTTTCAAAATAGAAATAGCGATCTCCACTTCTCCAAATGCTACCAGAATTATTTTTCAATTTTGAAAAATAGCTTAATTGATTTGCTGGAACATCTTCTAATAATAAAAACTCTGTATTTCTACTTATTAATCCACCTTTCTTTTTCCATACTTCTTTTGAACTTAAAAAATATACTTTATTATCAATCTCAAAAACTTCATCGCTAAGTAGATTTATTTTCTTATCGCCAAATATATTTTTAGATGCTTTTTTGATTTTTTTATCATCATAATCGTAATAATAAAAGCCGTTTTTTCCTTTGAAAATCAAGTGACTGCTATGATTAAAAGTTCGCCCTAATAAATTGTAAGGTGCGTCTGAAGCTTTAAATTGTTCATCATTTACTATAACGTTTCCATGTAGAGGATCTATCAAATAAGCCTGTCTAGAAGGGAGGTCACCGGCAATATCTAATTGGTATAGGTGAGGGTTATAAGGTAAATCCAACAATTTTTCTTCAAAGTAAACGTGTTTTCCATCAGTGAAATATTGTAAACTTTCTCTATTGCGTCCATTGTTTTCTTTTAATAAGATAGGTTTCAATTGTAGTGGAATTGCTTTTGGCATTTCTAGGCCTTTGAAATACGCTTTTTCTGAACTTATAGCAATTTCATAATTAGCGTATGATTGGTAAGTAATATTTGATGGCAATTTTATATGAGGATACCAATATGTTTTAGGTTTTTGGCTAAGTCCCAAATTATAACCAGTATAGCTTATAAAAAATCCGACTACAGACATTTTTGGATTGTTATCTGAAATGCTTGAACAATAGTAGGTGGTTTTTCCGTCTGTATAGTAATTATTACCCAATGCTCTTAGATTTTGAGGCTTGAGGTCTTCTAAAATCATATTTCCTGCATATACGTTTTTGTCATCAAACCCAATTTGATTATCCTTAATAGAGTTTCCAAATGTTCTAAAAGAATTTTCGTTTGCATCTTGTATCAAATAGTCTCCATTGCTTGGAACTGATGCGAATATTTTACCATCTATTTTACTATAAATTCTATTTATTTTTATAGACTGTCTCTGGAAATCATAATTTTCATCTTTTCCCGTAAATAATAATAAAGCAAAAATGAAAAATATGATTAGAAATAGGATGAGTTTAGTGTGTAAATTATATTTTTATATTTATATAGCATAATAGAGTAGTTGTAGGATTCAAATGTACTAATTTATAAAATTTATCATCTCTTAAATTCATATTAATGGGGTGTAATTTTTTCGGCAGGGATGGTAATGGATAGCCCACAGCATGGATTTGGGGAAGTATTGGAATTGATGTTGGAAAGCCTTGGTGCGAGGACTAGTAACGGACAGCCCGATGCTTTAGCAGCCGCCCGAAATAAAAAAAAGCTACCCAAATTGGGTAGCTTTCTCTAATATTATTGGTCATTTCTTAGTGACAAGAAATTGGAGTAAACTTGGTTAAGTTGATGCCTTCTACAGCAGCTTTGTACTCTTCGATTGTTGGGATTCTACCTAAAATAGCAGAAAGTACAACCACTGGAGTAGATGCTAGTAAAGATTCACCTTTTTTACCATCTCTGTCTTCTACTACACGACCTTGGAAAAGACGAGTAGAAGTAGCCATTACAGTATCACCTTTCTCAGCTTTCTCTTGGTTACCCATACATAGGTTACAACCTGGACGCTCTAGGTACATGATGTTTTCGTATTTTGTACGTGCAGCACCTTTTGGAGCGTTATCGTTGAATTCGAAACCTGAATATTTTTGTAACATTTCCCAATCACCTTCCGCTTTCAATTCGTCGATGATGTTGTAAGTAGGTGCAGCAACTACTAATGGTGCATTGAATTTCACTTCACCTTTTTGAGCTTCTACATTCTTCAACATTTGAGAAACGATTTTTAAATCGTCTTTGTGAACCATACAAGATCCTACAAAACCTAAATCTACCGTTTTGTTGTCTCCGTAGAAAGATAATTCACGAATAGTATCATGCGTATATCTCTTAGAAACATCAGCGTTGTTTACGTCTGGATCTGCAATCATTGGCTGATTGATAATATCTAGATCGATAACAACTTCTGCATAGTATTTTGCGTTATCATCTGGAGTAAGGGCTGGTTTTGCACCAGATCTTATTTCTTCGATACGTTTGTTTGCTTTGTCGATAAGACCTTGAAGAACTTGATTTTTGTTCTCCATACCTTTATCAATCATAATTTGGATACGAGATTTCGCAATTTCTAATGATTGAATTAAAGTTTCGTCTTGAGAGATACAGATAGATGCCTTAGCTTTCATCTCTGCAGTCCAGTCTGTAAATGTAAATGCTTGGTCAGCTAATAAAGTACCAATATGAACCTCGATAATTCTACCTTGGAATACGTTTTCGCCACCAAATTGTTGTAACATCTGAGCTTGTGTAGCGTGTACTACATCACGGAAATCCATATAAGATTTCATTTCTCCTTTGAAAGTTACTTTTACAGATTCTGGGATTGGCATAGACGCCTCACCAGTTGCCAAGGCTAATGCTACAGTACCAGAATCGGCACCGAAAGCAACTCCTTTAGACATACGAGTGTGAGAGTCACCACCGATGATAATTGCCCATTCGTCAATTGTAATATCATTCAATACTTTGTGGATAACATCCGTCATTGCATGATATTCTCCTTTTGGATCACGAGCAGTAATCAAACCGAAGTCATTCATAAATTTCATCAATTTAGGAATGTTAGCTTGTGCTTTTTTGTCCCAAACAGATGCAGTGTGACAACCAGATTGGTAAGCACCATCTACAACTGGAGAAATTACAGTAGCAGCCATAGCTTCTAGTTCCTGAGCAGTCATCAATCCAGTAGTATCCTGAGAACCTACAATGTTTACTTTTACTCTTACGTCAGAACCTGCATGTAATACTTTACCTGGCGTTACACCAACTGCATTGTTATTGAAGATTTTTTCTACTGCTGTTAATCCAACACCATCATTCGTAATTTCTTTAGATGGAGCAAAAACTAGAGGAGTTTCGATTCCTAAAGTTTGAGCCGCGAAAGTTTGTATTTTTTTACCAAATACGATAGCATATGAACCACCTGCTTTGATAAATTCTAATTTTTGCGGTGTGAAAGATTTAGAAATATCTTTTAATTCTACCTCACCGTTGTATAATTTTTTAGATTTTGTATTGATTGTTAATACAGTACCAGTTGCTACAGAATAAACTTCTTCTAAAATTGGGTCACCAGCTTCGTTACGAACTACATTTCCGTTTTCGTCCGTTTTCTTCACCCAGTTTTGTAAATCGATACCAATACCTCCAGTTACATCAACCGTAGTTAAGAAAATAGGAGAAATACCGTTTGTACCTGCTACAATTGGAGCGATGTTTACAAAAGGAATGTATGGAGAAGCTTGTTTCCCTGTCCAAAGTGCAACGTTGTTAACACCAGACATACGAGAAGAACCTACACCCATTGTGCCTTTTTCTGCAATAAGCATTACAGATGCATCTGGATGCTGAGCTTTAAGCGCTGTAATTTCCGCTTGAGCTTCTGGAGTAATCATACATTGTCCGTGCAATTCTCTGTCCGAACCAGAGTGTGCTTGGTTACCTGGAGATAATAGATCTGTAGAGATATCACCTTCTGCAGCGATATACGTTACCACTTTTATTTCTTCTGCTACTTCAGGCAGTTTTGTGAAGAATTCTGCTTTTGCATAACTTTCTAAAAGTTCTTTTGCTACAGCGTTACCTGCATCATAAGCATCTTTTAAGCGTTTTGTATCTGCGTCATAAAGGTAAACCTGAGTTTTTAACACCTCACCTGCCTGCTTAGCGATAACTTCATTATTTCCTAAAGCTAAATCTAAAAGAACTTCAATAGAAGGACCTCCTTTCATATGAGATAATAACTCGAATGAAAAATCAGGAGTAATTTCTGATACTACCTCTTCTCCAAGAATAATTTCTTTTAGAAATTGAGCCTTAGCACTTGCTGCGGGTGTAGTACCTGGAAGTGTGTTATAGATGAAAAATTTTAGAGAGTTTTCTCTTTCTGCGTTGTTTACGTCTTTAATTTGGGCGATGATTTCGCTTACTAGTTCAGCACCATCAATTGGTTTTGGGTGTAATCCTAGACCTTTTCTTTCTTCAATCTCTTTAAGATAATCTGTATAAATACTCATAATAATAATAGAAGTCTTATCCGTCTGATTTTCCAATCATAAGGCTTTCTCTATAAAAATTTAGTTAGTAATAAATGTTCCCCAAATTTACGACTTTTAAATTTTTTTAAACCTTTAAATTATTTAGATTCTATATAAATTTTATATTTATATTTTCTATTTTTGCATCGAAAACAAAACACACACAATTATGATTAAAAATTATGGAGCACTCTTCATACTACTTCCCATGTCTTTTTTTGCCAAGGGTAATAGTGTGAATGGTAGTCACTTATCTCAATCTCGTGCATATTCCAGGCCCATCTCTGATACTCTTACCAGCGAAAAGATTATCACTTTTAGTAAAAATGCACCATTATTGATTCCGCAAAAAAATAAGGGAAAGTATGGTTATATTAATCATTCTAGTCGTATGGTAATTCCTGCAGAATACGAAATTGCTATGTTTTTTGCTGAAGATTGCAACCTTTTAAACTCTGAAAATGAGAACGCTAAAAGTTTTGGCACAGCGGAGTATGCTACTGTAGAAAAAAATAAAATATCCTACAGAATTGATAAAAAAGGTAAAAAAGTTTATCAATATGATAATTCACATTTAGGAAAATGTACATCTGCGTATAAAAAGCAAAATTTTAAAGCATATAAGGAAAACGGACTATATGGTATTATAGAAGAGGTGAAAATTAATAACCAGATGCCTTACAACAAATTGAAATTGGCGCCGAAATACGATCTCCTTTTTATTTTGCAAAGTGAAGATCAAAATGATCCGATGATTATAGCAGTGCTCAATAACAAGTTTGGGATAATAGATATTAATAATAATATTATCATTCCGTTTATGTATTCGGATATTAAACGAAATTTTAGCTGGAAACTTGGAAAAATGTTTGAGGTGACGAAAGATGATAAGAATTATTATTTCGTAGACGTGAATAATAAAGCCTATTAATATAGAATATTTTTGTATTTTCGTAGTTGAAATTAAAGGGGTGCTTTTCAATAAAGGCTGAGATTATACCCAATGAACCTAGAACAGGTAATGCTGTTTAGGGAATTTTTTTAGTATGTAACAATTTACCAATTTGTAGATTAAACAATTTTTTGGTAATTGATAGATTTATAAATTGTTACATTGCTTATAATCACCCCTTTTATTCCATTAAATTTTAAAAATTTATAAGAATGAAAGGTTTATTTTTTTTAGGACTTACCGCAAGTTCATTTTGTTTTGCACAAACACAAAAAACAGATTCTATTATCAGTAAGGATATAGAGGCCATACGCTTTACCAAGCGGCTTCCTGTCGCCAAGGAAATCATTAATGTAAAGAAGGTTTTAGATTCTAAAAACTTAGGACAAGATTTACCTATTTTGATGAAAAATCAAACGTCTATTATTTCGACTTCTGATGCAGGAAACGGAGTAGGATATACAGGTTTTAGAATTCGTGGAGTAGAAGCAAGAGGTATTAATGTAATGATGAACGGAGTTCCCATCAATGATTCCGAAAGTCAGGGAACTTTCTTCGTCAATGTTCCAGATCTTACAAGCTCGGCTTCTCAAATCGTTATTCAGCGTGGTGTAGGAACTTCTAGCAATGGCGTTTCTTCATTTGGAGCAAGTGTAAATGTAATTTCTAATAATCCAGAAGAGCATTTTTATGTAAAAACCGACGATAGCTACGGATCTTTTGGAACTTATAAATATTCGGGAGAAATTGGAACGGGAAAATTTTGGAAAGACCGACTTTCTCTTATGGGAAGATACACCCATATCCATTCTGATGGATATATAGATCGTGCTTTTGCTGACCTTAATTCTTATAATTTTACCGCATTATTTGAAGACAAAAAAACGAAAATAAGATTTATGGCATTTGGGGGAAAAGAAAAAACGTACCAAGCTTGGAATGGTATTGATAGAGCAACTTGGGACTCTCAACCCAAAACTAATCTTTCTGGAGCGATATATGATACGGACTGGCAAAATGTAGTAGGCTTTTATGATAATGAAACCGATAATTATAGACAAAACCATTATCAAATGATGTGGCAACAAGGCTTTAATGATCATTGGAATTTAGAAACTACTTTACATTATACCAAAGGAAAAGGATATTATGAAAATTACAAACAAGACAATAAATTTTCCAGATACAATCTTCCTAATATTATAGATGATTCCTCAATTATAAAGAGTTCAGATTTTATTAGAAAAAAATGGTTGGATAATGATTTTTATGGAGTCGTATCCAATTTGTACGGAAAGTTTGATTCAGTAGATTTGAATTTCGGATTAGTTGCCAATCAATACAAAGGTGATCATTTTGGAAGGGTAACTGATGTTATTTTTCCTCACATAAAAGATCATGAATATTATTTTAATCAATCTCGAAAAGATGAAGTAAGTGGTTTTGCAAAAGCTTTGGTGAAAATAAATGATTTTGAAATTTTTGGAGACCTGCAACTAAGAAATATCAACTATAAAACTACTGTACTTTTGGCGGGTGATGACGAGGGTGCTGACTTGGATAAAAAGTGGACTTTCTTTAATCCTAAGGCCGGAATTAATTATAAAATAAAAGCTGGGAAAATATTTGTATCCTACGCTTTGGCTCAAAGAGAACCGAATCGTGATGATCTGATGGCAGACAACAATCTGAAAGTAGAAAAACTGCATGATTTCGAGGCTGGTATAGAAAAGCAATTTGGCAAAGTATCTTTTACTACCAATCTATATTATATGTACTACCTCAACCAATTGGTGCTGAATGGACAGATCAATAATATTGGAGAATTTATAAGAACCAACTCAGGAGAAAGCTACAGGAGAGGAATTGAAATCGGTGCTTTGGCAAAATTATCCAAACAATGGGAGTTGTCAGGTAATGTGAGTCTTAGCCAGAACAAAAATATAGATTTCAAATCTGAAAATGCAGCTACTATCAATACATTGGGAAATACATCCATTTCTTTTTCGCCAACTATTATTGCTAATATCAATTTAAAATACAATCCTACAGAAAATTTCCAATTCGGACTATCTAATCAATATGTCGGGAAACAATATCTAGATAATACAGAATCTTCAAAATTGCAATTGTCAGATTATCTTCTTACCGATTTTAATGCGCAGTATCAGTTTAAAATCAATAAAAATGATATTGCTCTGAAATTACTTGTCAATAATATATTCAACCAAAAATACGTAAACAACGGATACGTTTACGATCATAATCCTATCTATTTTGCGCAAGCAGGAACTAATTTTATGTTCGGGATTAGTTGGAAAATTCAGTAAAAACTAAAGGAATTGGTAAACTCTTTTTTGAGATTGAATTTTAAATTTAAATATTTTTAAAATGCGTTTTATGTATATTTTCATTAAAAATAAATATATTTAAAACTCACGAAAAAGTTATAAATTTGCGTCCAAATGAATATTTCTGCTTGTATCCTCAATTATCTCAAACAATTTGGAACTGTAATAGTTCCGAAGTTTGGCGTGTTTTCTATGGAGAACACCAAGGCAATTCTCAACTCTGAAACAGGAAGTATACTTCCTCCCTCTACAAAAATTAGTTTCTACCCCGATTATCAGGCAGTTTCTAATGATTTGTTGCAGTTCATTATTTCAGAAAAAGGGATAACAAAAGAAGCCGCGGAAAACGAATTGCAAATTCAGGTAGATTTTTGGAAAAAGAAAATACAATCGGATCAAACTTTAGAAATTCAGGATTTAGGAAGCTTTTTCTTGGAGGAAGGCGATTTGCATTTCAAGGGAAATAGGTTGGCAACAGATCATCCCGATTTTTATGGTTTAGAAGAAATCAAATTTGCGGATATTCACCAAGGCAATACATCAGAAAAAATACAAAATACAGAGAAAGATTATAAACTAGGAAAATCCATCTTATGGCTATTTTTAGTCATAGTGCCTGTATCTGCAATTGGGTATTTTGGTTTTACACAAAGAGAATTTCTGTTTGGTAAAAAGTCTTTTGATGAGGTATCCATCAAAACCAAAACTCAAAGAATAGAAAAAGTAGCTCCTATCAAGATAGATTCTACATTAATAAAGAAAGCAGATTCTATAAAAATAGATTCTATAAGAAAGGATTCTATCCTAAAAGCAACCCCAAAAGTTATCAACCCCAAAACTCCTTACAAAAGAAGATCTAAATGGCAAAAGTAAAAACAGCATCAGAATCGCTAACGATCATGACGAATATTGTTCTCCCGAACGATACCAACCAACTCCGAAACCTGTTTGGTGGAGAATTATTAGCGAGAATGGATAGATGTGCTTCTATCTCTGCTACTAGACATTGTGAAAGAAGAGTGGTAACAGCTTCTGTGAATCATGTATCGTTCGATCAGCCAATCCCAGAAGGTGGAATTGTAGTGATGGAATCTAAAGTTTCTAGAGCATTCTCTACTTCTATGGAAATTTATGTAGATGTATGGTTGGATGATCCTATCAATCATAAAAAAGTACAAACTAATAAAGGGATTTATACTTTTGTGGCGGTAGACGAGTTCAATAGACCAATACCAATCCCAGATATGGTACCAGAAACAGAGCTAGAAATAGAAAGATATGCAGCCGCATTAAGAAGGAAAGAACTTTCTCTTATCTTATCTGGTAGAATGAACCCTTTGGATTCTGTAGAGCTTAAAAAACTATTCAGCGAGCCTCAAGAAGAAAAATAAAAGATATTGCACTGATTATAAGTATCACTACTAACTCTAAAACCGATAACAAAAGTTGTCGGTTTTTTATTGCTTCCTCCTCAGAATTTTCTAAATATGAATCTAATGAATTGGGTGTTTTCAGCTTGTAAATATAAAACGAAATTAGCAGTAAAATAATGGCGCTTATTATTGGTTCTAACCAAAGTGTATTTTTAGGTCCGAATGCATCTGGATTGCTTCCTGAATAATGTGTTGGAACAGTTTCTGGAATTTTGTTGAATATAATTGATAGAATCAAAAAGTGAATGATTACAATTGCAAAACTTGAATAAAGAAATACTACACTTATTTTTGATGGTTTCATCATGTGGATTTTTAACAAAAATATATATTTTTAGAATCAATTTTTCAGTCTTCAAGTGTTAAATTTGTATTGTTTTAAACAAGATCAATTTACACTCATGAAAATTCTACTTTTAGATAAAAATCATCCTTTAATTACCGAGCAACTTTTAGCCAAAAACTTTGTGCTAGAAGAAGATTTTGCTTCCTCTTACGATGAGGTTTGCGAGAAAATACATCAATATGATGGGGTAATCATTAGGAGTAGAATTCCTTTGGATGCTCATTTTTTAACGAAAGGTAAAGACCTAAAATTTATTGCTAGAGTAGGCGCAGGTATGGAAAATATCGATATTCCTGTGGCTGAAAAGTTAGGAATTAAATTGATCAACTCTCCAGAGGGTAATAGAGATTCTGTAGCAGAACATGTAATTGGGATGCTTTTGGTGCTGATGAATCGTTTGTTTATTGCTTCACAAGAGGTAAAAAACGGAATTTGGCTTCGCGAAGAAAATCGTGGCGATGAATTGTTGGGGAAAACTTTTGGGCTTATTGGTTATGGAAATATGGGAAAAGCTACGGCAAAAAGACTTTCGGGTTTTGGTTGCAAAGTTATTTTCTACGATATCTTACCTAATATTGCAGACGAATATGCAGAACAAGTAAGCTGGGAAGAATTGAAAAATTCCGCACAAATTATTAGTATGCATGTTCCTCTTACAGAGAAAACCCATTATATGATTGATGAGAAATTCTTCCAAGACATGAAACACGATTTTTACTTTGTAAATACTGCAAGAGGAAAAAATGTGGAAACGAAATACCTCGTTGAAGCTTTGAAATCTGGAAAAGTGAAAGGAGCTTGCCTAGATGTTATAGAATACGAAAAATCATCCTTCGAAAATATAGAAGTTGAAAACGAGGACTTCACTTATCTTTTGCAATCTGAGAAAGCGCTTCTTACGCCACATATTGGAGGATGGACGCACCAAAGCAAAGAAAAATTAGCACAGTTTATTGTAGATAAGATTTTGGCTTCTTTTGTAGTATAATGATATTTTAATTATGTTAAATAATTCACAATTTATCGCGCTCAATCTCATTTGATATTGAGTTTTATTAAATTGCCATTCATTTTTTGAAACCCCCATGAAGAAGTTTAATCTTATCCTTGCTACCACTATATCTTTGTTCTTTTTTTCTTGTAAAGATAAATCTGCAAATAAAGAATCTAAAGTACAAAGTACTACCAATCTGCCCAACTACGGAAATGTAGATTTAGACAAAATATTTACACCTTCGGAAGTTACCCTTTCTAATAAGGATTATATCGTCAATTATATAGATCAGTACTACAAAAAAGTATGGGATGCAGGCGATCTAAGTGGTGGATTGCTTGTGGCAAAAGGAGATCAAATTTTATACGAGAATTATAGAGGATTTGCAAGAGAAGGCAAACAAATGCCGATTAACAAAAATACAGCTCTACATGTAGCATCAGTATCCAAAACAATGACGGCAATGGCGATGCTAAAATTGGTAGAAGCTGGGAAAATACAACTTTCAGATCCTATCACTCAGTATTTTCCAGGATTTCCTTATCCAGAAGTTACTGTACAAAGTTTGTTGTCGCAAAGAAGCGGTTTACCCAAATACGAATATTTTATTACCAAAATTACTCCTGCGCCAGCAGAATTATCCAAACCCTTTATTACCAACCAAGATGTGCTGAATATGATTATCCAGTACAAACCACAGTTGGCAAGACCTACTAACACGGGTTTTATGTATTGTAATACCAATTTTGCGTTGTTGGCTTTATTGATAGAAAAGGTGACCAAAACATCTTTCCCACAAGCAATGCAAGAGATGGTATTTACTCCTTTGAAAATGAAAGATTCTTATATTTTTCAGGAAAAGGATATTCCTACAGCTGCACAATCTTTTTATACAGTGGGCAACAAATTGTATCCGCTAGATCGTCTAGACCTTATCTATGGCGACAAAAATGTCTATACAACGCCTAGAGATTTGCTTAATTTTTCTAAAGCAATGTATTCTAAAGATTTTCTAAAACCAGAATTGATGGATATGGTTTTTCAGCCTTATAGCAATGAAAAAGCAGGGATGAATAACTATGGATTGGGGTTCCGAATGAAAATTTTTGATAATGGAGAAAAACTAACATACCACAATGGTTGGTGGCATGGTACCAATTCGGTATTTGCCCATCTATTAAAATCTAAAGTAACCATTATCGCTATCGGAAATAGATATTCTGGTAGAGTATATACTGCTTTGGCACTTTCTAGTTTGTTCGAAGATTTTCCTGCACAAAGAGATAAGATTCTCAGTGTGATGAATGATAGCCAAGATACTTTGAAATCCGGAAATGAAAGTTTCGGAGAATAATGTTTAATTTTGCGTAAATATTTTCATGAAAAGATTTCTTCTCTTATTGGTTTTTGGTCTTATTTTGCACTCTTGTGCAAGGGTAGGATCTCCTATTGGTGGTACGAAAGATACCTTAGCTCCCAAATTTTTGAGTTCTAATATTGATACTACAAGAATTAATGTTCGAAGAGATATTAAAGAGTTGAGAATAGATTTTGATGAATATATAACCCTAAAAGACATCAACAAAAATCTAATAATTTCGCCACCGATTAAAAATATTACAAGAATTTTACCTTCTAATATTGCTAACAAATATTTGGTTATACAATGGTCTGATACGCTACAAGCAAATACGACTTACAACTTTAACTTCGGAAATTCGATCGTTGATAATAACGAAAGCAACATCCTTAGATATTATAATTTCGCTTTTTCTACAGGAGAAAAACTAGACGATTTGTACGTAGCTGGTGATGTAAAAGATGTTTTGAATATCAAAAAACAAAATAGCGGTGAAAATAAAGTAGTAGTAGGTTTGTATCAGGTAAAAGATACTATAAATTACAAACAAAAACCCTATTATATCTCCAAAGTAGATGATGATGGATATTTCGAACTAAATTATCTCTCTCCGGGAAAGTATAGAATTCTTGCATTTGATGATCAAAATGAAAACTCTATATTCGATTCTGGAAAAGAAAAAGTAGCATTTACAAAGGAGTTGTTGGATATAGATAAATCTATATCTGGCATGAAGTTGAGTCTCTATCCTACTAAAAGCACAGTGAAATACGACCAAATGAAAGAAATTGAAGGAGGTATTATTATGACGTTTTTAGGAAAACCAAAGGAAGTTAAAATCAACTCACTAAATGAGAAATTAAAAGACTATAAAGTAACGCATAATGCATACTCTGATTCTGTAAGGATATGGTTTGATGCTGTAAAAAGTGATATCGGACAAACTGTAACAGAGAATTTGAAATTCACTTATGAAGCAGATACGCTAAAAGGTCCAGCCTCTTTATTTTATAAATACAATTCTAAAAATAAGATGGATCTAAATAGTGATAATGGTGGAGCATTGTTACCTCCAAAAACTGAATTTAAAATTGTTTCTAATTATATTTTAGACCAGATACAACCGGAAAAATGGACACTGAAAGTAGATAGTTTAACGACGCAGGAGTTCACTGCAAAGATTTCTCCTACCAATCCTTATCAGGTTCTCATCAGTTCGGATTTTGTTCCAGGAAAAAAATATCAACTTACAATACCAAAAACTACCGCTTCCTCATATTACGAAAAAAATGCCGAATCCAAAAGATTCGATTTTGAGGCTGATAAGATTGAAAATTATGGAAGCATAGAATTTACGATTTCTAATGCACCAAGTAGCAGCTATTGGTTACAGTTGCTAGATTCATCCGAGAAAGTGGTGTACCAACAATATACTAAAGGCAATAGTGTGAAATTTGGTATTATAAAGCCGGGAGAATACATTGCGAAAATTTTGGTAGATAGTAACGAAAACAAAAATTGGGACGAAGCAGATTTTGCCAAAGAAATTTTTGCTGAAGATTCTTATGTTTTCTACAAAATGGTAATCGCGAGGCCTTTGTGGGAATCCAAGGAAGATTGGGATCTTACTGATAAAAGGGTTTTTGATGGTATTAAAGCAACAGCTAAACCCAAAAATGATAATGATAATTCTTTGAATCAAAATTCAAAGGAATTTAATCTGAATAACCATAGAAACTTTAATAATACAGGGCAATTACAACCCATAAGATAATGAAAACGTTTAAAAAAATACTACTGTGGACTTTTGTGTCATTTGCGTTGATACAATTTATACCAATAGATAAAGTGAACAAACCAGTAGATCGTACCACCAACTTCGTGGATGTGCAAAAATCTCCAACGAAGGTTAAGGAACTTCTAAAACGAGCTTGCTACGATTGTCATTCTGATGAGACAGTATACCCGAAATACGCTTCTATAGCGCCTATCTCATGGTCTATTAAAAACCATGTGAATGAGGGTAGAAGAAGATTCAATCTCTCTACCTGGACTACTTATAATCCCTATCTAAAAGATAATATAGTAGATGGTACGATACAAGCTCTGAAGAATAAAAATATGCCATTGCCAGGCTATTTGGTGTATCATGATGAAGCCAAACTTACGGATGCCGAACGTGCCTTATTGATTGCGTATTTTGAAGAATTGCAGAAGACAAAGAAATACTAAATTCTTACATAAAAATACCTCACATAATGAGTTTCTTCAGTGATAAAGACTTTATAATGTGAGGTTTCATAATGTTTATATCCAAAAATTATGGATTCAGATATTCATTGAAAAATATTTTCTGAGAATCGAAAGCTAGGTCATCTAGTGAAATATCTTTCATCGAAATCCATACAGTTTCGGATATTTCTGCCAGTTCCAAACTTACTTGGAATTTTTCGGGAACAGTATACTCGTAGAACAAATCAATGGTATTGTAGTCTATTTCTTTGTACTGATATACATTGGGTAGACTGGTAAGATATTTTAGCATGCTTGTATCAACATCCAGCTGTAGTTCTTCAAAAAGTTCTCTTTTGCAAGAATGTTCAGCACTTTCTTTAGGATCTACAAAACCTCCAGCTAAATCCAATTTGCCTTTTTTAGGCTCTTGGTTTCTTCGAGTAAAAAATATTTCATTTTCACAACGTATCACTACCGCTACCGCGCCTGCCACATTATTATACAGATTAAAATTACAAGACGGGCAGTTCCATTTCTTTTCGCCATCCCATTGCAATGTCTCTTTTCCACAGCTAGGGCAGTATTTTAGTATTTTCATTATACAGTTTTGGCTTTGTTTCTTGGGTGATAATTTAAAATTACATCCCTCAATTCTTCAGTTTTCAAATGCGTATATATTCCGGTAGTTGTAATGCTAGAATGTCCCAACATTTCTTGGATAAACCTTAGGTCGGCACCATTTTGAAGCAAATGCGTTGCGAATGAATGTCTAAAAGTGTGAGGAGAAATCTTCTTGCTAATTCCTGCCTTATCCGTAAGTTCTTTGATGATTATAAATATAATCACCCTAGACATAGAGGTTCCACGACTGTTTAGGAATAAAATATCTTCAAATTTTTTGTTGATTTTGTTTTTAGCTCTTACTTCTACAATGTATCTTTGAAGTAATTGTGCGGTATAATCTGCTAATGGTACAAATCTCACTTTATTCCCTTTACCTACTACTTTGATGTAGTTTTCTTTGAAGTTAATATTAGAAATTTTAACATCAATAAGTTCAGATACACGGAGACCACACCCATATAATACCTCAATAATACTATGGTTACGCTGTCCTATTTCTGTACTATCATCTATGGCATCAATAATTTTGTTGATGTCTGATAGGCTCAGAGTATCTGGAAGGTATAGTCCTAATTTTGGACCTTCCAATAGCGAAGAAGGATTATCCGTACGCACTTCATCTTCTAAAAGATATTTAAAAAATGCCTTAATAGAGGAGATCCATCTTGCCTGAGATCTTTCGCTAAATTTTAGTTTAGACAACTTAAAAATATACTCCTGCAAATTGTCATAAGAGATAGTGTCTGGCCCAATGCCTTCTAGCTGCTCTTCTGCGTATTCTTTAAGTTTTTTAATGTCTCGAACATAAGCGTCGAGTGTGTTTTCTGAAAAATTTCTTTCGAATCTAAGAAATATTTCAAAATCTTTAATTTTTTCATCCCAAGTCATTGTGTTTTATTTTTTATAATTCATTTTCAGAAACTTGCACTATTTCAATATGATGGTTTTTCAAGAACGCTATTCCTTCATCGTCCGAATAGGCATTGATATAAACAAGCCTCGAAATGCCAGCTTGTAATATTAGTTTGCTACATTCTTTGCAGGGTGATAACGTAAGATATAACGTTGCCCCTTTGGCAGACTGTGTAGAACCTGCCAGCTTCAATATAGCGTTTGCCTCTGCATGGAGTACGTACCAATGTGTTTTCCCATCAGCGTCTTCACAGCAGTTCTCGGTACCAGAAGGAGTACCATTGTAACCATCTGAAATAATCATCCTGTCTTTTACCACAAGAGCTCCTACCTGTTTTCTCTCGCAGTAGGAAAGTTTTGCCCATTCGAGAGCCATTTTTAGATAAGCTTTGTCAAACTTATTATACATCTGCATCGGTTTGTTTTTTTTCGAAATAATTTTAAAAATGATAATTAGAAGTTAGGCTTTCTTTTTTCTAGAAAAGCAGAAACTCCTTCTTTCTTATCGTTTAGTTCAAAGAGTTCACCGAAACTTTTAATCTCAGTTTCAAAACCCTTATCCGTGTCAGATAGATTCGTTGCTATAATCGCTTTAGAAATAGCCATCGGAGAATTATTGCTAATGGTCTTGGCTAGTTCTTTTGTTTTAATTAATAATTCAGTGATAGGGAAAACCTCATTTACCAACCCGATTTCCTTTCCTCTAGATGCAGAAATCATTTTTGCAGAAAAGATCATTTCGTTGGCGAGTCCTTTTCCTACCAATTTTGGTAATCTTTGTGTACCACCATATCCTGGTATAAGACCCAAGGTCACTTCTGGTAACCCAAGTTTAGCATTATCGGAAGCGTATCTGATGTGGCAACTCATCGCAAGTTCTAACCCTCCACCAAGTGCGAAACCGTTGATGGCTGCAATGACGGGTTTGGATAAGTTTTCAATTTTATTAAATACAGAAGCTTGCCCATTGATGGCTAATTGTTCTGCTTTCTCTTGATCAAAATCTATAAACTCTTTAATGTCCGCACCTGCCACGAAGGATTTTTCACCACTTCCAGTAATGATGATAACCCTTACTTCTGTATCTTTCTCTAGTTCATCTAACGCAATACTCAGTTCTTTTATTGTAACAGCGTTTAAAGCATTTAAGCTTTCGGGTCTATTGATCGTGATTGAAGCTATTTTTTCTTCTTTTGATAATAATATATTATGATAAGCCATACTAGTTCTTAAGATTTTACACTCTGCAAATTAATGCTTTTTTAATAAATAATGAAGAAAATTTTGATAATTCTTAAAAATATATGAATTATTTAATCACTATTTCATATGATTCATCATATTAGAGTCGATATTAATTTTCAACCCTGATGCTACTTTCATGCCAAGCTCTATATTTGCTCTGAAGAAATGACACATTTGCCTGTTGATGATATCATTTCTCTTCGGTCCGTCTATTTTGCTCATGCTTCCAATGATGTTATTCACAAGATTTTCTCTATCTTTTTCGTTTAATGCCTTGGTGTAAAGTAAGCCTGGTTGTGTGTAATGATCGTTATCGTTTTCATTGCGGTTGTAGTTGGCAACGCGGCTATTGTCCAATTCGTAATCCAAATTTTTATAAGCACTATCTGCTACGGTATCATCAAAGCTATTCGGGAAATAATTGGGTTGATCTTGGTATAATGAGGAATCTGCCATATAGCCATCTCTTTGATAATTATTAACAGCAAATGGACATCTGTTTACTTCCAATTGATGAGCATTAACGCCAACTCTATAACGATGTGCATCCGGATAGGAGAACAATCTACCTTGCAACATTTTATCTGGAGAAAAGCTAATTCCATTAATCAAGTTGCTAGGTGAAAACGTAGATTGCTCTACATGTGCGAAGTAGTTGACAGGAATTTCATTCAGTTCCATTTCACCAACTTCAATAAGTGGGAAATCTTCTTGAAACCATACTTTCGTAATATCAAAAGGATTCCATCTAAACTCTTTGGCTTGCTCTTCTGTCATTACTTGGATGTACATAGTCCATTTAGGAAATTCGCCATTATCTATTGCATTACAAAGATCCTCTTGTGCATAATCGGGATTTTCTCCAGCCATTTTCGTTGCTTCAGCATCAGTAAAGTTTTTGATGCCTTGTTTAGATTTAAAATGAAACTTTACCCAAGTCCTATGGTTATCTTCATTAATCATAGAAAAAGTATGAGAGCCAAAGCCATGCATATGTCTATAACCTTGTGGTGTTCCTCTATCCGACATCAAGATTAAAACTTGGTGAAGAGATTCGGGATTCAGACTCCAAAAGTCCCACATCATGGTTGCACTTTTCAGATTGGTCTTTGGAACTCTTTTTTGGGTATGAATAAAATCGGGGAATTTCTTTGCATCCTTAATAAAGAACACTGGGGTATTGTTTCCTACCAAATCCCAATTGCCCTCTTGTGTATAGAATTTCAAAGCAAATCCTCTAGGATCTCTTGCCGTATCAGCACTTCCTTTTTCTCCACCTACAGTAGAAAAACGAGCAAACATTTTGCAAGTATTCCCTATTTGTGAGAAAATTTTTGCTTTGGTATATTTTGTAATATCATGGGTAACTGTAAACTTCCCGTAGGCACCACTACCTTTGGCATGTACTATCCTTTCTGGTATTCTTTCCCTTACAAAGTGGGCCAAGTTTTCTTGTAGTATAAAGTCTTGCAACAATACAGGACCTCTTGCTCCTACGGTTTGAGAATCTTGGTGCTCGTAGTATGGGGCGCCACTACTTGTCGTCAATTTTTTAGAATTCATATTATATGTTTTGAATTTTGTTTTTTTAATGATGATAAAGTTTTGCTATTAAAAGCTTCAAAATAAATTTAAAAATTTTTATAATTAGTTATTACAAAAACATTATATCTTTGTAATAGATAATATTAATCAATGAACATTCAGCAATTAGAATATCTTATCGCTGTAGATAAGTACAAGCATTTTGGTAAAGCTGCACAAGCCTGTTTTATAACCCAACCTACATTAAGTGCAATGATACAAAAGTTTGAAGACGAACTAGATGTCAAAGTTTTTGATAGAACTACGCATCCCATTCGTACAACGGACGTTGGGTTACAAATTATAGATCAAGCCAAGGTGATCATTGAGTCTGTAAATGAGCTTAAAAACAAGGCTAATTTACTGAATAATATCTTAGGAGGAACCATTAATCTCGGAATTATTCCTACCGTTTCTTCATTTATCCTTCCTACAGAGATTTTTAGTTTTTTGGAGCAAAACCCTAAGATTAAAATGAATGTAAAAGAAATGACTACTGATAATCTTATCAAAGCTCTAAAGGCAGGAGAATTGGATGCGGGTATTATTTCTACTCCATACGAGACTGCTGGGGAATTCTATAGAGATTTCCTTTTCAATGAAGAACTGATGGTTTATAGCTCAGATACTACAGATGCCGAGAAGAAGAACAGTTTTGTTATTCCAGAAGAGATCAATACAGAGAAAGTTTGGCTGCTAGAAGAAGGCAATTGCTTGAGAAATCAGTTTGAAAATATTTGTCACCTAAAAGAAAATCGTCTAAAGCCAAAAAATCTAGAGTTTACCGCTGCAAACATTCATACTTTGGTGTATATGATAGATAAAGTAGGAGGCATCAGTGTTTTACCAGAGTTAGCACTCAATCAGCTTTCTGGAGACCAAAAGAAAAAAGTATTTAGATTCAAAAAACCTTATCCTTTCAGAGAAATTAGCATTATCTATTACAAACCTACTTTTAAGCAAAAGATTATTGATGAGTTATCAGAATTCATTAGAAATTCCCTTGCTAATACATTGAATTACAACGAAAATCCAAAAGATTTTGTAAACATAAAACCATAATTGATTGGTACTTTATCAATCAATGTGAAGAAATAGACATTTATCATATAAAAGTTTTGAGTATTAAAAAAATAGTACTTAAATTTGCTGAAGTTTATTAACGAGGAAAAATTTGACCTGATTGCAACCTCTCTAAAAAATCGCTAAAACAGTAATTCTTTTTAGCTATTTTGGGCAATTCATCATTTTTTTCTTCATTTATTTTAATTTAAAAAATACAAGAAAAATATGTCTTATTTATTCACATCTGAATCTGTTTCAGAAGGGCATCCAGATAAAATTGCCGACCAAATTTCCGATGCATTAATTGACCATTTTTTGGCATACGATAAAGCTTCTAAAGTGGCATGCGAAACACTGGTAACTACTGGGCAAGTGGTATTGGCAGGTGAAGTAAAATCTGATGCTTATCTAGATGTACAAAACATTGCAAGAGACGTTATCAATGGTATTGGATATACAAAAGGAGAATACATGTTCAATGGAGATTCTTGTGGAGTAATCTCAGCAATCCATGAGCAGTCACCTGATATCAACCAAGGAGTAGATAGAATAGCTGCAGACGAAAGTTTCGAAACCAAAGCCAACGCACAAGGTGCAGGTGACCAAGGGATGATGTTCGGGTACGCTACCAACGAAACGGCAAACTACATGCCTTTGGCATTAGATTTGGCTCACACAATCTTGAAAGAGCTTTCTGCTCTAAGAAGAGAAAATACCGAGATTCCTTACCTTCGTCCTGATGCAAAAAGCCAAGTAACTATTGAGTATTCTGATGATCACAAACCAGTAAGAATAGATTCTATCGTGGTTTCTACTCAGCATGATGATTTTGCTCCAGAACAAGAAATGTTGGAAAAAATTCGTGAAGACATCAAAAATATTCTTATTCCTAGAGTGGTTGCAAAACAAACTTTGGAAATACAAGCATTATTTAATGATGAAATTAAATATCACATCAATCCTACAGGGAAATTCGTGATTGGAGGACCTCATGGAGATACGGGTCTTACAGGAAGAAAAATCATTGTAGATACTTATGGTGGAAAGGGTGCGCACGGAGGCGGAGCGTTTTCTGGTAAAGATCCATCAAAAGTAGATAGAAGTGCAGCGTATGCTACCAGACACATTGCAAAAAACTTGATAGCAGCAGGTATTGCTGACGAAGTATTGGTTCAGGTTTCTTACGCAATTGGTGTTGCAGAACCTTGTGGATTGTACATTAATACTTACGGTACAGCTAAAGTAGACATCAATGATGGGGAAATTGCTAAAGTAGTTTCAACTATTTTTGATCTTCGTCCTTATGCAGTAGAGCAAAACTTGAAATTGAGAAACCCTATTTATCAAGAAACTGCTTCTTACGGGCACATGGGAAGAGAGCACTATATTGCAGATAAAACCTTTAATAAGGGACAAAAGAACGAGCTTACTCTTACAGGACTAGAATTCTTTACTTGGGAAAAATTAGATAAAGTAGAAGCTATAAAAGCCGCTTTCGGAGTTTAATACTTTCTTAGTTACTATATATACTGCTTTATCCTACTTGTGATAAAGCAGTTTTTTTAAATTTACATTCTAAATACAATATCATGAAAAACTTTTGTTGGGTTCTCGCTTTTGGAGTAATGGTGGTGATGAGTAGTTTTGCGAAAGCTCAGCTCACAGTACACAAATTGGTAAATGTAGGTTACGTATACCAAAACCAAAGCTTTGGTGAAGTAGGAGGAAAATTGTTATTTCTAAAAAATGATGATATGATCTATCGTCTAGGTGCTTCTGCATTGATGGGTTCTACCCATTCGAAATATGCCATTATGCCAAAAATACAAGCTGATATCCTGTTGAACTTCGAAAAAAATGTAGATTTCTATCACTCTTATTATTTCTTAGCAGGTGTGGAAGGAACTAACAAGTATGTAGCTCCAAAAATTGGTGTCAGCTTATTCGGGATTCTAGATCTTACGGGAGGTTATGCTTTCCCTATTTCAAATCTAAACGGAAAAGAACTAAAAGGATTAAATATCAATTTTACACTAAATATCCCAACTACCTTCTTACACGATATGCTAAAGTAGAGTTTAATTATAAATAGTATATAAAATAATAACAAATTGTTAACAGTTATTAATATTTTATATATATTTACGGCATAATTTTTATTTATCGAGAAGACTTTACTTTAAATCTATTTCGCGACATTATTATCACTTGGTTACTTGCCGAGAAATTTTGTCTAGGAATAATAATAGAAAAGAAAAGTCATGAAATCTACAGATAGTCTACTTATTTCTCAGTATCAAAATGGTAAAGAAGAAGCATTGTCTCTTCTAATTCATCGTCATCAAAAAGAGCTTTTTACCTTTATATTGTACAAAATAAACGATGAGCAGCTTGCCAATGATATTTTTCAGGATACCTTTATGAAGATTATTATTATGCTAAAAGAGAAGCGTTATAGTGAAGAAGGTAAATTTATACTTTGGGCAAAAAGAATTGCCTACAACTTAATTATCGATTATTTCAGAGCCAAATCTAAAACCGTAAAAGTATCTGAAACTACCTTTGACAATGAAGAATATTCAATTTTCGATCTGATACGAGAGCCTTCAGAAAATATAGAAGACCGATTGGTTAGCAACCAAATACAGGATGATTTACAAAAAATGCTACAATATCTTCCCGAAAATCAGCAGGAGGTGATAAAACTCAGATTTTATGATGGTCTTAGCTTCAAGGAGATTGCAGAGCAAACTAATATGAGTATTAATACAACTTTGGGACGCGTGAGATATGCATTGATCAATCTTAGAAAAATCATGGACGAAAACAATATTATGCTCACAAGGCAATAATTTTTATAATTTTGCGTTTTTAAGAAAATACAATTTGCCTATGAAATCAAATGACTTTTTGAAAACAAAAAATTTAAAACCAAAAAAAGAAATTATTGATTTTTTACTGAGATTTTCTAAAAATCTAGAAGTGATAAAGATTAAAAATAATTTATGTCAAATCACAAAAAATTAATGAGTAATTTTGTGCTGTATGAAAATTCAGCACATTTTTTTTGATCTTGATAATACCCTTTGGGATCATCGCAAGAACGCTTATCTCACTATAAAAGACCTTTTCGAGCAACAAAAAATTGCGCAATTATACGCTATAGATTTCGAGGAGTTTCATCGTGTATTCTATGACGTGAATGAAGTTTTGTGGGAAAAAATCCGAGACGGAATCATTGATAAAGATTATCTAAGAAAACACAGATTTTATGATACTTTCAAAAGTTTTAGTGTAGATGATGAAGCGCTTTCTCAGTATTTTGAATCCCATTTTTTGGATACCATTCTGCTATACAATCATCTTTTGGATGGAGCAGAAGATTTGCTTAATTATTTGAATAATAAAAATTACACACTCCATGTTATTTCTAATGGCTTCCAAGAAGTTACGGAGAGAAAGTGTTTGTTATCTGGCATTTCAAAGTATTTTAGTACAATTACAAGTGCAGATTCTATTGGAATAAGAAAACCAAATTCCAAAATTTTCGAGTATTCTCTGCAGTTAGCTGGTGCCGAAAAAAATGAAAGTATAATGATTGGTGACGATTGGATTGCTGATGTTACAGGCGCGCAAAAGTTTGGTATGGATGTTATTTTCTTTGATGTTTTGAATGAAAATAGAGTAGAGGAAAATTTAAAATCGGTCTATCAATTATCTGAAATTAAAAATTATTTGTAAAACGTAATGATATTATTTTGTTCCTAAATCTTTCCTAAATGATTGTAGAAATTTGCAGTATTAAAATTCAACAAAAATAAAAATTATGAAAAATTTTAGACAAGTAACAGCAGCATTTAGTATACTATTTTTATTAGTAGGAAGTTTGGTTTTTGCTCAAGATAGAGCGATTACTTACACCCAATTGCCACAAAACGCACAGAAATTTATTAAAGCCAATTTTAAAAACGTAAAAACGAGTAGTATCTTAGAAGATAGAGAAATCTTTGGTGTGGATGAATATAAAATCCATATGGCAAACGGTATGAAGATAGAATTTGATGGCAAGGGAAATTGGAAAGAAGTAGATGGTAAACACCAAAAAGTGCCTTACAATTTTATTCCCGCAGGGATAAGAAATCATATTGCTAAAACATTTCCAAACACGCATATCATCAAAATAGAAAGAAAAACTTATTCTTATAAAGCAGAACTTTCTAATGGTTTGGACTTGGAATTTGATGCAAATGGAAACTTTACAAGAATAGATGATTAATATTTTAACGCTCACCAATACATTACCTCTTAAGAATTCTAAGAGGTAATTTTGTAGAATAATATAAGAGGTCACATTATGAAAATACTCCTTGTAGAAGATGAACCCGAGATAAGAACGGTTGTACAAAAGTTCTTAGAAGCCGAACGATATCTTGTAGAAACTGCCGAAAATTACCAATTGGGGTTAGAAAAAATAATATCTTATGAATACGATTGTATTTTGTTGGATATTATGCTTCCTGATGGAAACGGAATGGATCTTTTGAGAGAAATTAAAAACAGCCACAAAAAAGATCCTGTCATTATTCTTTCGGCAAACGATTCTGTGGATGATAAAGTGAACGGACTAGAAGTTGGGGCAGACGATTATTTGGCAAAGCCATTTCACCTAGCAGAATTATTAGCTCGTGTAAAATCGGTTATTAGGAGAAAATATCAGGACGGAGAAAATACCATTCAATACAAAAATATAGTTGTTTTTCCGGATATTAGAAAGGTGAAGATAGATGATGTAGAATTGGTGTTGAATAGAAAAGAGTACGATCTTTTGTATTATTTCATCATTAATCCTGATAAAACTTTGCAAAAAACAATGTTGGCAGAAGCAATTTGGGGAGATTATATAGATCAGGCTGATAGTTTGGATTTTATTTATTCTCAAATAAAAAATCTTAGAAAAAAACTGAAACAAAATAATTCTCAAGCAGATTTTCAAGCAGTATACGGGATTGGTTATAAATTTTTATAATGAAGATTTCTCTAAAATATTACACCATAAAATACCTTACGCTAATTCTATTGGCTGTAATTGCTGTATGGGCAGCGTTGTATTATGCTTATATTTTGGATGAGGTGTATGATAATGTAGATGACGGACTGAAAAATAGAAAAATACAGCTGATAAAAGCAGTTTATGTAGATCCGAATTTACTAAAAAATAACGAATTTGGTTTTAATGAATTCAATATCAATCCGGTTTCTCCGCTGAAATATACCGAAAAAAACAAACTCTATAATAAGATGTATTATATGGAGTATGATGATGAAGATGAGCCTTATAGAGTGTTGGAGACCGATTTTATAGATCAATATGGGAAATACCAAAAGTTGGTGGTACGTACCTCTACTGTGGAGGAGGATGAACTGATCTACGATCTGACTACAGCATTGGTAATTCTGTATTTCCTTTTGGTTATCAGTGTAATTTTGGTAAATGGTTTACTTCTGAATAAAGCTTTAAAACCATTTTACCACATTCTGAATAACCTTAAAAAATATCAGTTTGGTCAGCATTCGGTGTATGAAAAGAAGACGTATGCCATCAAAGAGTTTAATGATTTGAATACCGAAATTGAAGGTATGATTGGTCGTAATGAATTGGTTTTTCTACAACAAAAGCAGTTTATTGAAAATGCCTCGCATGAGCTTCAAACACCTTTGGCTATTGCTATTAATAAATTAGATTTTGCCATGCGAAATGATGAGTTGAGCGAAGATCATCTTAAACTAATGAGCGAAGTGAAAAGTAATTTGAGCCGCATGACGAGCCTAAACAAATCTCTTCTGATGCTTTCTAAAATTGAAAATAATCAGTTTAATAAAAGTGAAAACATAATTTTTAATGATATTATAAAAGAATTGTTATTAGACTACGAAGATTATATAGAACATAAAGAAATAACGACACACGTTATAGAGGAAGAAAAGTTTTCTGCCAACTTTGATCCTGATTTAGCCATAATTTTACTTTCAAATTTGCTTAAAAATGCAATTCGATATAATAAAGTTGATGGCGAACTTGAAATTGAAATTAAAGAAAATTTGATAATTGTAAAGAATACAGGTTTGGATGCGCCTTTGGATCAGGCTAAAATATTCAATAGATTTTACAAACAAGGTACAGAACAAAGCTCCACAGGTTTGGGTTTATCTATCATAAAGACTATTATAAAACAATACCCCAATTGGGATATTGTTTATGAATACAATGATGGATATCACTGTTTTATGGTGTCAAAAAAGTAGTATTCTAAACTCCTAAACTCACCCTTACTCTTTTTATGGTATCATTAGCAATTACTCTAGTTTTTTTGGCTCCTTCTTGAAGTTTTTCTTCCAATACATCAAGATTATCCATGTAGTAAGAGAACAATTCTCTTTCTTTTTCAAATCTTGTAAGAATAAGGTTCAGCAATTCTAGTTTTGCATGTCCGTACCCAAAATTACCTGCAAGGTATTTTGCACGAAGTTCTTCGGTTTGTTCTGGGGTTGCAATAAGCTCGAAAATAGCAAATGTTTTGTCTGTAGTAGGATCTTTTGGGTCTTCTAGAGATTTAGAATCTGTTTCTATACTCATTACCTGTTTTTTCAATTGTTTTTCTGGTAAGAAAATATTGATGATGTTTCCTCTAGATTTAGACATTTTGTGACCATCTATGCCTGGTACATACTTGGTGTTTTCTTGAAGTTCTGCTTGTGGCAATAACAAAACTTCACCCATTTGGTTATTAAACCTAGACGCCACATCGCGGGCAATCTCTAGATGTTGCAATTGGTCTTTTCCTACAGGTACTACTTCTGCATCGTACAATAGGATATCTGCAGCCATCAAAATAGGATAAGAAAACAAACCTGCATTTACATCTTGCAAACGGTCTGCCTTATCTTTGAAAGAGTGTGCTAGCGTTAATCTTTGGTAAGGGAAGAAACATGATAAATGCCAAGATAATTCGCACGTTTCTGGGATATCGCTTTGTCTGTAGAAAAAAGTTTTCTCCGTATCAACGCCGCAAGCAAGCCAAGCCGCAGCAATTTCGTAAGTATTTTGTTTTAGCTCTTTAGCATCTTTTATCTGAGTAAGAGAATGCAGGTTGGCTATGAATAAAAAAGACTCGTTTCCCTCTTGCTTAGAAAGCTCTATAGCAGGGATGATAGCACCTAGTAAGTTACCAAGATGCGGTGTTCCGGTGGCTTGTATGCCGGTAAGAATTCTTGACATTGATTGTTGATTTTATAAAAATAATTTGATTGACAAATTTACGAGATTCTATTTAATTCCTATTACAAATAGAATGATATTGCCACACTGTGTTTTCTATTGTGGAATCACTACTTTATCACCTCCAAATTTCGGTTTTACACCCAATATAAGATCCCAATATACTTTTGCCTTCGCTAGATATTCTCTGGTATTGGTTTTCAGTCCCATTTGTTTGTTGACGTCTGTGGCGTTATATCCCAAAGCTTGGATGCCGTTTTTTCTTGCTAAAAATACAGCACGCTCATTATGAAATTTCTGAGAAATTATAATAAGTTGATTTTGTCCGAAAATTGTTTTTGCTCTAACTACAGAATCCAGAGTTCTAAAACCGGCAAAGTCTAAAAATATTTTATCCTCCGGAATCCCGTATTCCATCAGTGTGAGCTGCATATCTTCTGGTTCGTTATAGCTTTTCTTACCATTATCTCCACTTACGATGATGTTATTTATTTTTCCACTTTTATAGAGTTCTACTGCAGCTTCTATGCGATAGTAGAAATACAAATTTTTTCGTCCATCACTCAGCGTTCTACTAGTTCCCAAAAGTAAAGCTGTCTTGGGTACAGGTACTTCTGCTAGTTCTACGATTTTATCGTACAAATAAGGATCACTTTCCTTCCTAATATTGTAATTGGCAAATGCAATAAAAAGTATTCCTGCTACGATAAGCAGCAGGAATATTTTAATACTATTTTTAAAAGATAGTTTCATTGTCTTTTATATTTTCTAGAATTCTAGTCCATTAGGAAATGCTTTCTTTCTAAATATTAATAAAAATGCTGCTCCTACGGTAATGGCAGAATCTGCTACATTGAAGATATATTTAAAAAACTCTATATGTTTACCACCAATAACTGGCCAACTATCTGGTAAAGTAAAATCTACCAATGGGAAATGTAGCATATCAACTACACAACCTCTCATGAAAGAAGAATAGCCTTGTCCAAATGGTACTAATTTAGAAATTCCACCATATCCAATCCATTGGTCGATGCTTTCGTCATATACCGTTCCACTATCAAAAATAAGCCCGTAGAACATTCCATCGATTAAATTTCCTATAGCACCGGCAAAAATCATCGACATTGGGATGATCAAGTAATTGGATTCTCCTCTTTGTAGCCAATTTTTGAAGAGATACACCATTCCTCCAATCAGGAAGATTCTTACAATTACCAAAAAATATTTACCAATAATTCCTCCAAAATGAAATCCATAAGCCATCCCAGGATTCTCTACAAAAGTAAGTTTGAAGCCAGGCATTATAGATACAAAATCGTTAACTTGAAAATTGGTTTTTATGTATATTTTAGATATTTGATCTATTAATAATATAATAAGAGTGATCGCAATAATCTTTTTCATGATTATCCTTTTGGTTTAAATGGTTTACCTATTTTTTCATTTTTTTTGCTAATAACTTTTTGTATCGTTTTCTTGTTGTGAAAAACATTTTTGGTATGGAATTTTTCAAACTCGATATTCATATCTTTTAGCACTGTTCTTAGTGCGGAAAGTTCCATTGCATTTTTAGTATGTACTATAATAGATTCCATTATGTATTGATTGTTGTTTTTTATAAAAAAGGAAAATCACTCTTTTTTAAAGTTGTATTTATATAAAATTAAAAATCAGGTTTACAAAAATGTTACGTTAACATTCTATAAACCCAATTTTTGTTTAAAATTAAAAAATAGTACAGGTATTATCTCTGCATATTTTTTGCCTCTATACTTAAGGTAGCGTGAGGAACAGCCAGAAGTCTATCTTTCGGGATCAGTTTTCCTGTTACTCTACATACACCGTAGGTTTTATTTTCTATTCTAATGAGAGCATTTCTGAGATCGCGAACAAATTTTTCTTGTCTACCTGCCAAAATTGAATTTTGCTCTTTACTAAGAGTTTCTGCACCTTCTTCAAAAGCTTTAAAGGTAGGTGAAGTATCATCTGTTCCATTATTCTGGTCGTTGATAAAACTTTCTCTAATGAGTTGCAAATCTTTTTCTGCTTTCTCTATTTTATCTTTTATTATTAATTTGAATTCCTGTAAATCAGCATCGCTGTATCTTACTCTCTCGTCTTGCATGTTACTTATCTTTTTAATTAAATTATTAATTGAAATTCAAAAAAAAACAATACGCTACATATTAAATTTTTTCAACATTCACTTTAAAATTGACCTCATCGATGTCAATTTCGTTAAAATTTGAAAGTGAAGATACAATTTCTATCTTATTTGACAATACTTCAGAAGAAATATATGCCTCATTTTTCATTATTTGATCAATAAAAGTTGATTTCTCTTCCAAACTGATAGTTATCTTATCAGTTAGATCAAAATTCTTCTCTTTTCTGATGTTTTGTACTCTATTGATAAACTCTCTAGCAATCCCTTCAGATTTTAACTCTTCTGTTAGCGTCAAATCTAATGCCACAGTTGTTTTTCCGTCCGAAGTTACAGTCCAACCTGGGATATCTTTGGTAGAAATTTCTACATCTGCTGTCGTTATTTCGTATCCTTGTACCTCTATTTTGCCTTCTTTTTCTAGAGTAGCGATATGTTCTGCAGTAAAGTTGGCAATTTCGCCACCTACTGCCTTCATGTCTTTTCCTAGTCTAGATCCTAGTGCCTTGAAGTTGGGTTTCACCTGCTTGATGATAAGGTGAGAAGCTTCTTCAGCATTGATAAGTTGGAGTTCTTTCACATTTACCTCTTGCTTTATAAGCTCTGATACGGCTAAAATTTGTTTTTCTGTCTTAGCATCTAGTACAGGAATCAACACTTTTTGTAAAGGTTGACGCACTTTCATATTCTCTTTCTTTCTTAGAGAAAACACCATACTTGTAATTTGCTGAGCCAAATGAGTAGTTTCTACCAAATCTAAGTCGATAAGCGCTTCATTAGCTACTGGGAAATCTGTAAGGTGTACAGATTCGTTTTTATCTTTACCTGTTACTGCATTCAGATCCTGGAAAAGCTGATCCATAAAGAACGGAGCAATAGGAGCCGATAATTTAGCAATAGTTTCAAGGCAAGTATATAAAGTTTGGTAAGCAGAAATTTTGTCATCAGAATAATCTCCCTTCCAAAAACGTCTTCTGCATAATCTTACATACCAGTTACTCAAGTTATCATTAACGAAATTACTGATCGATCTTGCTACTCTTGTAGGCTCGTAATCTTCGTAGAATGCTTTTACTTCTTTTATTAAAAGATTTAATTCAGATAAAATCCAACGGTCTATTTCTGGTCTATCTTCAATATCTTTTTCGGCATATTTGAAACCATCTACGTTAGCATAAAGGATAAAGAATGAATACGTGTTGTATAAAGTTCCGAAGAATTTTCTTCTTACCTCATCAATACCTTCCGTATCAAATTTTAGATTTTCCCAAGGGTTTGCATTAGAAATCATGTACCAACGCGTAGCATCTGGACCGTAATTTCCTAAAGTTTCGAACGGATCTACAGCATTTCCTAGACGCTTAGACATTTTTTGTCCGTTTTTGTCTAGTACAAGTCCGTTACTCATTACATTTTTGTAGGCTACAGAATCGAAAACTGCTGTACCAATTGCGTGTAATGTATAGAACCAACCACGAGTTTGATCTACTCCTTCTGCAATAAAATCTGCAGGGAATGCTTTATTATTATCTATTAATTCTTTATTCTCGAAAGGGTAGTGCAATTGTGCGTAAGGCATAGAACCAGAGTCGAACCAAACGTCAATAAGGTCAGTTTCTCTAATCATAGGTTGTCCAGAATTTGAAACCAATACCACTTTGTCCACGATATTTTTATGAAGATCGATAAGGTCATAGTTTTCCTCAGACATATCTCCAATTTTGAATCCTTCGAATGGATTTTTACTCATCAATCCAGCAGCAATAGATTTTTCTATTTCGTTGTACAATTCTTCAACAGAACCAATGATGATTTCTTCTTTAGAGTCTTCAGTTCTCCAAATTGGCAATGGGATTCCCCAATATCTAGAACGAGATAGATTCCAATCGTTCACATTTTCTAGCCAATTGGCAAATCGGCCCTCACCCGTTGCTTTTGGTTTCCAGTTGATTCCTTTATTCAGGTCTACTAAACGTTCTTTTACAGCGGTCATTTTTACAAACCAAGAATCTAGCGGATAGTAAAGTACTGGTTTGTCTGTTCTCCAACAATGAGGATAACTGTGTACGTATTTTTCTACTTTAAAGGCTTTGTTTTCAGTTTTCAGAAGAATTGCCAACTCAACATCCCAAGATTTTTCTGGGGCTGCACCTTCGTCATAATATTCGTTTTTAATATATTTTGCAGCAAATATTTCAGGTACGTTTTCACCAGCGATAAATTTACCCTGAAGGTCTACCAAAGGAACCAAATTATCATTTTCGTCCTTCACCAACATTGGAGGCACGCCAGCATCTTTTGCTACTCTTGCATCATCTGCACCAAATGTAGGCGCAATGTGTACGATACCTGTACCATCTTCTGTAGTTACAAAATCTCCAATAATAACTCTGAATGCTTGGTCTGGAGTATCGTTCGGAGTGAACCAATGGATCAATTGTTCATACTGAGTTCCTTCTAATTTTTCACCAGTAAATTCTTTTAGAATTTGATAAGGTATTACTTTACTACTAGAAGTATAGTTTGCGAAATCTTCTGCTGTACCTTCTGCATATTTTTTACCAAAGTTTTTCTCTAGTAGAACTCTTGCCAAAACTACGGTGATAGGTTCAAAAGTATATTGATTGAATGTTTTTACCAATACATATTCTATATCTCTACCCACTGCCAAAGCTGTATTAGAAGGTAGTGTCCATGGGGTAGTGGTCCAAGCAAGTATACTTACGTCACCCTCTACTTCATGAAACAAAGTAGAGCTTTCTTTTTTTGCTTTAAATTGAGCTACAATTGTAGTATCTGTAACATCACGATACGTTCCTGGCTGATTCAGCTCATGTGAGGAGAGTCCTGTTCCTGCTTTTGGAGAATAAGGTTGTATGGTGTACCCTTTGTACAACAATTCTTTGCTATACAATTGTTTTAGCAACCACCAAACCGTTTCCATATATTTGGATTTGTACGTGATGTAAGGATCTTCTAGATCTACCCAATACCCAATTTTTTCGGTAAGATGATTCCAAACATCAGTATAACGCATTACCGCTTCACGGCACGCTTTGTTGTAATCTTCGATAGAGATTTTTTTGCCAATATCTTCTTTAGTGATTCCTAATTCTTTTTCTACTCCCAATTCTACAGGAAGACCATGCGTATCCCAACCTGCCTTACGGAAAACTTGTTTCCCATTTTGTGTTTGGTAACGGCAGAAAATATCTTTAAGAGCTCTCGCCATAACGTGGTGAATCCCAGGCATTCCGTTTGCAGAAGGTGGACCTTCATAAAAAACAAACTCAGGATTTCCCTCACGAGTTTCTACACTTTTGGCAAAGGTGTTATTGATTTTCCAGAATTCCGAAACATTTTCGGCAACATCTATCAGATTAAGGTTTTTATATTCTTTAAATTGGCTCATTGTATTTTCTCAAATTCGTTGATTAATCAAGTTAGCAAATTTAGCAAATTTTGTCGGTTTATAAGATATGTTTTATTTGAGGGTATCACTTTAAAATCTTCAAAATCAAAATCATATTTATCTACTCATCACCCTCTAAATTATATTTAAACAATTTCCTCGTAAATGAAACAGAAATAAACAGCTAAGTCTATGTAAGATTTAATAAATTTGTTTCTTAAAATGACCAACTTGGAACTTTATCCCACAATCGAAAAATCAGAAATTCAGGAAATTAAAATTCTTCAGGAGCAAAAACTTCTAGAAACCCTTTCCTATATCAGACAACATTCGCCTTTTTACAAGCAATTATTTGAAGCTGTAAATATCCGTATTGATGATATTCAAACATTAGAAGATTTGGTACAACTTCCTGTCACCACTAAAGACGATTTGCAAAAGCACAATCAAGATTTTTTTTGCATCCCTTCTCATGATATTGTTGACTATAGCACCACTTCAGGCACATTAGGAGATCCAGTTACATTTGGTTTGTCAGATCAAGATTTAGAAAGACTTGCCTATAATGAAGCAATTTCTTTTGCTTGTGCAGGGATAAGAAAAGGTGATGTAGTACAGATGATAACCACCATTGATAAAAGATTCATGGCGGGGTTAGCTTATTTTTTAGGATTGAGAAAAATGGGAGCGAGCGTTATTAGAATGGGACCAGGAATTCCAGAATTGCAATGGGATTCTATTTTTAGATATCAACCCAAATATCTGATTACTGTACCTTCGTTTTTGCTTAAAATGATAGATTATGCCGAAAAAAACGGCATAGATTATAAAAATTCTAGTATTTATGGCGCTGTTTGTATTGGTGAGGGAATAAAAGATCAGGATTTCACAGATAATATTTTATCTCAAAAGATAAAAGAAAAATGGGATATCCAGTTGTTTTCCACCTATGCATCTACGGAGATGAGCACTGCTTTCACGGAGTGCGAGTATCAAAAAGGAGGACATCACCATCCAGAACTCATTATTGCAGAGATCTTGGATAATGATAATAATCCTGTGCAAGAAGGCGAAAGTGGCGAGCTTACCATTACTACATTAGGAGTACAAGCCATGCCATTATTAAGATTTAAAACGGGCGATATCGTGAAATCGCATACTGAACCTTGTGCTTGTGGACGAACGACGATGCGTCTAGGGCCTGTAATTGGGAGGAAGCAACACATGATAAAATATAAAGGAACTACTTTATATCCACCCGCAATGAATGATATTTTAAATGATTTTCAGGGGATCTTGTGCTACCAAATTGTTATCATTTCTAACGAAATTGGTTTAGACGAAATTATTATAAAAGTAAGCTTAGAAAACTCTGAAGAGCAATTTGTCACCGCAATAAGAGATCATTTTCGTGCAAAATTAAGGGTAAGTCCGAAAATTGAAACGGTAGATTTTGAGGTATTGTCTAAAATTGTTTTCAATCCAAAAAGCAGAAAACCAATTACTTTTGTAGATTTAAGATAAAAAAATAGAATATTTTGATTATTTAATCAACATTAAAATTTTAATAACGAAAAATTTATAATAAGAAAATAAACTAGCATCAAAATATTAAAAAAGGGTGTGAAGATTATTCAGACCCTTTTTATTTATAATGACTTTTCAGATTTTATAAGGTTAGCAAGATTTTTTATCACTGTATCGTGCTTCTTCACAAATGGATTTTCTTTATTCCAAACGTATCCTGCAAGTACGGCGCATATTTTTCTTTTGATGTCGTCGTTTTCTGGTCTGTGGAAAAATAATTCCTGAAGATTTCCGGTATACCATTCTTTAATATAAGTGGTAAAAACGCGAACACCATAAAGGATATATTCGGAATATTCTTTTTCCCAATCTACCACTTCACCATTAAGCTGTCTAATCGCTAATTTAGCCGAAAGCATACCAGATTCTGTAGCGAATGCCATCCCAGAAGAGAAAACAGGATCTAGAAATTCTGCGGCATTACCGGTAAGGGCAAAACCGTCACCATATATTTTCTTTACTGCGCAAGAATAATCTTTAAGATGTCTAGGTTCAAATAAGAAATCTACCTCACTAAATCTTTTCACATAATAATCTGATAACGAAATTGCCTTGCGCAGGGCTTCTGTAGTGTCTCCGTTTTCGGATAATTTTTCAATATATTCGGTTGGTCCTACAATCCCAATACTCGTATTTCCATCAGAAAATGGAATCACCCAAAGCCAAACTTCAATTTCTATAATATCAAATGATATCAAAGTTCCTTCTTGTCCTTCGGCTCTGTTTACATCTTTTACATGAGAGAAAATGGCAGAATGTGGAGATAATACTGATGGTTTTTCAAGATCTAAAAGTCTTGGTAAAACTCTACCATATCCACTAGAATCAATCACGAACTTTGCATGAATTTCTTTGGTTTCTCCGTTTTTATTTTTAACGGTAGTAATAGAATCTGTTCCTTCAAATTGTATGGCTATAACTTCCGTCTCAAATTCTAGGTCAACCCCTTTTTTAATTACTTCTTGCGCAAGTGTTTGGTCGAAATCTGCTCTGGGAACCTGCCAAGTCCAATCCCATCCAGTACCAAATTTTTCGCTAAAATCAAAAATACAAACGTCATCACCTCTCAAAAAACGAGCGCCCCATTTTTTTTCAAATTTCATCAGATCCAGCGCAGGCAAAAGCCCGGCTTCTTCAAAATGATCCATCACTCTAGGTATTAGGCTTTCTCCTACAACAATTCTAGGAAATTTGGTCTTCTCCACTACTTTTACCTTGAGATTGTTCTTCTTTAAAAAAGAGGAAGAAACGCATCCTGAGGGCCCAGCACCAATGACAAGAACATCAACAAATTCTTTACCCATCTTTGATTTTTTATTTTAATAATAACTTATATCTTTGTTACAAAATTACAGACAAATAATTAAGATTGTATAAAATTACTTTAAATAGATGAAAATAAAAAACTTTTTAGAACTTAAAGATTTTCAGAAGATTATCACTCAAAATGAAAAAATAGAACTTGAAGAAAACTTGGTTGAAAGAGTAAACGAAAGTTTTCAATTTCTAAAAGAATTTTCAAAAAATAAAGTAATATATGGTGTTAATACGGGTTTCGGGCCGATGGCACAATTTAAGATAAGTGATGAAGACACCCATCAGTTACAATACAATTTAATTAGAAGTCACTCTTCCGGGATAGGAAATCCATTACCCTCTGATGAGGTAAAAGCATGCATGTTGGCAAGGCTCAACACCTTGTCTTTGGGGAATTCTGGAGTGCATGAGTCTGTAATCTTACTTTTAAAAGAACTCATCAATAGAGATATAACACCTCTTATATTCGAACATGGTGGTGTAGGTGCTAGTGGAGATCTTGTACAATTGGCGCATCTTGCCTTGGTACTGATAGGTGAAGGTGAAGTTTTCTACAAAGGGGAAAGAAAATCTACCCAAGAAATTTTTGCTATAGAAGGCTTAGAGCCTATTAAAGTAGAAATACGTGAAGGTTTAGCCTTGATGAATGGGACTTCGGTAATGTCGGGAATCGGGATTGTGAATGCTTATAAAGCCAATCAGGTGATCGATATATCGATCCAATTGTCTTGTGCTATCAACGAGATTGTACAAGCTTACGATGATCATCTATCAGAGTCTCTGAATGGCACTAAATTGCATTTGGGACAACAAAAAATTGCGGCAAAAATGCGCGAGCATTTGTCTGATAGCAAGTTGATCCGTAAGAGGGCAGATCATTTGTACACTCATTTTGAAGAGCAAGAAAAGGTTTTTAAAGATAAAGTTCAAGAATATTATTCTATCAGATGTGTACCTCAGATTTTGGGTCCCATTTTGGATACTTTAGAGTACACAGAAAAAATATTAGAAAACGAAATCAATTCTGCTAATGATAATCCCATTATCAATGTTGCAGAACAGCAGGTTTATCATGGAGGAAATTTCCACGGAGATTATATCTCTTTAGAGATGGATAAACTAAAGATTGTGGTGACCAAACTAACGATGCTTGCAGAAAGACAGCTGAACTATCTACTGAATTATAAAATTAATGAAATCTTGCCGCCTTTTGTAAATTTGGGCAAATTAGGTTTCAACTTTGGCATGCAAGGAGTGCAATTCACCGCAACGTCCACTACAGCAGAAAGCCAAATGCTATCTAATCCAATGTATGTACACAGTATCCCAAATAATAACGATAATCAGGATATTGTAAGTATGGGAACCAATGCAGCGGTGATTTGTAGAAAAGTAATAGATAATGCTTTTGAAGTATTGGCTATTGAAGCTATAACTGTGGTTCAGGCAATCGATTATCTTGGATACAAAGACCAAGTATCTACTGCTACTAAAACAATGTATGACGATATAAGAAAAATCATTCCTACTTTTTCTAGTGATATGGTAATGTATCCTTACTTAGAGGACGTGAAGAAATACCTCAAGTCGAAATAATTTTGACAGAGCAGGTTTATTAATTTTAAAATTTAAAAAAAGAATGAAATGTGCCATTATTACAGGCGGTTCTAGAGGGATTGGTAAAGCAATCTGTATAAAATTGGCTGAGGAAAAAAATTATCATATTCTTATTAATTATTCATCTAATGAGGCTGCCGCATTAAATACTTTATCGCAAGTAGAATCTTTGGGTTCTACTGGGGAAATCCTAAAATTTGATGTAGGTAATGCTGAGGAAACGATTGCTGTGTTAGAAAATTGGCAATCTAATAATCCCAATGCTATAGTAGAAGTAATCATAAATAATGCGGGTATTACCAGAGATGGTTTATTTATGTGGATGAAAAGCGAAGATTGGAATGCTGTTATCAATACCAGTCTGAATGGTTTCTTTAATGTGACCAATTTCTTTATTCAGAAATTACTAAGAAATAAATACGGTAGAATTATCAATATGGTTTCTGTTTCTGGGCTAAAAGGAACTGCAGGACAAACCAATTATTCTGCAGCAAAAGGAGCATTAGTTGCAGCAACAAAAGCTTTAGCACAAGAAATAGCCAAAAGAAATATTACCGTGAATGCTGTGGCACCAGGTTTTATAAAAACAGATATGACTCAAGAGTTTGATGAGTCCGAATTAAAAGCGATGATTCCTGCCAACCGATTTGGTGAAGCTGAGGAAGTAGCAGATCTTGTGGCGTTTTTAGCCTCAAAAAAGGCATCTTATATCACGGGCGAAGTAATTAATATTAACGGAGGTATTTACTCTTAATTAGTAGGGCAATCTAATAATATTGATTCAATTTAAAGATTGTTAATCGGGTAAACTGATACATTGTTAAATTTGAAAAACATGGACAATAGAGTAGTTATTACGGGGATGGGCATCTATTCTTGCATTGGGATTTCTCTTGATGAGGTGAAAGAATCTTTGTACCAAGGAAAATCTGGTATTGTACTAGACCAAGACCGAAAAGAATTTGGTTTCAGATCTAGTCTTACAGGTGTTGTACCCAAGCCAGATCTCAAAAATTTACTCAATAGAAGACAGCGCATCAGTATGGGTGAGGAAAGCGAATATGCTTATCTTGCCACTTTAGACGCATTAAAACAAGCAAATATAGACCAAGATTTTCTAGATCAAAATGAAGTTGGCATCTTATACGGTAATGATAGTGTTTCTCAGGCCGTGGTAGAATCTATAGATATCGCCAGAGACAAAAAAGATACTACCCTTATAGGTTCGGGGGCGATATTCAAATCTATGAATTCTACCGTTACCATGAATTTATCCACCCTGTTCAAGCTTAGAGGGATAAATCTTACTATCAGTGCAGCCTGCGCTAGTGGATCGCACTCTTTGGGCTTAGCCTATATGATGATTAAAAATGGTTTTCAAGATATTATTTTATGTGGCGGAGCGCAAGAAACCAACAAATATTCTATGGCAAGTTTTGACGGACTGGGTGTTTTTTCTACACGCGAAAAAGCTCCTCATCAAGCTTCAAGACCATTTGATGCCGATCGAGATGGGTTGATCCCAAGTGGGGGAGCAGCTAGCCTTATTGTAGAAAGTTTAGCATCTGCACAGAAAAGAGGCGCCCATATATTGGGAGAAATTATTGGATACGGTTTTTCCTCTAATGGTGGACATATCTCTACGCCCAATGTAGAAGGGCCAACATTGGCGATGAAACGTGCGCTAGAGCAATCGGGTTTACAAGCAAAAGATATAGATTATATCAATGCGCACGCTACTTCTACGCCAATTGGTGATGCTAACGAGGCAAAAGCCATCCATCAGATTTTCGGAAGCGAAATACCGGTAAGTTCTACAAAATCTATGACCGGCCACGAGTGTTGGATGGCAGGTGCTAGTGAGGTTATTTATTCTTTATTAATGATGCATCATAATTTTATTGCACCCAATATCAATTTAGAAAAACCAGATGAGGACGCAAAAAATATAAATTTAATCACAGAAACAAAAAATCAAAAAATTGATGTATTTTTGTCGAATTCTTTCGGATTTGGGGGAACCAATTCTGCACTGATTGTTAAAAAATTTAAATAAACACATGGAAAGAGAAAAAATTGTTGCCATTGCTAATGATTTTTTAATTAACGAGTTCGAGGTTGATGGTGAGGAAATTACCGACGAGGCTAATTTCAAAAAGACTTTGGGGTTAGACAGTTTGGATTATATAGATTTGGTGGTAATTATCGAGTCCAATTTCGGAGTGAAATTAGGAGAAGCAGATTTCAAAAGCATCGTTACCTTCAATGATTTTTATAAAGCGATAGAAGACAAAATCGCAGCAAAAATATAGCATTTCTACAATTCAACAGCTTTCTATTCTATAAGATTGAGAGCCGTTGGAACGTAAAATTATTAGTATGAACAAGTGGAAAGGCAAATCTAAAGGTACTATTCTGGGTTACCGAATATTCGTTTGGTGCATCAAGAATCTTGGCGTTAGAGCAGCCTATTTTGTATTGTATTTCGTTTCCACCTACTATTTCTTATTTCTTACTAAGAGCAATCGGTATATATTTTATTATTTCAAAAAAAGACTTCAATACAGCCCATGGAAAGCTAAATTTTCCGTTCTCAAAAGTTATTTGGTATTTGGGAGAGTACTTATCGATAAAACTGCAATTTCTGCAGGCATGCGCTCCAAATTCACCTACGAATTTGATGGGATTGATAATCTTAAACAACTTTTAGAACAAAAAAAAGGCGGTGTACTCATCAGCGCTCATATCGGAAACTTCGAGGTTGCAGAGCACTTTTTTGCCGATATCGATCTAGATTGTCAGATCAATCTTGTCACCACAGATCAAGAAGTTACCGTTATCAAAGAATACCTAGAGAGCGTTTCTGCCGAAAAATCTACCATCAAGTTCATCTATGTTAAGGAAGATATGTCTCATATATTCCAGATTAATGAAGCCCTTACAAAAAACGAATTAATTTGTTTTACAGGCGATCGATATTTCCAAGGTTCCAAATTTTTGGAATCCGAACTTCTGGGCAAAACCGCCAAATTTCCTGCTGGTCCCTTCCACATTGCGTCGCGCCTCAGCGTTCCCGTGGTTTATGTCTACGTGATGAAAGAAAAAAATTTACATTATCATCTCTATGCCCGAGTTGCCAAAGAAGTGAAAAAACGAGATTCCAAAGGACTTTTAGACTCTTATGTACAAAATTTAGAGACCATGATTCAGAAATATCCACTGCAATGGTTCAATTATTTCGATTTTTGGGACGATGTAGATTCCAAAGAGTAATATTTTTTCGGAGCAGCTTTTCCTCCCTCCGTTCCCGCTTTTTTGTGCGGTTTTTCCAAACCACACAAAAAGAGCTCCACTCAGGTAGGGCTGCCTATTCACCATCATCTCAATATGTAGTTTTTGTATTTAATTTCATTTACCGAAAAATCTAGGTCTTACATTAGCTATTAAATTCTACTTTTCCTCAAAAAGAATTTTCGCAATTCAATTTATATCTTTAATTTACAGCCAATAGACGGAATATTGTGTTCCAAAAAAATCTATATAACACTTGAAAAAAAATTACGATATACTTGTTATTGGAAGCGGATTAGGCGGTCTTGTTTCTGCACTTATTATGGCGAAAGAAGGCTATAAAGTCTGTGTTTTAGAAAAAAACAACCAATATGGAGGCAATTTGCAGACTTTTTCTAGAGACAAACTTATTTTTGATACAGGGGTGCATTATCTGGGCGGACTTACAAAAGGGCAAAATCTTCATCATTATTTTTCTTATTTAGAAATTGTAGACCAACTAGAATTGGAGCAGATGGACGCTAATGCTTACGACATTATTTCATTTGATGGTGATGTTATAGACTATCCACATGCACAAGGCTATCGCAATTTTGTACAACAATTATCGTCTATATTCCCAGAAGAAAAACTGAATATAGAACGCTATTGCAAAGAAATACAGTACATCTGTAATCATTTTCCACGCTATAATTTATCAACTAAACACGAGTACAATGAAGATATTCTTCATCTCAATACTAGAAGATTTATAGAGTCTCTTACTTCCAATGTAACTTTACAATCGGTGCTTCTCGGTTCTAATTTTTTGTATGGAGGCAATTCTGAAGATATTCCGTTTCATGTACATGCACTTACTGTGAATTCTTACATTCAAAGTTCCTACAAATGTACAAAAGGTGGAAGTCAGATTTCCAAATTGCTCATTAGAAAACTTAGAGAATATAATGCAGATGTCTTCAAACATTCAGAAGTAGTTGCAATGAATTTTGATGAAGAAAATAAAGTGACTTCTGTACAAACAAAAGACGGAAAAACCTATTTTGCAGATACTTTTATTTCTAATATAGAAATACGGTACGTAGCAAAACTTATTGGCGAAAATAGACTGAGAAAGTCGTTCTACAACAGAATTATGAGTTGGGAGCCTACCACTTCTTGTTTCAGTGTTTATATTGTTTTAAAACCTAATGAAATACCTTATTTTAATTATAATCGATATCATTTTACTACCAAAGACATGGTGTGGAATGCTACAAAATATCAACCCGAAAATTGGCCTTCTACCTATATGCTTTCTTGCACAGCTTCCAAAACTCATCCAGAATTTGCCGAAAGTATAACAGCAATTTCATATATGGATTTTGAGGAAGTTAAAAAATGGGAACATACGTACAATACTATCGCTGAAAAAAATAATAGAAGCGTAGCGTATGAAGATTTTAAGCTGAAAAAAGCCGAGCAAATGATAGTTGCGATAGAAAAGAAAATCCCAAATATCAGAAGCTTTATAAAGAATGTATACACATCATCACCATTGTCTTATCGAGATTATATCGGCAGTTATGATGGAAATATGTACGGATACAAGAAATCTTTCGAAAACCCTATAAAAACAATGGTTTCGCCACGTACCAAGATAGATAATCTCTTTCTTACAGGGCAATCGGTAAATATGCATGGCATTTTGGGTTGTACTATCGGGGCATTTAATACCTGTGCTGAAATATTGGGTAAAGAAGTGATAGACTTACGGCTTAGCGAATTCTTTAACTATGAGAAACAAGTATAATTTAAAAAATCTTGCTACAGCATTTGGATATAACGAAGAAAAGCGTTATACATTTTTCTGTGGTGGATTCTTTAATGTGCTATTTTGTTTTTCAGTTCTAATGGTATTTTCAACGTCTTGTGGAATAAAAAAATCGGTGAATCATCTTCCCGATTTACAGAATTATAATGTTGAAATTCCGAATGTGACCTTAATTAATGATTCTACTTATCGTTACAAAAATAATTACTTAACCAAAAATAAACAACAATTGTGGGAACTTTATATAGAAGGTAATCCTTTGCAATTGGGCTACAACAATGGAGCTTTATCACAAAAATTAATGCAAAATCAGGAGAAAATATTTTTTTCTAAAGTAGAGAATCTAGTTCCTTCTCCATTCAATCAAAAAATACTTCGCGGTTTCCTGAAATGGTACAACAGAAAAATGTATGTCCACATTCGCGAAGAAGATCAGGCAGAAATTTTTGGACTTTCTCAATATTCTTCTCATCAGTACGATTTTGTAGCGCCAAGATTTCAACGAAATATGTATCTGCATGGTGCACATGATATTGGGCACGCAATGCAAGATTTGGCTATGGTAGGATGCTCATCGCTCGCTGTTTGGGGAGAATACACAGAAGATGGAGAACTGCTTATTGGGAGAAACTTTGATTTTTATGTAGGTGATGAATTTGCTAAAAATAAAGTAGTTTCTTTGGTAAAACCAGAAGTTGGGATTCCGTATTTAGCGATTAGTTGGCCTGGCATGGTAGGCGTAGTTTCTGGGATGAATAAAGAAGGTCTTACCGTAACGATAAATGCAGGAAAATCTAAAATTCCGCTCGCTGCAAAAACTCCAATCTCTTTGGTTACACGAGAAATCTTGGAGAATGCAAAAAATATAAAAGAAGCCATCATCATTGCAAAAAAGAGAAAGGTATTTGTATCAGAGTCGATAATGGTTGGTAGCGCTTTAGACAAAAAAGCCGTTCTGATAGAAATTTCACCTAAAAATACCGGTGTATATGAAGTTCAAAATAGCAGTAAGTTGTTTTGTACCAATCACTTTCAATCTGATGAATATAAAAATGACAAAAGAAATAATAAACAGATTGCAGAAAGCCATTCTGAATATCGTTTTGAGAAATTACAAGAACTTGTAAATGCTAATGATAAGCTAAATCCTGAAAGTATGGCGAAAATCCTAAGAGATAAATCGGGCTTGAAGGGCAAAGAAATTGGTTACGGAAACGAAAAAGCACTCAATCAGCTTTTGGCGCATCACGCTGTAATATTTTCACCCGAGAAAAAATTGGTTTGGGTTTCTTCTAATCCTTATCAGTTGGGAGAATTTGTTTGCTACGATTTAGACAAAATATTCGCTAATAATTCTATTCAACCTAATAATCAGGAAACTACACAACTCAATATTGCCCGAGATCCTTTTTTAGATACTGAAGGGTACAAAAATTATGAAGAATTCAGAGTTCAAACTGCTAGATTCGATGGTGAGGAAGTTCTAAGTGAGGATTTTTTGAAACAATACATTGCTCTCAATCCCAATTTTTGGAAAACCTATTATGAAGTTGGAAAATATCATTATCTACAGAAAAAATATCGTGAAGCCAAGGCGAATTTCGAGTTGGCGTTAACCAAGGAAATAACGACCTTGCATGACAGAAAAAGTATAGAAAAATATTTAAATAAAATAAAGAAAAAATCTAACGAAAGGTAATTACTTAGAATCCGGATTCATTTTATTTAAAAATAAAAACGTGGATAATCCTGCAATCGCTGAGCCAGAAAAAGCTAAAATTATACTTCCAATAAGGTATTGTAAAGCGTGATTTTTCACCAATTCTATATTCATTTCTTCACCGAAAATATCGCTGTTTCCATCTACAAAAGGAGCTCCGACAGATAAAGAAATAAAAATAATAATGGGGATTAGTGGCGGTAAGCTCACATTAGATGCTATAAATGCTAATACTTTATTGAGTTTGAAAAATACAGATAAAGAAATAACCAATAAAGTTTGAAATCCCCAAACAGGTGAAAGTCCGATAAACACTCCTAATGCAACAGATAAGGCTTTGGTTTTATTACTTCCATCACTTTCTAAAATATCCTCTTGAATGAATCTTTTAAAGCTTTTTTTTCTAAAATTTCGTATGAAATCTCTAGGAACAATGTACAATAGTTTGATTGCTACCAAAATTGTATTCAGAATGCTAATTCTCGTAAAATCTCTGAATGGCCTAAAGTGAGAAACTCTTTCCTCAGGATCGTACAAAACTTTTATGGGGACGTTTCTTACCGGAACATCATTCCAAGCTGTTCTTACAATAACTTCTATTTCGAATTCAAATTTTGGAGTATAATATTTTTTCGGAATACTTTTTAGAGGATAAAGTCGATATCCAGATTGGGTATCTTCTAGCTTGATTCCTGTTTCAAACCAAAACCAAAAATTAGAAAATCGGTTTCCAAAACTGCTATTTTTAGGAATTCCATCTTGCGTCATATTTCTATTTCCGATGAGGAGAACATCTTCATTGGACAAAGCTTCTACAAATACAGGAAGATCATCAGGATAGTGCTGACCATCCGAATCTATGGTTATAGCTTGTAGAAAACCTTTTTCTTCAGCTCTTTTAAATGCAATCTGTAGCGCATTCCCTTTTCCTTTGTTTTCAGGCAAAGAGATGATATCTATCTGAGGATAGATTTTCAAGAAATCTTTGGTACTGTCGGTAGAACCATCATTAACAACGATGATGTTTTTGGTATACAGCAAAATACCATCTATAACCCTTCTTACCGTATTTTGATTATTGTAAGTTGGGATGATGACGCAGATTTTTTTTTCTTCAAAAAGCCTTTTTGTGTCAGAAAGCATCATTATTTCAGACTGCTTTTTTCTTCTAAAGTCAACGATTTAGATTGGGCTGCATATTTTTTGATGTAGCTTTTCAGATCAGCAGATTGTTTACTGTAATTAGCTAGAATATAAGTTTTATCAGTTTTTATGCTAGAACGATATCCTACAATTTTTGGTAAGTTTTCTTGTATGCTCAATCTGATGACACGTAGCTCCATATTATTAGGGTTTTTTGCAATCACAGATTCTAGACTTGTTGCACCTTCTTTTACCAATGCTGGCCTGCCTTTTTTAGCAATTTTTGCTTCCATTATTTTTGCGGCTGCTTTATAACCCAAAATTGTTGCATTAGAACCCGATTGTTTTCCTGCTGTAGTGATGAAGCTTTGCGTATTGGTGTTGGAAGAGTTCGCTTGTGTATAGCTGTTTCGCAAAGTTGCAAGATCTCCCGACTGAAAATATAATAATAAAGCTGTGGTAAATGCTAGAATTATTTTCATGATAAAATTTTATTGTAGTGTGCAGACATTTTTAAAGCAATAGTCTCGCCAAAAAGAGAAACGTTTTTCACTTTTACTTCCTCATCACTTTCTTTAATGTCTAATTGTATTTCTAAATCTGGTGTTTCAAAAGGATTGATGATTGCCATAAACTTTACATTGCTAGCAGTCTTTAAAAATAATTGAGAAGAAGTAAATTCCTCAGTAAGTTCTTTGATAATTTGCATCATACATACGCCTGGAGTTACAGGGTTTCCTGGAAAATGTCCCTGGAATATTGCATGACTCGGATTCAAGGAAATTTGCGCGATATAAGTTCCAGCTTCGTTTTTATGAGAAGATTGTAAGGTATAGAAGTCAGTAAGTATTGTTTGCATAGTTTATTCAGTATCTGTAAGTTGAAATAATTTGATGTTGATCTTGTAATCTTTATGTTGAAGATTTACGCTGTCTGCGAATATATGTTTTTTGGCATCAAATTTAAAATTCATTTTCTCCCTGTTATTTTTGGTATAGACTAATTTTTTTAGAAGATTATCTTCCCTATTTACAAAAAGATAAAACTTTTCTTTACTTTTTTCTGAAGTGTAAATTTTAAATTCTTTATTATCAAATGTTTCTGAGATTGAAAAGTCTTTTTTAAGCAAAATTCTAAAATCATTTTTCAATAGATTGATAATTATTTTTTTATCTAAATCGGGTAAAATAGAGTTTAATTTAAAATTGTTCTCAGAAATTTCAAAATCAATCATTTTATTTCCAAAGTCTGAGGTAATTGCCACACGATGTGTACTATCATTCAATTTTTTTATCATCACAATACCGCTGATATGGTTTTTGTAGACTTCTATTTGGCATTTGTAAACTTGGTCTTCCAAGGTAGAAAAGTAATTATTTTCTATGCTTGTTTTCTCGTTTTTCACAAGTTGCGCATCAGGAATTTGATAACTTTTACAAGAAATTAGAAAAACCAGAAATCCACTAGTAAGTAAACTCAGACGCAGGTATTGTCGCATTTGTTTTTGTGTTTTTAAAGACAATTTGTGTCGTATCACCAGACGCCTCCGTCATATTCACTTGGGAAGCAGTAGATTGATTTTTCGGGAAATACAGTTCAATTTGTTTGATGTATTTTGTGAGTTGAGAAGTATTAGGGACGAATCTTGCCACATTATAGTTGCTATTTTTAAAATAAGAAACCTTAAACTCTGGGTCGTTAAACATTTTCCCATTAGAACTTCCTACAATCAGCTGATTGATCTTTTCTAACGTTTTACTTTTTGCGTCTACCGTAGATTTTTTTCCCTGATCGTTGATGTATATTTTATTATTTTTAAATAAAATACTGTATTGATAAGGCTTTGTATATTTCCAACTTAGAGCACTGGGAGTCTGCAAAGACATTCTCCCTTGGGTAACGATATTTTTATCCAAAAAATCCATTTTCTTGGTTTGTACAAAATCGCTCTGTAGTGTTTTTATATTCTTAGTATCAGAAGAAAGTTTAGTCACAAAAGCTTTTGCTTCAGAGGCGGTCATCGCCATATTTTGTGCATAAAACTGACTGGAAATTACAATAGTTGCTGCTAATAATATATTTTTAATCATTATTTTTAAATTTTAATACGTGTCAATCATTATCAATTACTTTTCATAAAGAATTTTTGGTCATTATCTAATGATTTAGATTAAAAAGTGAGTTAGAAGTTAATTTTTTAAGGAAGAATCTATCGTGAAAGTTGAATATTTTTCACGCTCCAAATTTACTAATAATTCTACCAAAACTTTGTAGGTCTTCTGTGAAGTGTCGTGCAGCAATATAATATTGCCTTTTTTTAAACGTTTGATAATTCTATTCAGAATTTTATTTTCATGGGTAATTATTGTATCCAAAGAGCGGATATTCCATCCGATGCATTCTTTATGAGATTGGGAGATAGCCTTTGCAATATTGGGATTGGTAACCCCGAAAGGAGGACGGTACAGATGAGTTGTAATCTGCCCGTATTGTAATATCACTTCATCGCACTTGCGGATTTCATCCCTAACCTTAGATGCAGACAAAAACCCCATATGCCTGGGATGCGTGTAAGAGTGATTTCCTATAGTATGCCCCTCAGCTATAATTCTTTTGAAAATCTCTGGATACTTTTCAATCTGTTGGCCAATGCAGAAAAATGTTGCTTTAGTATTGTGCTTTTTTAGCAAATCTAGAAAAAGAGGAGTATATTCTGTAGGTCCATCATCCAAAGTGATGGCTACCTCTTTTTTGGACGTTCTTTTTTGTGTGATGCTTTTCAAAAAAAACTGTAAGCGAATATCGAATGATCCCCAAACTACCTGTATTAGTATAGAAGTAAAACACACAAAGTATAGCCAAATACTTCCTTGGAAAAGATAAATAATTCCAAAATAAAGCACGAGTAAAATGACAAATGAATACCTTTTCATCACTGATATTTTGGAATTTGGCTTGTTATACTTGCTTTAGCAATACCAAACTATGATCTCTACCAAAAAGATGATTGTACAAAAGCACATTTTTTATCTGCTCTTTCTTTACCTCATTTATTTTCATGATTTCTGGAATAGCTTGGTCTTTCAAAATATGACACGCCATAAATATAGAAAACCCACTAGAAGTATTGTATTCTCCACTTAGATGTTTGGTATAGAGTTGTGAAGAATTTGAGAAAAGGGTAGAAGCTTGGTTGTAATACTCATCTGATGGCGCATCGCCACTATATCCCAAAATCACTACATCAATATCATGAGATTGTAAATTGTTTTTAGATAGAAATTCGGAAATAAAAGATGTCGTTTCTTCCTTTTCTAAAGCATTGATAATTTTGATATCAGAAAGTTGAGCGTATGAGTTTTCTGTTTTATTTTTACCCACCACAAAAAAGCTTGCGCCTTCCCCCCAAATGACTCCTTTGGTTTTGGAATCTAGTATGGATAGAGGCAAATTTTCTGGTGTTCTAATGGTATTATTGAGCTGGAAAAGCTCCATCGTTCTATTGGCTTGTTCATCTGTAGAACCTACCAATATATTTTCAGCTTCCTTATCCTCTATCTGAAGTTTTGCATCCAAGAAAGAAAATTCTAAGGATGAGGAGCTATTCACATAGGTGAAATTGTACGCGTGGCATTGCAATGCTAGTGCAATTTGCCCCGAAACAGTATTGTGAGTAGATTGTATAAAAAATGTAGGCGTTAGGAATTCTTCATTATTCTGAATTACATTATTCAAGAATTTTTCAGAATCCTGAGAACAACCTATTCCTGTACCAATGATAATTGCATCAGGATTTTCTATCTGAGCTTCTTCTAATGCATATTTTGAAGCAACAGAACTCATTTTTACCGTTTTAGACATTCTTCTACTCATCGCAGACGAAATATAATCTTTGTAGTTGGGTTCTTTTGCAGAGAGTAGAGAAATATTATTTTCAACATTAAAATGCTGAATAAAATCTTTCCTTAAAGTATCCTGAGATGAGATACAAGCAACACTATTAATATATACAGGAATCATGCTTTAGAAAATAGTAAGGTTGAACAATTGCCACCAAATCCGAATGAATTGGAAAGTACATGACGCAACTCCTTTTGTTTCATTTCTGTAACAGGAGTTAGATCAAATTCTTCCATTTTAGTTTTAAAATTAAGGTTAGGAAATATCATATTATGTTGTAAAGACAAGATAGAATATACCGCTTCAATACCCGCCGCTGCCGCCAAGGTATGCCCTGTAAATGCTTTGGTAGAGCTGAATTCTGGAACTTTGTTTTCACCGAAAATTCTTAATAACGCTCTTCCTTCAGACAAATCATTGTTGGGTGTAGCGGTACCATGTACGTTGATGTAATCTATATCCTCTTTCTGTAAACCTGATATCTCTAATGCTTTTTCCATAGCAAGAAAAGCTCCTTGTCCGTTGTCCGAAGAAGCGGTTTGATGATGCGCATCATTGGCATTGCCATATCCAGAAAGATAAGCCAACACTTTTTTGTTTTCTTTTTTTACAACTTCTTCAGATTCTAAAACTAAAAATCCTGCAGCTTCTCCAAGATTTAGCCCTTTTCTACCATTATCAAAAGGCGTATTGTAAGAATCTGTAAGAATCATCAAAGAATTGAATCCGTTTAGGGTAAATTTCGAAAGCGCATCAGTTCCACCAACAATTACCCGATCTAGTGTTCCACTTTTTATCAATTTGGCACCCATCATAATCGCATTCGCTGCTGAAGAGCATGCCGTACTGATGGTAGCTACCATGCCTTTTAGTTGTAGAAAATCTGCAATATCGAGGGAAGAATTTCCGGCATCATGAGAGCTGATGTATTTTTGCATTTCAGGAAAGTCTTCGTAGGTATAGAAGTATTTTTCTGTGACGTCCATACCTGCAACACTTGTAGAAGATATCAATCCGGTTTTATACTCGTTGATATCTTTAATGCTTGCATTATCTACAGCTTCTTTTGCCGCGATCATCCCTAGCAAGGTTGTTCTAGTAATATTATTATCTTCGGAAAGGCAAAGTTTATTTACCAGCTCCTGATTGCTAAGTTTTATTTCTCCAGTTTTTATTTTGCCTACAAGATTGGTGTCTATATTTTCTATCTCAGAAATACCGTGCTTGCGAGTTTGTAGAGAAACAAAATTTTCCTCCACATTGTTACCAATGGAGGAAATAATGCCCATCCCTGTAATTGCAATTTTACAACCCATGAATTATTTTGTTCTGTTATCTTCGATAAATTTTGCCATCGTATCAATAGATTGGAAGATTTCTTTTCCTTTTTTAGGATCTGCCAATTTGATTCCGTAGTCTTTATCCAAAAGTACAATAAGTTCTAATGCATCGATAGAATCTAAGCCCAAACCACCACCAAAAAGAGGATCTGTATCTTTTATTTCCTCTACAGATACATCTTCAAGATTAAGCACTTCGATGATTTTGTTTTTTAATTCTAATTTTAAATTTTCCATATTTTGTTTAAATTTTTCAATATTCCCAACTTTTTGGTTTACCTATTGTGGCTGAATATCGTTATTATATTGAGTTTAATAATTACGCTGTTAGCAAATATACAAAAGCTTTATAACTTTCTTGGTAGAGTTCTGTCCATCCGCACAACACTTTTTCAGCTTTACCAGAGTCTAGAAGTTGTTGAGAATAATGGTTGAGAAATTCTTCATCCATTTCATCCAAAACAAAGAACGCATTTTCGGTTTGCATTTTATGTTTAATACTTATTTCACCCACACAAATATTAGGCAAAGTGTATACAAAAACGGCTGGACTTGGGAAGAAATCTTCACTAGAATTGATGCTAGATTGATATTTATAATCCGTATCCAAACTTGCAGATTTATTAGCAAATACCAAAGCTGTTTTGCTTTTATCTTGATCATTCAGAATAACTTCTGCTGCCAAAAAAGCCAATTTGCTTAGAGAATCCATTTTGTGAAACTTAGGATAATTGATGTTCAAATTTCGGTAAGCATCTTTGGCAAATTCTGCAAAATTGTTGGCTTTAGATTCAAATAAAACCTGATTATTAAAGCTTATTCTTGAGTTTTCTATGGTGCAGATTGCTGTTTTTTTCATTTTAATTCAATTAACATTTCTCCAAAACTATCGCAGCATTACATCCTCCAAATCCTGAAGCGGTTTTTAGAATATATTTTATATCAGCTGACTGATTTTCTTTAATAATATTTAAATCTTGAGAAATCCCACTTTCAACAAAGTTTTTAGAAGGCAACAAAGTTTTTTGCAAAGCACTTTCCATAGATACAATACTTTCTAACAATCCTGATGCGCCCAAACAATGTCCGTAAAAACCTTTCAAACTATTCAGTGGAACATGTTGCAAATGCATTCTGTTAAAGGCAATAGCTTCCATCTCGTCATTATACAAAGTGGCTGTACCATGTGCTGAAATAAAATCTATTTGCTCTGCCGTTACATTGGCTTCGCGCATTGCATTTTTCACACTTTCGTAGAGTCCATCACCAGTTCTAGAAGGCCCAGAAATATGGTTGGCATCATTAATGGCTGAATCTCCAACTACTTTAAACTTGATATTTTTTAGATTTGAAGTTGAAGTTTCGTCGGACGCAATATAAACCGCCGCTGTAGCTTCACCCAAATTGACACCAGAACGATGGAGGTCATAAGGTTTGCATGGTTCTTTGGCAATTGCCTGAAAAGAATTGAAACCCGAAACTACAAATTCTGATATTTCATCTCCTGCAATTACAAATGCATCATTATACATACCCGAAGCAATCATATTTTTTGCCACAGAAATTGCCAATACTCCAGAAACGCAAGCGTTGGAAACAATAATGGGTCTTGTTTTAAATCCGAAAAAATCGGCTATTTTTTGTGCTAATCCAGATAGATAAACACTTTCTGGTATTTCAGTTTTATTTTTGAGTAAACTGATATTGCCTTTGGTTGTAGATAATATCAGCACCGATTTACATGATATTTCGTGGTTTTCAACTAATGGTTTTAGACAAAGCAAAAACATCTTTTCTAGTCTTGAAAAGCTTTCGTCAATAAAGTTTTCTTGAAAAGTGTGATCTAAAATTTCATCATTCATTTTAGAAACATAAAAAGCGTCCTGATGGGCGATGATTTGATGTTCGGCAATTCCAGATTTACCTTGTAATAAAGCTTCCCAATTAGATGTTACGTCAAATCCTAAAGGTGTTACAATATTGTAATCTGTGATGTAAATAGATTTTGTCATTCGAGTTCCATTTTATTTTTCCAAGCTTGAAAAAACTCAGGATTATACAAACACAAATTGTTGTCGCTATCTAGAAAAACTTGTATCGTCTCTCCACTACAGACCAATTTGTTATCACCATTATACAGATGGTATTGGTAGATGAGTTTTGCTGATCTAGAGTTGATAAAAGTAGTTTTTATCCTGAATGTTTCCCCATATTTCAAGGGTAAAAAGTGTTCACAAGTACTTTTTACAATAGGTGTTACGAAACCTGCCTTCTGAATATCCAGATAGGTTAACCCATGTTGTCTGCCGAAAGCTTCTCTTCCATCCTCGAAATAGGTGATATAATGCCCATGCCACACGATTCCTAAAGGATCGGTTTCATTAAATCTTACTCTTATTTCTTCCGTATGTTGAAGTTGGTTCTGGTTAGACTGCATGTTGTTTTTTTTCGTAAAGTAGAGAAATTGCTACTGTTGCAATATAAAATAAAAATAGAAAAATAATTTCTTTGGCAATACCTCCCAACCTACTATTTCGTAAAATAATATCGTAATAAGCATTCAGTCCCCAATTCATCGGAGAGAAACTTGCTATTTTTTGCATAAATTCTGGCATCAAGAATACAGGTACCCAAATACCACCGATAGCCGCCAAGACAACTACTGAAGTAGCACCGAACGGCGCAGATTGCTCTTGAGTTTTGGCTAAAGTACCCAGTAAAATTCCGAATCCAATAGCAGCTAAACCAGAGAATAAGGTGACTACTAATAAATCTAGCATTTTTCCATTCACTTCGAATTGTGGCAACCCCAAATAAGGGAAAAGATAAACACCAACGGCAACCATCAGTAAAAATTGAATGATACAGATGATAAGATAAGTACATGTTTTACCCAAAATATGGATGTAGTACGGTGCGGGACTGATACGAATTCTTACATTCGTGCCTTGTGTTTTTTCTTTAACCAAATTGATAGATAAGGGCACTACAATAAAAAATATCGCAAATAAAGCCCAAGCAGGAACGTTATGTTGCACAGAATTGGGTTTGGCGTCATTGGCTTTTGCCGGCATTATTTCCTTAAAACTAATCAGTTTCTTATTGTCTAAATCTTCCGTAGTTCCCAATTGATCTTGGAAAGCAGTGTAGATTTTTTTGTTTTCAATTTCAAAAACCATTTTGTTGATGGCATCCATTACAGAGCTCTTAAAACTTGGATTGGTAGCGGGATCGAAGTACAAATGGATATCTTTTGCTGTGGTAATAGGTTTTTGATCCTGAGTAGAATTTGGATCTATCCCAAACGAACTTACTATAGCTTCAACTTTGAAATTGATATTGGCATTAAGGTCTTTGGAGAGATTTTCTGGGATTACAATCGCCATTTGGTAATCTCCTCTGAAAACTGCACCTTCAGCAGATTTTTCTGTGAAATTGGTAATAAGTTCAAAAGTTTTACTGGTCTCTAATTCTTTTTTGATGACTTTGGATACTTCAGATTGGTCATTATCAATAAAGATAATAGGAATTTTGGTTCCTTCCATACTTCTGAAGGTTGAATCCTGGATCAAAGTAATGGTAATAATGAGTAGTAAAGGCATTAAAAAGATAATGACAATACCTCCAGAATCTCGTTTTAGTAGAAGAACTTCCTTGATGAAACTTCTCCATAATTTATACAACATCTCGTAGTTCTTTTCCTGTTAGTGCAATAAAAACATCTTCTAGATTATTGGCAGATTCTGTTTGAGAAATCAGCTCCTGAGGAGTTCCTATTGCGAATATTTTACCATTATCTATAATGGCAATTTTGGTACAAAATTCTTCTGCCTCAGATAAGTGATGAGAAGTGTAGATAATGCAAGTTCCGTTTTTATTTTGTTCTTCTAGATACTCTATAATTACTTTTTTGGATTGTACATCTACACCCACCGTTGGCTCGTCTAGGAAAAGGATTTTTGGATTGTGAAGAGTTCCTGCCAAGAGGTTACATCTTCTCTTCATCCCACCAGAAAATTGTTCTACTTTTTTGTTGGCAAATTTTCCCAGACCCATTATTTCTAGAGAATCGTCTACAATTTTGTGTAAATGTTTACTTTTTATTCCGTATAAACTCCCGAAATACATTAGGTTTTCTTTAGCTGTAAGGGTAGGATAGAGCGCGTATTCTTGAGGCACTACGCCAATTATTTGTTTTATTTTAGTAAAATCCTTTTTAGGAGACAATCCATTAATGGTAAAACTACCTGAAGTAGGCTTTATAAGACCAGAAAGCATGGAGATGAATGTAGTTTTTCCTGCACCATTGGGTCCTAGTATACCATAAATATCATTTTTATTGATGGTAAGTGAGATATCATTAACAGAAAAATCATCAGAATTTTTATATTTTTTATAAAGATTCTTTATTTCAATACTATGCTCCACTTTATATCGCTTTTCTTAGTTTTTTGTAGAATTCTTCTTCTAAATCTGCAATATGAAGCATACTTTTAGAAAGTTCATTGTAAATATTACTTTTAGAATTACGATTTTTGTAAACTCTTGCAATATCCACAGCAAAATCTCTCCAAAGATCACCAATTGCAGTAATCTCTTTGGATAGTTCCTTCAGTTCATCATTTTTTAAGATCACCGATGCTTCTTGTAAAAATGCTCCATAGATAAACCTGAATCCACCGCCACCTGTACCAATTTCTTCTTGCATTCTTATGAGCTGACCTAGATAATGGTTGGTGACTTTAGTACCTTTTTTCTCTGCCCATTTAGGGATATTTTTGGCTACCCATCGCATTGCTTTTACCCCAATCAGAGGGATTGGAGCAAGCATATTTTTGCAAGTATCCTTGATGCCTTTTTTTATAGCTTCTTCCAAATGTACATCAGACGGAATATGAGTTGGGAAGTACATATGTCCTTTTGGCGCCAATGCACCTTTTGCATATCTCACTTTTTCCAATTCCTCTTCAGAAAGTGTGGTGGTGAAATCCATTACAGGATCACTTATAAGGAAACGTCCATTTTCCTTACCATAGACCACGAGGTTGTGTGCATTGAAGTGAAATTTATATTCTTCAGGAAAATACGTCAAGTTGAAAACTCCCACTTGTAAACCTGTAGGAATATTATTTTCTAAATTATTTTCTAAAGCAATTTGAGCTTCTTTAGGATTAGAAAATTTCATTCTTTTTATCTTGATACCCAAACGTTTTGCTGCTTTGGTAAAAATGGTTCCTGGCATGGGTCTATAACTAAATCCTGGAGCAAAATTGACCTTTAAAAATGGAAGGTAGACAAAAAATAATCCAGAGCCAATACCAAAAATCATGGGTTCGCTTAGTTTTAATCCTTTATTGAGCAATAGATTAGAGGCAACACCATTTTCGCAATGTGCCGTTTGGTGATGTTCGAAATTTAATTTCATGATTTTCCGTCGAAATTTTTTAGTTCTTCTACTGAGATTCCAAAAGAATCTGCATATTTTTTTAGTGTAGAATCGTTGAGGGTTTTAAATGTTTTGGGTTTAGCATGCCTTTTTACCGTCCATTGCCACATCCCAACATATGATGCGAGGACACCAAAATCCATCTTGTTGAGTTCCATAAAATAGATGATAGGGCTGACCTTATTATTGGCAACATCATCCTTTGCTTGTTGTATTCTTTCGTTAATAAGTTCCAAAGATTCATCTAATGCCAATTTCTTTACATCCCATCCAATACTATTAGCAGTGGTATAGTTATCATTTTCATCAGTCACATACACCACTTCGGTCATGTTGGCTGATTTTAAATTACTTTCGTCTTGCGGAATATCTTGTCTTTTCACCTAGAAAATGTTGTGTTTAGTTGATATGATGCAATATACATCATACTTTAAATGACTCTTATAAATCATGGTGCTAAATTAATAAAATTACATCACATAGCGCTCAAACCAAGATGATAGTATGGGCAAATAATGGGGAATGATATTTAGATTAACCATAATAATGCCAATATAGTGTTTTCAATGTATAATAATAACTCATTATTATAACTAATCACCATTTGCATTAGACTTATCTTATTTTAATACATAAACTAAATTTCTACTATACAATTCTATTATGAAGAAAGTTTTTATATCTCTTTCATTGTTTATGATGGTCAGTGCTATGGCGCAAAAATTTGACACTCAAAATGTAACAGATCCGTCAGGTTATACCTATGAAACAGTGAAAAATGATCAATCTGGAGTAAGAGTCTACACTCTGAAAAACGGATTAAAGGTTTACTTAGCAAAAAACGAAGATGCACCAAGAATTCAAACATATGTTCCTGTAAGAACGGGTTCTAATAATGATCCTAGTGATAATACAGGTTTGGCTCATTACCTAGAGCATATGGTTTTCAAAGGAACTTCAAATTTGGGTACACAAGATTGGGCAAAAGAGAAAGTAATTCTTCAGCAGATTTCAGATCTTTAGGAAAAGCACAAAGCAGAGAAAGATCCAGAGAAAATGAAAGAGTTGTATAAGCAGATTGATCAGGTTTCTCTTAAGCTTCAAAGTATGCCATTGCGAACGAGTACGACAAAGCTATTTCTTCTTTGGGTGCCACAAGAACCAATGCACATACATGGTTGGATGAGATGGTATACAAAAATAATATTCCTTCTAACGAACTAGAAAAATGGTTGAAGATAGAAAAAGAACGTCTCTCTGAATTGGTTCTTCGTCTTTTCCATACAGAATTAGAGGCTGTATATGAAGAATACAACAGAGCACAAGATAATGAAAGCCGTTTGGTAAGTTATGTTTTAAACTCTGCTTTATTCCCTAAACACCCGAACGGACAACAAACAACTATTGGAACATCAGAACACTTGGAAAAACCCTTCTATGTTGGCTATTCATAAGTATTTCGATACGTATTATGTCCCTAATAACATGGCGGTGGTTTTGGTTGGAGACTTAGATTTTGATAAAACTATACAATTAGTTGATCAGTATTTTGGAGCCTTCAAATACAAAGAGCTTCCAATGAAAAAAAATGGTATCTGAAGAACCCATGACTCAAGTGGTAAGTAGAACCGTAAAAAGTCCTTCAACTCCAAGAATGTCTATGGCTTGGAGATCAGATTCGTATGGAACTAAAGAGGCTAGATTGGCATCTATGGTGGCAGAAATCCTTAGCAATAATGGTGATGCTGGTTTGATAGATTTAAACATAAGTCAGAAACAAAAAGTATTGAGTGCTGTCGCTTACGAATCTCCTTATAAAACCTATGGAGCCTTCAATCTAACGGCTGTTCCAAAAGAAGGACAAAGCTTTGATGAGGCCAAAAAATTATTGCTAGATCAGATAGATTTAGTAAAAAAAGGTGAGTTTCCAGATTGGATGCTGAAGGCTATTGTTAATGATATGAAAGTACAAAGAATGAAAGGTTGGGAAACTGCTAATGGACTTGCTACTACACTTTACAATACTTAAATCAACGATGGAACTTGGCAACAAGAACTAGAAGAGATCAACGAGTATGAGAAAATTACCAAAGCTGATATTGTAAAGTTCGCGAACGATTTCTTTAAAGATAACTATGTAGTTGTGTACAAAGAAAAAGGAGTGAATGATAAATTGGTACGTTTACAAAATCCTGGGATTACGCCTATTAAACTAAACAGAGAAGCACAATCTCCATTCCTTAAAGATATTTTGGCGACAAAATCAGGGGATATTACGCCTCAGTTTGTAGATTTTAAATCTGCAATTGCTACTTCTGAGATATAAGATAAAAAAGTAAGTTTTGTAAAAAACAAATACGACGAAGTTGCCCAAGTAAACTACATTTTCCCGTTCGGGACAGATAATGATAAAGAATTGAGCCTTGGTGTAACGGTATTGCAATATCTTGGGACAGATAAGTACACACCAGAACAACTGAAAGAAGAATTCTACAAAATAGGTATTTCTAATAACTTCAGAACTTCGAATGACCAAACAATCATCACTCTAAGTGGTTTGGAAAGCAATATGAAGAAAGGAGTAAAATTGCTCAATCACTGGTTGACCAATGTAAAAGCTGATAAAGCAATTTACGACCAAACAGTGAAAACAATCTTAGAATCTTGAGAAGTTGGTAAGAAATACAAAACCAGAATCATGGCAGCATTGTCTAACTATGCTAAGTATGGTAAAGATTCTAGAATGACGGATATCATTTCTAAAGAGCGTATGCAAAGCATTAATGTAAACGATCTAATGTCTAAAATAAAAATGCTAAACCAATTCCCTTATCAGATTTTCTTGTACGGACAAGATCAAAAAGGATTGGAAAAAGTGTTGAAACCTTTCGTAGTGGCTACAAAACAACAGCCTGCAGCTGCCAAAGTATATGCAGAGCCCGCTACAGCAGGTAAAGTGTACTTCACAAACTATGATATGATACAGATGGAAATGGCTAAAGTAGCAAAAGCACAAAATGTGAATCTTGCCAATTTTGGGAAGATCAATGTTTTCAACGAGTATTTCGGGCGTGGTTTGTCTTCTATTGTTTTCCAAGAAATCAGATATAGCAAATCTTTAGCGTATTCTGCGTATGTATCTTATGCTACCGCTTCAGAAAAAAATCATCCAAACTACGTTACCAATTATATTGGGACACAAGCCAATAAATTACCTCTAGCAGTAAGTGCAATGAGCGATCTAATGGCAGATTTTCCGCAGATTCCTGCACAGTTCGAAAATTCTAAAGGGTCAGCTTTAAAGCAAATTGCCTCAAACAGAATTAATAGAACCAATATTTTCTACAACCAATTGGCTCTTAAAAAATTAGGAATCGACTATGATTTTAGAAAAGATGTATATGCAGAAATTAAAAATTTGAGTTTACCTCAACTTACAAGTTTCTACAATGCAGAGATCAAACCATTACAGTATAATACCGCCATCATCGGGAAAAAAGAAAACCTGAATATGGAATCCATTAATAATATGGGAGAATTTCAGGAGGTTACTCTGGAAGATATCTTTGGGTACTAAATAACTTCTCAATTATATTATTTTTACAGTGGGGCAGCAATGCTCCACATTTTTTTTGTTTAAATTTAAATATAAAAAAAGCACAGAAAATATCTGCGCTCATCCTTATTTTTCGATAAAAAGAAAATATTACTTCCTCTTTTTATATTTCAGTTGTACCAAAAGATAAATCTCGTCTTTTTCTAGATCATTAGTCCAAGTGCGCTCTACTACGAGAGCATTGTCATATAGATAAAGGTCTTCCATATTGTTATAATATTCTATTCTCTCTGCGGTGGCATATTTAAAAAATGAAATCAAATTTACCTCATCACCCACTTGTGGCGCTACTGGGAATTCTACAGATTTTTCGAATTCAAACTCCACATCATATGAATAAAATCTTACTTTAACGCTCATATTTTATTTTTACCAAATATATAAAAATTATTATCGGTGTTACTCAAAATTTTCGGAGCTCAAAATTTGAGAATCATCCAATAAAAAAAAGTCAATCCCTATAGAATATAAGGATTGACGGTATAATAGAATATCAATAAGGTTATAAAACCTCCTGAATAAACAGGTTGATATCTGCTTTGATGAGCAAAATATCGTTGCAAAAGCTTTCGCAGAGTACATTACAACTATTTTCGTACTGAGAAACGAACGTTGCTTTGGATATAATAGTATCTCCTACCTTTGGTAAAGAGAAAACTTCAATCTTTTTGATATTGGTAATAAAACCTATCAATTTGGTTTCGGTATTTTTATCATTAAAAAAATTTTGTCCAAAAATTGAAGAACATGTTTGTGCAATATTTTCTACCAATCCAGCTTCCACAAAGAAACCATTATGTACGAAGATATTATCGGAGGTTATCAGAAAAGAGGTTTCTACATTTTGCTGTGTTAACGTAAGAATAAGGTCTACCATTAGCATCGGTTCACGATGAGGTAAGAAGTTCTGAATATTCACCATTTGACGTTCCTTCAATTCCATTATTGCTTATTTTACAACGGTTTTCATTTGCGATTTGGCAATGATATTATCATTTACTTTCGTAGTAATTTCTACCAATGTTACTCCCAACATTTCGTTGAGGATGCTTACTTCAGAAACTAATACATCTCCAATTTTTGGTAAAGCCATTGCTTCAAAAGATTTGATGGCGCCAATATATCCAGTAGGAGCTGGTTTTCCCAAGAGATAATATTTGTAGCCTGTATGTAAAGCCACACTTTGTGCCTGATGTTCTATAAGTCCGGAAGCTTGAAAAATGCCATTTTGTAAAAATATGTTGTCATCTTTAATTACAAAACCAGAGGTTAAATTTTCTTCGGTGTAGGCAGAAATAGCACTTACCATCACAAAAGGAAACTTCTGTGGGATCAAACTTTCGATAAAAGCAATATCACTAGTTGGTAATAGGTTCTCCATCGCTTATACTACTGTTAGTAAGGCACAAGAATAGGCGAATCTTCCACTTTCTGGTACACAAAGAAGTACTTTTTCACCTTTCTTCAATTTTCCAGAGTTCATCAGCTGTTCTACTGCAATATAGATAGATCCAGCACCAATGTTTCCTACTTCAGATAGGTTATAGAACCATTTTTCCCATGGGAAATCTAAGCCTACGTTGGCAAACTCATCTTTCAATCCTTCTTTGAAGTATCCAGAAGAAATGTGCGCCAATACATGGTCTATAGATTCTGGATCCAAATTGTGCTTATCGAAAGAAGCTCTAAGGCTTTGTGCACCTTTCTTTAAAATATATTGATCTAAAATTTTGGTATCTTGTTTTAGCGCGAAAATAGATTGTTTCAACCATTCGTCTGATGGATAATCTGCCCAAGATTTCAGGCTACCATCTTCTTGTTTTTCGCAACCAGAATACATACAAGCTTCAATTTCGTGCGCATAAGAATAAAAATCTATAAACTCTACGCGCAAAGAAGTTTGGTTTTCTCTAGGTTTGTTTTCTAATAAAAATGCACCCGAACCATCAGAAAGCATCCATCTTAGGAAATCTCTTTTGAAAGCAATGATGGGCTTTTCTTCTAATAGTTTTAAATTTTCTGCCTCATGATCGAATTTATCTGCCGTCATCCAAGCAGAAAATCTTTCGGAACCTGTACAAACTGCATTTTCTTTTACGCCAGCTTTTACTGATAAAAAGGCATAATTGAAGGCATTCATACCAGCATTACAAAGTCCCATAGAGGTGTTTATTTCTATAGAATTTTTAGTATTCAGTTGACCATGTACCATGGAGGCATGAGATGGCTGTATCTGGTCTGCAGAAGTTGTACCACAAGAGAGCAATTGGATGTCATCTTTGGTGAAGTTTTCATCTAGTAAACCTTCTATAGCATTGGCTGTAATTTCTGCATTGGTATGAGTGGCCTTACCGTTTTTGTCTAAGGCATAGTACCTAGTTTTTATTTGGTTATTTCTTAGGATAAGAGCTCTAGCTTTAGAAGGTGTATCATTCACCATCCCAAGATAGTTTTCCATTTCGTCATTAGAAATCGGTTCATTAGGCAAGTATGTGGATGCCTTTGTTATAAATACTTCGTTCATCTTCTATTTGATATTAATTCCTTGAAAATATTTTTTCTGTTTTTGTCTTTTAGACCATAGTAGTGGAGCTGCCAATATATGAAAAACTAGCACTATGGGCGATACAATCCATATGGCAGTCATCAAATATACTTTAAAGAATTTTATTAGCAATGGCCGTTTTTCTTTTTTCTTCATAATAAGACGAGACCAAACGGTGAAAATTTTGTTTCCTACTTTCTCTACTCTTACTAAAAATGGTCTTATTTCTACCGCATCATTTTTTACCAAATCGGGCTGCAAATCTTCTAAAGTATTTTGGCTAAAATGCTTTTCTATAATGTTCCCAAATTTTCCTGCTCCTGCAATTTCTTCATCTGATACTCCTGCTGCGGGTAAAATTCCTGTTTTCTCTTTTTTTCCTGTGGATAGCCAATTCAGGATGGTAAGTACACTGGTATAATTATCGTGTCTGTCTACCAATGCTATATTCCCTACCAGTTTGGCTTGCATTTGCTTAATGTATACCTTCAGTTTTTCCTGAGATAGCATCCACATATTTCTAGTGCCAGAGATAGTAACAATTGGCGTGCCTTTCAATATATTTTCGGCATATCCACTTTTTAAAAATGAAATAATTGGGATAGAAGGAGTGAGATACCATACCTGATACCCAAATAAAATGAGATCGAATTTTTGATTTAAAACCTCTATCGGCGGCGGCAAAATCTCGCTAGGGACCTGCAAATAGGATTCTGGAAAGGTATTATAAAATACATCTGAAGGCCATGGAAATGGGAAATCTTTTTTTAGCTTGATATTGTAATAAGTAACTTTGTATTCGTCTTTTTTATCTTCAAAAGGTTTGGCTATATTTTTTACAATATCTTCTAGCTGACCTGTTTGAGTATAATAAATGACGAGTATATTTTTTTGCATTATGTTTTTTTGTTATAATTAATAAAAATAAGAATTTATTTTTTACGTTTCAATATCTTGAGTTGTGGAGAAGCTGATTCTACTTCATAATCTATATCACATAGAGCAAAATTTGCTTCATGCATTAAAATGATTGTATTGGGTAGATGTAGATGTGGTAAAACCACATTGGCTTTAGAGACGAGGAGTATATCTACCTTTTTTTGAAAATTACTAATGTCTTCTATATATACTATCTTTCTTCTATGTACCAAATAATTATTTTCGGCGACGGCTCTTTTATCTTTATCTTGGATGGAACTATATATTTTTCTTCCTGCTTCCTGTAGTGTCAATAGTACATCTATTTGCCCATAGTCATCTGCAATATGCAGTATAGATGCAGTTTTCCCGATGTATTTATTTAAACTAAAATAAAGCGATTTGTTTTTTTCGAAATCAGATTTTACTTCTTTTACTACTTCATTTTCTTTGTATAAGAAACTTAAGAATAATTTGTTTTTAAAATAATTTTCATCTTCTATTTGTTCACGTAGTAGAGAAAATTCATCTCTGAAATAAGCATTTATCTTTTTAGATCTTTCGGTGTAGCTTTTTCCGAATGATGCGTCGTCTTTAGAAATTCTATCACCTACTTTCACAGTAATGCTTCCATCGTAGATATTGAAATCTCCCTTTGGTAAAACTTCAGAATTCCCATGAATATAAATAGGTAAAATATCCAAACCAAATTGTTCTGCCAAATAGAAGGCACCTTTGTGAAACCTCTTTACTTCATTGGTATAAGATCGTTCTGCTTCGGGGAAAACCATAAGAGAATATCCTTGTTCTATTTTCTCCTTCAGTTTTTCTTTGCCGTTTTCTATTCCTTGAGAAACAGGGTAGAAGCCTAGAGATTTTACCAATTTACCAAATACTAGAGATTCATATACCCAATCATTCACTAAATAGACTACTTTATGTGTTGCCATTGCTATTGCCAACGTATCCAAAAATGAGGTGTGGTTGGCAATGATAATAGCAGGTTTGCTGAAGTCTTCATTTTTATTCCAAATTACTTTCTTCTTTACAGAAGGCACTGTATTTAATACTGATTTTAAAAATTTAGCAATAGTACGTTTTATAGAATCTAAATTTTTTCCTTTCGCTTTATTAATGAAAAAATGTCCGAAAAATGAAAAAACCAATCCGCCCAAACCATAATAAATGAAAGAAAAAATGGTTCTAATAAGTAACCAAAATGTGATGGGAGATAATCCCTTTTTAGCTCTATTGATAATCAAAAAGCGAAACCAGAATGGATAAAGAGTAGAAGTAATGATAATTACAGAGAACATTCCTATAAGTGCAACTAAAGCCAAAGAGTGTAATGCGGGGTGTTTCGCGAATACTAGAGAACCTATGGATAATATAGTAGTGATAACGGCTAACATAATAGAGGTACGGTAAGTAGGAAGTTGATTTTTGCCTATCGTATGCTCTTTTTGCATGGCTTGCGTGAGGAAAATACTAAAATCGTCGCCAACGCCAAATACCAATGTGCATACTACCGTACTAAATATGTTCAGTTCTAATCCCAAAAAGTACAAACTTCCTGCGGTAACTATACCTGTAAGTACTATTGGAAACATGGTAAGCATAGTAAGTTCGAAATTTCTAAAGAACAAAATGATGGTAAGAAGTATCGCCAATAGAGAATAATTGATGAGTGTGTTGAAATCTCTCTTTAGTAATCCTAGGAAAGTTTCGTTCATCTGCTGACGATCGATGGCTACTACATCTGTATTTTTTTCTACCGCTTTTATAAAATCATCTCTTTTACTTTCATCAACTTTTACAACATTAGAAACAGTATAAAATCCATTTTCCTCACTTAGAAACTCTGAGATTTGAAGTGCTTCTATTTTTTCATAATCTTTTATAGAAAGTGGTACGTAATTTTTATTAATATTAGATTTGAATTCATCAAAAGCAGACGCGTTAAAACTGAACTGATTTCCGTAAGAAACCAATGCTGAAAGAGTTTTGTTTTTGGTATCATCATTCCAAAATTGTTTCCAACGTTCATAATTCTTCTCTTGGTCTTCTTTTGATAAAACAATATTGCCTATCGAATTGTAATTTAAAATTTTACCTTCTTTTTTTTCTCGTTCCAAAAATTTGGATAACGAAGAATTTTTAGACAAAGCGTCATTTTCAGAGTTACCGTATGAGATTGTATAGACCGATTTTGACGTTATATCTGATAGTTTAGCCAATTTGGCTTCACTTATTTTCAGTTCGTTGGGAATATAGTTGAGTTTGCCAATATCTTCATTAAAGCCTACATGACGAAATCCAAACAAACACGCTATAATGATAATAGAGCAACCAATTATTAAGGGTCTTTTTTTCTCATAAGGATAAGATCCTATTTTATCTATAAAATTAATGTTGGGCGTAGATGATTTCTCTTTGGGATGATATAATTGTGGAACAATAATCAATGCAAATAATGCAGAAAATATAACGGTGATCGCTGCAAATAGTCCTAAATCCTTTAGCGCCTCTGAACGTACTAAAACCAAGCACAAAAATGAAACTGCTGTGGTAATACTACTTAATATTATCGGCTTAGTAATTTCTTTATAGAGTTCTTCTATGTTATTATTATGCTTGTAATGGGTAAGTATATGGAGCGCGTAGTCTATAGTAATGCCAACTAATATAGCGCTTACACTAAGAGATATTGCAGATAATTTGTCTTTAATAAAGTACAAAACCAATAAAGCCATTAATACCGAGAAAACGGTAGGTAAAAAAACAATAATAGGTGTAAATATATTTTTGAAATAATAAATAAGCAAAGCCAAAAGTAAAGACATGGATATTATAACTGTATGTTGGATGTCCTTTTTTATCTGTTGGGCATTGGCAACTGCAATAATTGGCGATCCAAAATAGCTAATTTCGGTTTTTCCTTCATACGTATTATTTAGTTCATTTTTTATTAGGTTGAGTTCATCTACAAAGTATTCATTGCCTTTTGTGTCGTTACTTTTATTTTTAGGCTTTATGAAAAGAAGAAGATTCTTTCCGTCTTTAGAAACAATATAATTATCCTCTAGTTTGAAATCTTTGGAAATATGGAGTGCATTCAGTTTATTCAATCCTAAAAAGGCAATTCCTAAAGGATCTTTTTTTATAAATTCTTTGGTTACCAAACTGGTAGGTGACACCAGTGAAGTATAATTATTTTCTACCTGCTTGGCAATGCTATCCTTAGATAACTTCCTACTGATGATTTTATAATCATTATCATCTAAGAAAAGAGGCAAATTTTGGTTTACAAAATCGAAAGTGGTAGCTATCTCTTCATCATTCACTTTACCTTGGACCTTGCTGATGTACTTTTTCAGAGGTTCCGTTTTATGTAAAAATGCATCAGCTGTCTCGGATAAATGATAACTCTCTTCCGTAGATTTTTTTTCTATAATAACAATTATTTTATCCGAAAAATTGAGTTGTTTTAGAACCTTCGCAGTAAGATCTGATTTCTCACTTTTGGGTATTATTTGATTAATATCTTCTTCAAATTTAATTTTAGATGCGAAAAAAAGACACAAAACTGCCAATCCAAACGCAAAAATTAGTGTAAGTATTTTGTTTTTTTGAATTAAATAATATAAATGTATGAAAAATTGGTGCATGAAAAATTTAATTTCAAGATTGCAAATTTAGATTTTTAGGAATAAGATAGAAACTTTTGGATCATAACTTTTCATTGAAAATCAATAAAATATTACTTTTATAATGAAAAAATTCTTTTACTTTTGCAGAGTTCCCTTTTTTAATAAAATAAACACAAATATTCATAACAGTTAGTGAACAAACTTTGTATGCTTAACAGACCTGATGAAAGAATTAATCTATTTTTATTTGTAATACTCATTCCGCTCTTATTATTCGGGATGGTATATTATGGATTTGAATCTTCTTATACTCGACTAAAAACCTCGGAAAGACCGCCCTCTTTTTTGTTTACCTCCGTGTATTCTTACCGTGTAATACCCAATTACCTTAGCGTTTATATGACGGATTTGGTAGAAATGGTTATTCAAAATTTTAACCTTAAAATAAAAGCATTTCTCGCCAAGAACGGAACTCCTTTTTACCACGGATTATTTCTAATGAATAGTTTTTTTCTTGTTCTCACATCTCTTATTGTCAAAAAGATAATGGGTTTGAGCCCGAGTGAATGGATGATTTCAGAAAAAACTAAAAGATGGATACATCTTATCATCGTCTTTTTTATCGTTATTACACAATACGCGCCTACCAATTGCGATACAATGGCACTTTGCTGCTATCTACTCGCCATATATTGGAGTTTGAAATATGTTTACACCCAGAATTCTTTATTTTTTGTTGCCTTACTCATTCTCATCGTGTTTTCTACGTTGGTAAGAGAGACAGCATGTCTTAATATTGCTTTTTTTGCTGCTATCACTATTAATTTTACTGAACTTAAAAAAGGAAAACTGGGAACGATCTTGAAAATTATCCCACTCGTCATTGCATTTCTGTTTCCTTATTTAGGCTTAAGATATTTTATGAGTAGCGATTCTACAACCTTTGTAGAAGGTTTTTATATCGCCCAAAATTTTTCTAGCCCATTTAATCTAGCTGGACTTTTATTTGCGTCTATTGTATTTTATTTTATTTACCAACAGTGCGAAGAAAAGAGCAGTAGAATTGTTATCTTAAAGTACTTATTTTTTTCTTTGCCCTATCTTTTGATGATTACTTTGGTTGGATTGTATTGGGAAGTCAGACTATTTCTCCCTCTTATCATCACATTTATTTTGGTAGCAAGCCATCAATTTAAAACTATATCCAAATAAGCCATGAGTTTATTACATCCTTACTATCTTATCGCCATTGTGTATATGCTGTTTTTCAGTGTACAAGAAGTGTTTGGCAATAAAGTTGAGAAAAAATACTTTTGGTTTCTAGGTATATATTTAATGATTGTAGCAGGTCTTCGTGATGAAGTAGGTCCCGATTATGGAAGCTATCGCGGGATCTATCGTTATTCTGATACCAACGAGTACATCAATATATTCTTGAAGGCCTTACACATAGAAGGCTCCGAAAATGTAGATATAGAGTGGTTATTCGCATTGATTAATAAGATCTTGATTAATGTGTTTAATGCACCATTTTATATGCTGACTTTTGTGATCGCTATTCTTGCAATTTTTTTTAAGATTAAATATACAGATGATAACACCTTTTATCCTTTCACATTTACCTTGTTCATGTTTATTCCCAATTTTTTTATTGGAGAGAGTGGGCAGATCAGGCAAAATTTAGCAACGTTTATTATCTACTTTGCCATCCGATATATCAAGGAGCGCAAACTATGGCATTATCTCTTCTTCGTATTCATTGCTTCTGGTATTCACAATGTTTGTTATCTATTTTTACCCATGTATTGGCTAGCTCGTGTTCCCTTGAGCAAATCTACCATGGTGCTTTTGATCATAGGATCCATCATTGCTTCGCCTTTTGAGGTATATAGAGTATTTGGAGATTTCCTTACAAATATGACCTCAGACAGTATGTTGGTAGAGGGATTTACTGGATATATGGATGAGTCCGCAGAGCGACTGAATGGAGGTTTTGGTATCCCCGAAGTGTTGATGATGATTATCACTTTCTTTTTGTTCGCATTCGATACAGAAATGGAAGAGAAATATCCGTACTATGAGTATCATAAAGTGTATGCTGTCATTGGAATTTGTTTCTATTTCATCTTTAGAAATAATCCCATATTTTCTTCTAGATTGGCAGGTGCTTTCATTGGCTTTTCTTATATCATCATCATTAATGCAATGTATGTTGTTTCGGAAAGTAGAAAGCGTCTTATCTATGCCTTCCTTATTTTTATGTTCTTATTTAATTTTGTGGTATTTTCTACTTTTTCAAATATTACAAGAGGGAGATTTACTTACGATTTATACCAAAATTTCCTTTTACCATAGCATTTAATAAGCATAATAAAGAAAAATTATTGATATATAATCTGCTTTAAATTTTGGATTAAAATATTTGCATACAATGAAAAATATAGACTGTAGACTAAATAAAGTAGGCGCATAAAAAGCTATATAATAAAAAAGCTTTACTTTTGCAAAAATTTTCAGATGTCGAAAAATTTAGTAATCGTCGAATCACCGGCAAAAGCAAAAACCATTCAGAAATATTTAGGAAGCGATTTTGATGTGAAATCAAGCTTCGGACACATCCGAGATTTACCTAAAAAAGGAATGGGGATAGATCTTGCTACATTCAGCCCAGATTATGAAGTTTCTGCCGACAAAAAGAAACTCGTAACAGAACTAAAATCTGCAGTAAAGAAAGCCGACATGGTGTGGCTCGCTTCCGATGAAGACCGTGAAGGTGAAGCCATTGCTTGGCATTTGGCAGACGAACTAAAACTAAAACCAGAAAACAGAAAAAGAATTGTTTTCCATGAGATTACTAAAAATGCGATTCTAAAAGCTATAGACAATCCCAGAGATATAGACCAAAACTTAGTCAATGCACAACAAGCTAGAAGAGTATTAGATAGAATTGTTGGGTTTGAAATGTCTCCAGTTCTTTGGAAAAAAATAAAACCAGGTTTATCTGCAGGTAGAGTACAATCTGTAGCCGTAAGATTGGTGGTAGAAAGAGAAAAGGAAATACGCGAGTTTAAACCAAAAGTTAGTTTCAAAGTAGAAGGCATATTCCTTAATGCAGACCAGCAAGAAATTGCTTCCAAACTTAAAAAAGATTTCGAAAAAGAAGATGATGCAGAAAAATTTTTGGAAGTTGCTAAATCTACAGAGTTTAAAGTATTAAATGTAGAAACAAAACCTGGATCTCGTACTGCTTCTGCACCTTTTACAACCTCAACGCTACAGCAAGAAGCTTCATCTAGACTTGGATACAACGTCACCAACACTATGCGTCTTGCACAAAGATTATACGAGGAAGGATTTATTACCTATATGAGAACCGACTCGGTAAACCTATCTCAGGAAGCAATAGAAGGCGCCAAAAAACAAATTTTATCTGAATACGGAACAGAGTATTCTTCTCCTAGAAATTATACTACAAAATCGTCCTCAGCGCAAGAGGCTCACGAGGCAATTCGTCCTACAGATTTTTCTGTAAAATCTATCGGAGATGCCCAACTTAGTAAGCTTTATCAATTAATCTACAGAAGAACACTAGCTTCTCAGATGGCCAATGCCAAAATTGAGAAAACAGTGATAGAAATTGGAAATGCAAAACTTCCACAACAATTTGAAGCACATGGTGAAGTTATTATTTTCGAGGGTTTTCTAAAGGCTTACGGTATTGTAAAAGCGGAAGATGAAGATGAGGAAAATAATGAAAAACTTTTGCCAAAAGTAAAAGTAGGAGAAATATTAGAATATAAAAAGATAACAGCTACAGAAAAATTCACCAAGCCGAGTGCAAGATACACGGAAGCTGGATTAGTAAGGAAACTTGAAGAATTGGGTATCGGTAGACCTTCTACATACGCACCAACAATTCAGACAATCCAAAATCGTGAATATGTAGACAAGAGAGAAATAGAGGCTAAAACGCGTGAGGTCGTAAAAATCACTTTGGCAAAAAATGCCATTAAGAAAGAGCTTCTTCAAGATAAATATGGGGGCGACAAAAACAAGTTTGTACCTACGGATATCGGTGAAGTGGTGAATGATTTCTTGATAGACAACTTCAAAGAAATTCTAGATTATGGCTTTACGGCTAGAGTTGAACAAAGTTTTGATGAGATTGCCCATGGAGTACAGCAATGGAAGGAGATGATGACTGCCTTCTATTCCAAATTTCATCCAAGAATTGAGGATGTAGAAGAAAATGCCGACCGTGCCAATGGAGATAGATTATTAGGCATAGACCCGAAAAGTGGTAAAAACGTACACGCAAGAATTGGTAGATTCGGGGCAATGATACAGATTGGAGAAGTAGACGATGAAGAAAAGCCAACTTTTGCTTCGTTGATGCTTGGTCAGAACATTGCTACTATCAAACTAGAAGAGGCATTAGAGTTATTTAAATTACCATTCGAACTAAATGCATTCGAGGATTTACCTGTTGCAGTGGGCGTAGGAAGATTCGGACCGTATGTGAAATGGGGCGATACTTTTATCAGCGTCCCCAAAGGCGAAGATCCTCTTTCTATCGATCAAAAGCGTGCAGAGGAAATCATTGCGGAGAAAAAAATAGCTGATGCACCTATTGCTTCTTATAAAGGTGAACCCATTACCAAAGGTACAGGGAGATTTGGTCCTTTTATCAAGTATAAAAGTATTTTCATCAATGTTCCGAAAAAGTATAATTTTGATAATCTTTCTCAAAATGATATTAACGAGTTGGTAGATGCCAAATTGGAAAAAGAAGCCAACCGTTATATCCAACAATGGGAAGCTGAGAAAATTTCTATAGAAAATGCGAGATGGGGCCCTATTGTTAAACATGGTAAAAACATCCACAAGATCCCTAAAAAGAAGGATGATACCAAGTATGAAGCAGACGAGCTAAAGGATATTACCCTTGATGAGGTGAAAAAGTGGATCACAGCGCAAGATCCTAAAGCTTTTGCAGAGAAAAAGAAACCCGCAGCTAAAAAACCTACTACAAAAAAGACAACAACGACAACTAAAAAAGCTCCAGCTAAAAAGCCAGCAGCTAAAAAATAGAAGTTCATTATATTGCACTCTCCCTTTTATAAATGAAAAGGGAGATTTTTTTTGTTTTAAACTCGACCTTAAAAATAATAATAAAATATATTGATGGTGTAGGCCTATTCTTATTTTTATGGTTCGTCTATACCAAAATCCTATATTTCGGTAGAAAATGAGAGACTCATGAAATCATCATTTAAATATATTTTAATATTTTTGGGCAATAATAACGCAAATAGACCCTTATGAACTTCGAAGATTTTATTATTTCACCAAGAAATTTCAAGACTGAATCTTGGCAAATCGGTCACAAAATCACCAAAGAAATCAAGGAAGATAGTATTGTATTGCTTTTTCTTTCAGACTATCGTGGTGCAAATGGCGAGGCAGAAGTTCAGGATTTTACAGCGATAAGAAGGGAGTTTTATCAGCTTTCGAATTTGGATTTTGATGTTCCTATCGTAGATTTGGGAGATTTGGTTTCTGGGAAGTCTCTGGAAGATACCCATTATATTCTGCAAGAAGTTCTATGTGCTTGTCATCTGAAAAGAGCCGTACCTATTGTAATTGGAGGCTCCAATGATTTCGCTTTTTCTCTATTTTCAGCATTGCATATTAAGCAAAAAAGTATCGATTATACTCAAATAAGCAATATCATCTCTATCAAACAAGGTGAAAAGATAAATGAAAGAACTTTTCTTCCTAAAATTCTAGGGTCTAAAGATTTTTCTATTCAAAATTATCATCATCTTGGCTACCAAAAGCACCTTAATGAAATAGATTCTATAAAACTCATAAAAGAAGTGGAGTTTGATATTATTCGTTTGGCAGAAATGATGAATTCAACAGAGAAAACAGAACCTTTTTTCCGAAAAGCAGATTTGGTAACCTTGAATTGTGATGCCATAGAGAGCTTCTGTGAGCCTTTTTCTATGAATCCACAAGTGAATGGGCTTAATCGTAGAGAGATTTGTGCCTATATGAAGGAAATTGGTCTTAGTGAAAACCTAAAATCTGTCGGGATTTTTAATTATAATATTTATTCAGATAATCAACTCAATCATCAATTATTGGCACAAATGCTTTGGTATATGATTGAAGGTATAAACATCGAAAGAACGCATCCTAGAGAAAGAAAATACGAGCTTTTCTATGTTCTTATAGAAGATAGGCAGTACGCATTCAAACGCGATGTTTTCAGGAACCTATGGTATTTTGGCGACGATGAAGATACAGAAAAATGCGTCCCATGTTCTCGCTTCGATTTTGAGGAAGCCAAGCGTGGTTGGCTAAGTTCCAGATTTACAAAAATATCATGATGATTTCCTCAAAGCCCAAAGTATCCATCATTGTTCCGGTGTACAACGTTGAGAATTATGTAGGCAAATGCCTAGACTCTTTGGTTAAACAATCTTACGACAATATAGAGATTATTGTAGTTAATGATGGAAGTATCGATGGTTCTTCCGCAATTATTGCAGGTTTTGCCAGTGAATATCCACAGAAAGTATTTTCTTTTGAAAAAAGTAACGGCGGATTGAGTGATGCACGCAATTACGGTATAGATATTGCAACGGGAGATTATTTTGGTTTTGTAGATAGCGACGATTATGTTTCAGCTACTATGTATGAAGAAATGATGTCGCTGGCTGTAAAGCACAGTGCCGAGATGGTAATATGCAATATCCAAAAAGTGACCGGGACTGGTGGTGTAACCCAAAAGTTGACTCAGATCCCGAATATGCCAGAGAAAATAGATTTAGAAAATCATTTTTCGGTGTTTTCTGATCTTAGTTATTTTGCTTGTAATAAATTATTTAATAAAAATCTTTTTAAAAATAAAAGGTTTAAAAAAGGAATTCATTTTGAAGATATTCATCTGATTCCTCAACTTTTATTAGAATGCAAAATAATTGCACAGACGCAAAGTTTTCATTATCATTATTTGGAAAGGAGCGATTCTATCTCCAAATCTCATACAGAGAAGGGTTTGGATATTTTAAATGCTGTAGAAGCAGTGGAGCAAGCGTTTGAAAAATCGAGATATGCGCATCAAAAAGAAGGATTGAAGGGTTTTCAAATATTGGAAGGTGTATATACCTTTTTGGCTTACTTGGCATATGTAAAAGAGGATCATGTTTTCTCTGAAATGTCCTCAAAACTTGATGAATACATAAAAAAAAGAAGTATAAAGACTAAAGATATATTACGATACAATCGTTTTAATACCAATTATCTATTATCTTTGCCACTGAAAAAAAAGATTTATTATTTGCTTTATTTTGCGAAACAAAAAAAGTTAATAAGAAAATTAGTATAATAAACACAAATGTAAAAACCGGAAATTTAGTTGTAAATCAACTTTATACTGGTTTTAGGATAGGCTCTATGGATAATTATAGCCATAATAGTACTTGAAAATAAATGAAAAATTTTGAATTGTTCCTTCAAGAATATGATATTTCTATTTTTTATGTAAAAATAGGCCTAGGATTTCTATTCTCATTTCTCATCACCTTTTTATCAATCCCAACAATTATCAAAATCTCCAGAAGAAAGAATCTTATGGATGAACCTGGTGTGAGAAGTTCTCACCTAAGAAAAATCCCAAATTTAGGAGGTATTGCCTTGTTTTTCTCTATTGGGATGTGCACGTCTATATTTGCTTATGAACTTTTCGATTTGTATAAATTTCTATTTGCCTCGATGATTTTACTACTTTATGTGGGAGTAATGGATGATATAGTGGTAATAAGAGCGTACAAAAAGCTAGTTGCGCAAATTGTGGTGTCCGCATTTATGGTAATTGGTTCGGATATTAGAATTAGAAGTTTATTTGGAATTTTTGGTATTAATGAAATCGATTACCTAGTAAGTGTCATTGTAAGTATAATCACGATTGTAGTTCTTATCAATTCATTCAATCTTATAGATGGTATTGATGGGCTAGCAGGATCGTATTCTGTAATATGCAGTGCTATATTCGGATTGAGTTATTATCGTCTTGGGGAGTACAATTATCCATTGGTGGTATTATCCGTAGTAATTATTGGTGCTGTTTTGGCATTTTTATATTACAATTTATCAAATTATAGAATTACGAAGATCTTTATGGGTGATACAGGCTCCATGCTACTCGGTTTTCTATTGGCATTTACTAGTATATGTTTTATCAATATTTTTATTGATAAAGGTCTACCAAATGTCCCGAGTTACCATCTGAAATCTGCGCCAGTAATAGCTGTAGCTATACTTATTCTACCTATTGTGGATACTCTAAATGTCATTTGTATCAGAATTTGGAATAAGAAATCACCTTTTGATGCTGATAAAAATCACATTCATCACAAATTATTAAAATTAGATCTAACGCACAGAAGATCAAGTTTCTATATTATTACGTATTATCTATTAATCATTGCTGTAGCCTATTATTTAAGACATAGTAATGTAAATCTTTTACTTTTTATTATCTTGGCAATGGGATTTTTTGGTGCTTATATTCCGGATATGTTGATGGCCTCGAAAATCTATAAAGGAAAGAAGACCAATTAATTTCTATTTTTGCAAACACAATTATTTACGATGAAAATTTATAAATATTTTTTATTACTCATTCTACCATTCATTGCAACATCATGTATTACTACAAAAGATGTGAAATATATGCAGCCTAGTGAAAGCTTGGTTATCAATGAGGAAGGTCTTATCCCCTATAATATTCCTGTATATAGGGTAACTAAAAATGATATCTTAAAACTTGATATTATTACTACTCCTAAAGGTGATGCCGCTCAGTTTTATTCTTCACTTAACGCTTCTACTTCGGGTGCTGGAAGTACTTTATCAGTAACTGGAGCTTCTGGAACAGGGGGTAACGCAATGATATATTTCAGTGGCTTGAAAGTAGATTCTAAGGGAGATATCAATATTTTTGGGATAGGCTATATAAAAGCTGAGGGAAGGACGATAGAAGATATCAGCCAAGAAATACAGACAAGAGTAAACGAAAACTTCCAAGAGGGTAAATCTGAAGTCAGACTCAATACAGATGGAATCACCTATTACATTTTGGGAGATATTGAAACAACGGGTCTTACTGGTCAAAAGGTAGCTCACAAAAACACACTCAATCTAAGTGAAGCGATCTCAATAAATGGAGGATTGAATAGAACGATAGATAGAAAAAATATAGTCATCCACAGAAAGTACCCTGAGGGAATAAAAATTGCTAAAATAGATTTAACAAGGGAAGATGTTATGAATTCTCCTTATTACTATGTACAAAATGGTGATGAAATTTTACTTTCCACTTCAAAGAGAAGTCTTAATGGATTCGGTAAGGATCCTATTCAGACCATTATAAGTGGCGTATCTGTGATTACTACCGCATTATCAATTTATCTACTTATCAAAAACCTATAATTATGATTCCAGGGAAAACGGACGCGGTTGTAGATAAAAGTGCAGCGCAAAAAAATAAAGTAGAACCATTTGCTTTAATTGATGTAGAGAATATACTAAGAAGAATAATTGGTAATTGGTATTGGTTTGTAATGATGTTTATTATTGGATATTCAATATCTTGGTTTTATGGTAAGTATTACGCTCAAAATATCTATTCCTCCAATTTATCTTTAAGTATTTCTAGTAATACTGCAAACTATTTTACACCAAGTCAATCTATTAATTTTAATTGGGGTCAAAATGGAAATCAAGATGGTGTTTATTTGAAAAAAATGCTTCTTTCCAGATCGCATAATGAATTTTTAGTCAAAGAATTGGATCTTTTTATTAATTATTATACTAAAGGTCTTATAAAATCAACTTATCTAGATAAGTATGATTCACCCGTATTTTTTGAAATCGATAGAACTCATGTACAACAGGTGGGCTATCCTATAACAATTGTGCCTAAATCAAACGATACTTTTGAAATTCAATTGCCTGAAGAAGGTCATTCTACTAGCTTATATAGCTATCAATCTGAAGGCTTTGAGAATATAAATGCTTATGCTAAACCTGCTAACAAAAAAATCAAGCTGAATGAGTGGTATACAAGCCCAAACCTCAGATTTAAACTAGTAAAAAATCCAAATGTCACCAAGATTAAACTGGATAATATTATTGTAGATCTAAGTACTGTAAATTCAACTGTTAATGGGCTTGTATCTACAATTGGCGTAGATTTCGATAAAGAAATTAACACCATTATGTTAATCAGCAAAAGTGGGTATAACCTTAATGGAACTGTAAATTTTCTAAATAAATCTGTTGCAGAACTGCAAAAAAAGAGATATATGGACAAAAATACAGTGGATAAGAATACTGATCTGTATTTAAAGGAAAGTCTAGTTGGTATTAGAAAAAAATTGGATTCAAGCGCTGCAGTTATCAATTATCTAAAGACATCTGAAAAGCTTTATGATATTAAAGATAGAGATGAAAAATCGCTACAATCTATAAAAGATTTAGAATCGAAAAAAGCTGATATCCTTAGCAAGCTGACCTCTCTAAATAATATCAGAAATTCTGTAGAGACACAAAACTTTGATAAGATGATCAGTCCATCAGCAGCTGGTTTTGATGATGGGCTTTTCTCAGCATCAGTGTCAGAATTGAAAGCTTTATATCTCAAGAGAAGAGAGATGGCTTCTATATACACGGCAAATTCTGAACCCATGAAAGAGATTAATAGACTCATTGGTGAAGCGAAGCTCAATTCTTCAGGTTCTCTTAGAAATATCTATTCTTTGTATAATGCTCAATTGTCTAAAATTGATCAGGAGGTTGCACTTGCAAATTCAGAACTATTAAGTTATCCAGAGAAGCAAAGAAAATATCTTGATGCAGAAAGAGGGTACAATATGATTGAAGCTACTTACAATAGTTTGCTGACTAGGCAAAATGATAGCCAAATGAGATTAGCTACCAATCAATCTGATATTACAGTGATAGATCCTGCTAAAAACTTAGGGCAAGGTCCTATTGGTCCTAATATCAAGGGAACACAGATGGCAATTATAGGTAGTTTATTAGCATTACCATTATTATTTATTGTAATTGGTGGCTTATTAGATAGCAAAATTAGAAATATTAAAGAGCTTATCAATGCGACTAAAATTCCATTATTAGGTGTGATTGGAAATAACTCTACCGATAATATGCTTACTGTATTAGAGCATCCAAAATCTTCCGTATCAGAAGCATTCAGAGGGATAAGAGCCAATATGAGATTTTTATCCAATGACGGAGGTGGTAGCAAGGTTATTCTCGTTACTTCATCTATCGGCGGAGAAGGAAAGACCTATGTATCTATCAATTTAGCTTCTGTATTGGGGCTTAGTGATAAAAAAACAATTTTGTTAGGGATGGATCTTAGAAAACCAAAGATCTTTGGTGATTTCAATATTGATAACAAATTTGGTATATCAAACTATCTTACTGGAGAAGCAACACTAGATCAGATAATTAATACAACAAAAATTCCTAATCTTGATGTAATAACTTCTGGTCCAATTCCTCCCAATCCTTCCGAGTTGTTAATGAGTGATAGAAATATGGCATTTATTGAAGAGCTTAAGAAAAGTTATGATTTTATAATTATAGATTCTCCACCTGTAGGATTAGTAGCAGATTCATTCGAGCTAATGAAGCATTCTGATGCTAACTTGTATGTGGTAAGGCATGAATATACGGAAAAGTATATGCTAAAAATGATTGCCGAAAAATATCAAAATGGGGAAATAAAACATCTAGGGTTCGTCTATAATGATTACGTACAAAAACAGGGGTACGGATATGGATATGGTTACGGGTATGGTTATGGATATTTTGATGAAGACAAAAATTATAAAGAACCAACTTTTATTAGAATAAAGAATTTTTTAAAATCAGTCTTAAATAGAAAATAGTATGTAACCCTCAAACAATGGGGGATACATGTTTTTATAAAAGTGAAAATCTGTGAAAAAAAGAATAAATTTGGCACTTTGTAATTTACTTTATAACAAATTATGTTTTTTTGTTTATTTTTAACGAAACATTAAGATTATCATTAATATAAAAATGTTTTATATTTGCAAAAATTAATATTTAAAATAACCATAAATCCATATTCTTCTATGAATAAAAAATTATTGTTTAGCCTCCTTGCCCTTTTAGGAACTGTGGTAGGCATTAAGGCACAAAGAAATGAATTGGGAATTCGCCTAGGGATGAGTAATCTCGTTGGTGATATAGGGAAAACCAATTACATTTTGCAACAACCGTTGGATTTGGATAGAGTTTCAGATTGGGGGGTACCTTTTTATGGTGGGGTTTTGTATCGTTTCAATTTTAACCCTCATCAGACAGTGAGGTTAGATTTAGGTTATAATCAAGTGCAATTTAGTGATAAGGCGGCAAAAGAAGAATATAGAAGAAATAGGAATTCATTTGGGAAAAATAATGTGTATGAAGCAAGTTTAGTATTTGAATACAACTTCTTTCCAGTGAATAATGAACAAATGGGGATGCTAAGTCCATATATTTTTGGTGGTGTAGGTGGATTGATGTTCGATTCTCCAAAAGCTACTTTAAATCATGATTTTAAACGTAATGCAGATGGTGTAGCACTAGCACCTATTGATGAGCTAGATTTTACTACTACTACAGAGTATTCTTTGGGTAAGAAAACAGTAGTTCATATACCATTTGGGTTGGGACTTAAATATAAATTCAACCATGGGTGGGGGATTTTTGCAGAAGCTACATTTAGATATGCCATTACAGATCAATTAGATCATAGCAAAATACTAGAAAAAGACGTGGTGTCTCATTATAATGCAGATATTATAAGTCCCACTACAGGCGGATCTTTGCTACAAACAGGAAATTACTTTGCGGTATCCAAAGAAAGAGAAGCAGAGTTCATTAATAAAAGGGCTTTAGGTGATTTGCAATCTAAAGATTGGATGAATACTTTCAGTATAGGATTGACCTATTCTTTTGGTAGACCACCATGTTATTGTGATTAAGGAATTATGTCATTAATTAAAGAAAAAATAAATACAGAGAATTTACCACAACACGTTGCAATCATTATGGATGGCAACGGTAGATGGGCAAAAACTAGAGGTGAGGAAAGGACTTTTGGACACAAAAATGCCATTAATGCAGTAAGAAATGCCATTAATGCTTGTAACGAAATACATATCCCTTATCTTACTTTATATACTTTTTCATCTGAGAATTGGAAACGCCCAGAGGATGAAGTCAATACCTTGATGTCTCTATTGGCAGAAACACTTCTTTTGGAAGCAGAAGAGATTTTTACCAAGGGGTTGAGAATGCATGTGATAGGAAATTTAGAAAAATTACCAGTGATGGTAAAAGATCAACTTCTAAATGTTGTAGAGCTTACAAAAAATAATACGAAAGGAAACTTAGTTTTGGCCATTAGTTATGGCTCTCAAAACGAAATTCTTAATGCCGTAAAAAACATTAGTACCGACGTTAAAGAAGGGAAAGTAGATGTAGAAAATATTAACGAAAAATTATTTGAGAATTATCTCTATACAAAAGATTTTCCACCTGTAGATTTACTTATTAGAACCAGCGGTGAAATAAGAATAAGCAACTTCCTTCTTTGGCAGATTGCTTATGCAGAATTGCAGTTTTTAGATGTTCTGTGGCCAGATTTCACAAAAGATATCTTTTTCCAGTGTGTGGTAGATTATCAAAACAAGGAAAGAAGATATGGCCTTACAGGCGAACAAGTACAAATCTAATGAGTTTTTAAGAAAAGAAAGATTACGATAAAATGAAGTTTAGACTATTACCCATCATTATGTTTGCTGCTTCTGCACATTTTTACGGACAGGTGATCCCGCAAGATAGTACCAAAGTTGCGACCACTGTTACAGCAGAAAATCAAACAGGAACTTACACTCTAAAAGACATTGTTGTTGATGGGGTAAAAAAATATACACCCGCTCAAATCCTACGATTTACAGGATTATCCAAAGGAGAGGAAGTAGATATTCCGGGACAAAAAATCAGCACAGCTATAAAAAAACTTTGGGATACTCAATCTTTCTCCGAAGTAGAAGTTTACATTCAGAGTATCGAAGGGCAAACTGTAGTTTTGAAGTTTCATCTAGAAGATCTCAAAGATCTTGGTGAAGTGAAATTTACAGGGAAAGGAATCGGTAAATCCAAAAATGAGAAACTTGTAAAGGATAACAACCTTAAGCCTGGTACCAAAATTACGCAGAATCTTATATCGAGTCTTCAAACCAACATTCCTAAAGATTACGTGAAGAAAGGTTTTGCAGATGCTAAAATTACAATTGAAGATAAGGTGAATGCCAACGATCCAAATTTGGTAGATTGGACAATCAATGTAGATAAAGGCAAAAAGGTAAAAATTAGCCATATAGAATTTGAAGGTAATGATAACGTATCAGACGCTAAACTAAGAAAAAGTGCCTTTAAGGAAACAAAGCAAAAAAGATTTGGACTAGGTGGGATATTAAAACCATCAAAATTTATCGATGAGAAATACCAAGAAGATAAACAAAGCTTGATTAGCTATTATAACTCATTAGGCTACAGAGATGCTGCCATTGTTTCGGATTCTGTTTACAGAAATAAGAAAAACAATTATGAGATCAATGTGAAGCTAAACGAAGGGAAGCAATATTATATTGGTGATATCACATTTACAGGTAACACCGTATATTCTACCGAATATCTCCAAAGAATTTTGGGTTACAAAAAGGGAGATATTTATGATGCTATTGGATTTAATAAAAAAGTAGGTGAAGACGGTGGTAAAGAAGATGATTCCGATATCAAGTCGATCTATATGAATAATGGTTACCTTTTTTCTAATGTAACTCCGGTAGAGAAATCTATTTCTGGAGATGCTATCAATTTAGAAATAAGAATTACAGAGGGAGAGCAGGCAACTTGGAACAAGGTAACTTGGGAAGGTAATACAACCACTCATGATCACGTTATTCTTAGAGCTTTGAGAACAAAACCGGGAGAACTGTTCAAGAAAACAGAAATCAAGAGAACATATTTTGATCTTGCATCAATGACGTTTTTTGATCCTCAACAAATTGGACAAGACATCCAACCCAATCAACAAGACAATACTGTTGATGTAAATTGGAAATTGGTAGAAAAAGGGTCTTCACAAGTTCAGCTGCAAGCGGGATATGGTGGAAGTAGTTTTATTGGTACTTTAGGTCTTACCTTTAATAACTTTTCACTAAAAAATTTCCTAAAATTTAAAGATTTTAGACCCGTGCCTCAAGGTGATGGTCAAACGCTATCTATCCAAGCACAAGCAGGACAATATTTCCAAAGTTATGGAGTTTCATTTGTAGAACCTTGGTTATTTGGAACAAAACCGACCGCTTTATCTGTGAGTTTAAACTCATCTAGAGTAAATTATAGCCAAGTTTCTGGTCCAGATCAGAGATTAAATATTTTTTCTGCAACAGTAGGGCTTAATAGATTATTAAAATGGCCAGATGATTATTTCTCATTATATACAGGAATACAATATCAGAAATACGACTTTAGCAACTATCCGTTCGAGTTTGGAGATACCACAGAATTATATGGTAATGCGAACAACTTGAGTTTAAACATAGGTTTAAGTAGAAACTCTGCGGGGATAGATCCCATTTTTCCAACAATGGGTTCTAATATAGAACTAACAGGTAAGTTTACGCCTCCATACTCACTGTTCAAGTCGAAAGATTACTCTACAATGACGCCTACTGATAAGTACAAGTGGATGGAATTTTATAAAATTAAATTTAAAGCAGACGTTTATAATGAGATTGCTGGAAAATTAGTTTTAAGATCATCTGCAGAGATGGGATTCATGGATGGCTACAACAAAGAATTGGGTGCGCCACCATTTGAAAGATTTTATGTAGGTGGTACTGGACTTTTCGGTGGTAGATATGATGGTAGAGAACTTATTCCTCTTCGTGGTTACGAGAATGCATCTACTTATGGTGGAACTGCAGATGATATAACACAAAAAGGAGGTGGTACTATCTACAATAGATTTACTTTAGAATTAAGATATCCAATTTCCATGAATCAAACAGCTAAAATCTATGCATTAACGTTTGCAGAAGGTGGTAACGTGTGGAACAGCTGGACGAAGTTTAATCCATTCCAATTGAAAAGATCTGTTGGAGTTGGAGTAAGGGTTTATATGGGAGCATTCGGTCTAATAGGATTTGACTTTGCATATGGGTTTGATAAAACCGTTACTGGTACAGAGCCTTCAGGTTGGAAAACGCATTTCTTAATGAATCAATCTCTATAATGTTATGAAGAATTTTAAAACACTTTTCGTAGGTTTTGCAATTTTTGCTTTTAGCTTTTCAAATGCACAAAAAGTAGGAGTTGTAGATACCAATTATATATTGGATAAGATGCCTCAATACCAAGAAGCAGAAGCGAGACTCAACTCTCAAATTGATACTTGGGAACAAGAACTGAAAAATTTGCAGACTGAATTTGATCAAAAAAGATCAGCTTTTGAAAACGAAAAAGTTCTTTTGATTGGAGATCAACTAAAACTAAGAGAAAAGGAAGTTTTGGATTTGGACAAAAATATCAAAACCACTACAAGTTTAAGGTTCGGAAAAACTGGAGAGATCGCACAGCTGAGAGCAAATTTGGTGCAGCCATTTCAAGATCAAATATGGACTGCTATAAAAACAATGTCTGATAAAAATGGTTTGGGCATAATTTTTGACAAAAGTAATGATGTCAATGTAATTTATCTTAAAAAGTCTTACGATTATACCGATAAGGTATTGGATATTCTTCTTAAGGGAACTTCTGAAAAAGACAAAAAATCAAATAAAAAATAGTAAAATTTTTGTAACATCTAACTTTTACTTATATTTAAAATCTAAAAACAAATTAATTATTTACTATCCGTTATGAAAAAATTAAGTGTATTATTTGCAGCAGTGATGATGGTTGTGTCTGTAGGTATGGCAAAAGCTCAAAAAATTGCTACTTTAGACGTGGTAAGCATTCTTGAAGCAATGCCTGAAAAGAAAAAAGCAGATGCTGAAATGAAAACTTTTGGTGAAGGAAAACAAGCTGAAATTAAAAAGAAAGCAGATGCTGCACAAGCAAAATATGCTCTTTATACTCAAGAAGCTCCAAAGAAGACTGATGAAGAAAACAAAGTAAGAGGTGCTGAAATGCAAAAATTGCAAGAAGAAATTCAGATGATGCAAGATAAATTGCAAAAAGAAGGTCTAGCAAAACAAGATGTGCTTTTTGCTCCTATAGAGAAAAAATTGAATGATGCTGTAACTAAAGTCGCTAAGGCTAATGGTTACGATTATGTGATGGACGCTAATGCTGCGGGACTGATCTACAAAGGAGGACCCGATGCTACTGTAGCTGTAAAAAAAGAACTAGGTTTATAATCTACAAAGATTTTAACAAACATTTATAAAATCTACCACCTCTTTTAGAGGTGGTTTTTTTATTTTTGCCAAATGGAAAACGAAGTGTCAACCCAAGTTAAAATTAGATTTAGCGATTGCGATCCTATTGGGCATCTCAACAATGTCAAATATCTCGATTATATGTTCAATGCTAGAGAAGATCATGTGGAGACTTTCTATGGATTTACCTATGAAGAATACACCAAGAGAACTGGTTGTACCTGGGTAACTATACAAAATGAGATTGCTTACCTAAAAGAATTAAAGTATAATACACAGGTTATTGTCAGCAGCAAGATGATCGATATTCAGGACAGAACCTCCAAGATAGAAATCATTATGAAAAGTTTGGACAGCAAAATTATACATTCTGTACTTTGGGTATCTCTGATCTATTTTAATATGAAAACAAGAAAGTCCGATGTCCATCCAAAAGAGCTTACTGATGTTTTTAGTCAACATTATGTAGAGTTAGATCAAAAAGATTTCCAATCTAGAATAAAATATTTTAGATCTCAAAACGCAAAAAATTTATCATGAAAAAAATAGTAGTAATAGGAGGAAATGGTCAGCTTGGAAGTTGCATCAGAAAAATTGCTCCAAACTTTGAAAGTAATTACGAATTTGTATTTGCAGATTCAAAAATGGTAGATATTACCAATGAAGATTTGGTGCAAAGTTTTATTGCTGATCAAAAACCAGATTTTTGTATCAACGCTTCTGCCTATACCGCCGTAGACTTGGCAGAAAAAGAGGTGGATAAGGCATATGCCGTTAATGCAGAAGGCGTAGGATATCTTGCAGAAGCCTGTAAGCAGAATAAAACAGTTTTTATCCATGTCTCTACAGATTATGTATTTGATGGCGAAACCAATATAGATTATTCCGAAGACAATTTTACCAATCCTATAGGTGTTTACGGAGAATCCAAAAGAAAAGGAGAGGAGTTGGCATTGGAAAACAATCCTCAAACGATTATCCTTAGAACATCTTGGTTGTATTCTGAATTTAATAAAAACTTTGTGAAAACCATGTTGAATCTTTTTGCTCAAAAAGAAGAATTAGGAATTGTTGGAGATCAATACGGTCAGCCTACCAATGCGAATGACCTTGCAGAAGCCATTATGACGATTATCGAAAATCCGTACAAAACATATGGTATCTTTCACTATTCCAATTACCCAGAAACCACTTGGTTTGAATTTGCAAAAAAAATTGCCGAATTTTCCAACTCAAAAATTAAGCTGAATGCTCTTACTACCGAGCAATATCCTACGCCAGCCAAAAGACCAAAAAGAAGTACCATGTCCCTAGATAAAATAGAAGAAATCTACAAAATTAAGCCAAAACACTGGGAAAATAGTCTAGAAGAATGCGTAGAGATACTTTCGAATTAATCATAATATGAAAAAATATACCATCACATTTCTATTGGCATTCTTTGCGCAAGTATTATTTGCACAAAATGTGTTTTTGAAAAAAGTAGAAAATACCAACAATAATAAAGACAAATTTTTCTACCAGATCAATCCACAAACAGAAAGTGCAGATTATTTGGGCGAAATAGAAGTTCAGGGTTATACAAGAGATGATATAGAGATTTTCAACCAGATTTATAAAAAGGCGAAAGAAATTGGTGCGAATGCATTTTCTCTAAATCCTATTCAATCTGTTGATGGAGGTGTTCAAAAATTCAATCCTTCCAACTATTTTATTAATCTTTATTACTTACCAAAGTATCAATTTGCTTTGCAAGACAATAGTTTGTATTTATTTGCCTCATCTGCTAAATCACAGAAGATAACTATCAATAGAGAAAAGTATACAATCCAACCTCGGACTTACATACAACTTAGTCTTGAGGAAGGCAAAGTGTATACTATTTCTACAAATAATATTTTGGGCTCTACTATAAAAGTAAAAAATGAAAAAAGCCAATCCAACCAATATTTTCAAATATCTTCTCTGAAAATCGGTGGCAACAACCAAAACGATGGTACATTACATCTAAAATCAGGAGACATCATAGGTTTAGAAAGATCTTACGCCGAGTTTCTAAGAATGATCTACGAAAAAAATAAATAAAACAAAATATTTACGTTTCCTAGAAAACCTTTCTATAATATATTAGGAAGGTTTTTTACTTCATAGCCATTTCCGGCTTTCACTACTCGCTTTTTTGTGTCCACGGCAAATCCTCACCCAAAAAGAGCTCAAATCTGCCGAAGTGATTGGACGAAGTCAAACAAGCCGTTCAATCCGGGCTAATCAACTCCTCATCACATCAATTCTGGCAAACACCCAAACCTTATCGTTTTCAAAAACGTATGAGGTTTGAAAATAATACAAACACAATATCAAATAAAAAAACTACCAATCCCCACTCACAGACAGACAGACAGACACGAAATTGAAGATTTCCCAATCTAATATGTTCTTCTTCGAACATAGAATCACACATCTCAAATGACTAATGTGTCTAAAACTATCCATTGAAACAACCTCTTTCGTCCCTTTTGAAGTCAACAAAAGTCATCTTAAGTATATTGTTATAAGAAATTAGCTTTCTAAACCTTCAGGAAATCTCAGATTTCCCAAACTTCTGTTCTCATCCTCCAACATAGAATTATTCTTTATATGGCTTAGGTGTCGAAAACTTCTCATTCCAAATAAGCCTTTTGTTCCCTTTGAGGTTTAAAGACATTCTAACAATAAAAACTTCAAAATCCGAATTTAAACTTTCGTATCCATTTTTACTTTCTGATTTACAGTAAATTAAAATAAAATAGAGAATTAAGTAGGAATAAGTTTGGTAGGTTGGTATAAAATATCTACTTTTGCACCACTGAAAACGAGAGTAGACAGTAGCGCAGAAGCTTATATA
>NZ_JAZQRK010000048.1:0-5460 GCF_045629545.1 Chryseobacterium sp. | reverse complement strand
TGAATAAATATCCGTAATTTTATCAAAACAAATCATAAGGCAAATCTTAGTTAAATCATTAAATGTCAGAAACTTAAAGATACTAATTTTTGCCTTTTATCACAAGCTATTTATTCTAAATTTACAATCGAACTCAGGTTTTAAAGTATATTGATCAAGTAGATGATCCTTATCAATTTCCTTAGGATGAGATAAAAACGCCTATCTATGATGGTTTGGGCGTAGTTCAGTTTGCATTTTTACCACATTATCAATCTGATCATGAAGAATCAGAATTAATAGACAAGGAAGTAGAACGCTGTATGGAAAACAATTGGAAATTTAAAACTTTAAAGGATGGTGAAGTTCTTATCTTTGAAAATGTAGAAACACTGCAGAAACTCAGCCTAAGCTGATTTTATTAAAGTTCTCTTCTTAATCTCCAACCTTATTTATTGAAGTTTATCATAATATTTTAAGGGAATAAATTTATTTTCCTTTAAATCCTTATTTTTGTTTAAAAGATAGAACATCACATGTTTCAAAATATTCAAGATAAAATAAACGAGCTGCGCGCTGCACTCCAACAGCATAACGAAAACTATTATTTGCTAGACGAACCTAGCATTTCAGATTTTGAATTTGATCTCCTTCTGAAAGAACTTCAAGATCTAGAAGCCAAGCATCCAGAGTTTCATGATGATAACTCTCCTACTGTGCGTGTAGGCGGCGGAATTACCAAAAATTTCTCCACCGTACAGCATCAATTCAGAATGTATTCTTTGGATAATTCTTACGATTTTGATGACCTTGAAGACTGGGAAAAAAGAATTATTAAAACGATAGACGAACCCGTAGAATTTGTTGCAGAACTTAAATACGATGGTGCATCTATATCGATACTCTATGACAATGGAAAACTGACGCAAGCCGTTACGCGTGGCGATGGTTTTCAGGGTGATGAGATTACAGCAAATGTGCGTACCATTTCGGATATTCCTTTGACATTAAAAGGAGATTTCCCGCTGCAATTTTATATGAGAGGAGAAATTTATTTAACGAGAAAAAATTTCGAAAAAATAAATAAATCTCGCGAAGAAGAAGGTTTAGACGCCTTTATGAATCCTAGAAATACAGCAAGTGGAAGTCTAAAAATGCAAGATAGTGGCGAAGTAAGAAAACGCAGACTATCAGCAGTTTTATATCAGTTTGTTGCGCAAGATACCACAGCAACATCACATTGGGAATTGTTACAAAACACCAAAAAATGGGGTTTTAATATTTCAGATCAGGCTAAACTTTGCAAAAATTTGGATGAAATAAAAGAATTCATCACTTATTGGGATCAACACAGACACGAATTGCCTTTTGAAATAGACGGAATTGTACTGAAAGTAAATTCTCTTCAACAACAAAGACAGTTGGGCTATACTGCAAAATCGCCACGTTGGGCAATGGCATATAAGTTTAAAGCAGAGAAAGTAGAAACCGAACTTCAAAGCATTACGTATCAAGTTGGCAGAACGGGAGCAATAACGCCTGTTGCCAATCTAAAACCAGTGCTTTTGGGAGGAACTATAGTGAAACGCGCTTCTTTGCACAACGAAGATATTATTAAAAAATTGGGACTTCACGAGCACGATTTTGTGTATGTAGAAAAAGGGGGAGAAATTATACCCAAAATTGTAGGCATCAATGAAGAAAAAAGAACTTCCGAGAGTGCCGAAGTAGAATATATAAAAGAATGCCCAGAATGCGGAACGGAGTTGATAAAACTAGAAGACCAAGCCATCCATTATTGCCCTAATGATATGCATTGTCCGCCACAAGTAATTGGCAGAATGATTCATTATGTATCTAGAAAAGCTTTAAATATTGATAATCTTGGAGCAGAAACAATAGAGCAACTTTATAAAGCCAAATTGATAGAAAACCCAGCAGATTTTTACACACTAACGAGCGAACAAATTCTTCCGCTTGAAAGAATGGCAGAAAAATCGGTTCAAAATATTATTTCGGGGATAGAAAAATCTAAGGAAATCCCCTACGAGAAAGTATTGTACGGAATTGGTATAAAACATGTGGGCGAAACTGTAGCCAAAAAATTGGTAAAAAACTTCCCTACAATTGATGATTTGAAAAACGCTACAGAAGAAGAACTTTGTCAGGTAGAGGATATTGGTGGTAAAATAGCAATCAGTATTACAGAGTTTTTCAAGAATCCAGAAAGTCTAATTATGCTAGAAAGATTGAAATCTTATGGTGTACAACTAGAAAGAGGAGAAAAAATAAACGAAACATTATCTACTGTTTTAGAAGGAAAAACCTTTTTATTTACAGGAAAATTATCCTTATTTACTAGAGAACAAGCCGAAGAAATGGTAGAAAAACATAATGGTAAAAATATCTCCGCAGTCTCCAAAAACCTCAACTATCTTGTAGTAGGCGAAAAGGCGGGAAGTAAATTGAAAAAAGCACAAGATATTGGGACCATCACAATCTTAGATGAACAAGAATTTTTAGATTTAATTGAAAAATAATCATTTTCGATAATATTATTTTCAAACTTAAAGTTCAATAAAAAAGGGCGAATTTCATATGAAATTCGCCCTTTTTTATTGAACGGTATTCTGTTATTTTTTCTTGAAAATATAGTGTTCCTGTAAAGCACCTTGAATTTCTTTACCTTCAGTATCAAGCATAAACAAAGTATTCTCTCCTACTTTATATTGGTATTTGGTAGATTTTCCGTTCAAAGAAATAATGCTTCCTGTAGCATCCCACGAAAATGAACCTTTATCTTCATTTTTAGATTTCTTATCTAAATATTCTTCAGAAATAGTAAAAGTATTATCCTTATTCAATGTAAGATCTGTCTTTATACCAGGACAATCTGCACAAGGCACTACTGCTTCATAGGTTCCCATCCAATCTACAGAGTTTTGAGAATTATGTGATTCTCCTCCTACCATAGCTGCTGTACTAGTCGTATCTATTTCTGGTTTAGTATAGTTGAGTGTATCAATATTCTCTACGTTGGAAGATAGTATTGCGTTCTGGTTCTTTTTGCAAGCTACCAAGACCAATGTAGCAAGCAAACTTACTGTCAAAATTTTGTAATTCATATATGATATTGTTTTGTGATTGTTTTTTAAAAACGCAATATTGATGCTAAAAGTATTTTGTATTTATTAATTAATTATTAATAAAATTTTGGTTTAAAAAAACTGAAAAATAACATACCATTTAATAATAAAATTCGGCATCAATTTCTTGAATATGAAAAAAATTAAATTCGTATTTTAGACAAAATTTTTTGAAATGATAAAACGTAACATTTTAATTGCTGCGGCATTCTTCAGCTTTACACTCGGAGCTGCCCAACAATACGGCGGAATGTGGATACCGACGGAGCTTAATGAGAAGGAAATGAAGGATATGGGAATGAAAATTTCTGCTAAAGATATCTTCAACACACAAAAACCAAGTATAAAAGATGCAGTAGTACAATTCAATGGTGGATGTACTGCAGAAATTATTTCACCAAAAGGTTTATTGCTTACCAACCACCACTGTGGTTACGGACAAATACAAGCTCACTCTACTGTTCAGAATGATCTTCTTTCTAATGGATTTTGGGCTAAGAATATGGACACCGAACTTCCTAATCCTGGCGTAACAGTAGATTTCATTGTAGACATCAAAGAAGTTACACAACAAATCTTGGAAGGTACTGATCATCTTACGGAACCAGACCTTTCAAAAAAAATAGCCAACAATATTGAAGTTTACAAAAATACACTGAAGATAGAGCCTTATCAATCTATCTCTGTAAAATCGATGTACTATGGCAATAAGTATTATGCTTATGTGATTGAAAGTTTCAAAGATATCCGATTGGTAGGTGCGCCGCCACAAAGTATCGGAAAATTCGGGAGCGATACAGACAATTGGGTTTGGCCAAGACATACAGGAGATTTCTCTATGTTTAGAATCTATGCAGGAAAAGACAACAAACCCGCAGAATATTCTAAAGATAATGTGCCTTATGTTCCTAAACACTTTTTACCCGTATCAATAAAAGATAAAGCTGAGAACGATTTCACTTTTGTATATGGTTTCCCTGGGAAAACTACAGAATATCTTCCAGCTATTGCAGTAGAGAAGATTATGAAGGAAATAGATCCTGCAAAAATTGCAGTAAGAGAAGTTGCCCTAAAAACTTTAGATGAAAAAATGCGTGCTGATGATGCTACACGTATCCAGTATGCATCTAAATATGCTTCTATAGCCAACTATTGGAAAAAATGGATAGGCGAAGTAGAAGGTCTTAAAAAATCTAATGCAGTACAGAAAAAAGTAATGTATGAAGGTTCTTTGGTTGCTAAAAATCCTGAAGTTAAAAATACATTAGACCAAATGTCTAGATTGTATAATGAGCAAGCACCTTACGCGCTGAATAATGCTTACTATTCTGAAGTGGTAAGAAATGCTGAAACCTTAATGCTTGCTAACCTTTATTCTAATTTTGTAGCTGCTGTAGAAGCTGGAAGAATGGACGAAAAAGGAATTACTTCTTTTAAAAATAGACTATCCTCTATCTACAAAGATTATAATGCTGAACTAGATGCTAAGGTAACGGCAAAATTGGTTGCTTTATATGCTAACAAAACTGAAGCTAGATTTTTACCTGCAGGTTTTGATAAATATAAAAACGACGCAGAAAACATCGTAACATTTGAAGAAATGTCTAAAAACTCTATTGTTACAGGTAGAAGCGCAGTGAATGGTGCCACACTAAGTACAGATGTAGAAAAAGCATTCTCCAACCAAGACAAACTGATCAAAACATTAAAAAAAGATCCTATGTATCAACTTCTGATGATGATGAAGGATACATACACGAAAAATGTAGATCCTCAGTTTGTAGGAATTCAGGAGAAAATAGATCTGTTGCAAAAAAAATTCATGGCACAACAGCTTAGTACAGATAAAGACAGAAAATTCTTCCCAGATGCTAACTCTACACTAAGAGTAACATATGGTAAAGTACAAGGTTCTAAGCCAAAAGATGCGGTAGCTTACGATTACCAAACGCACCTTTCTGGAGTTATGGAAAAATATATTCCTGGAGATTATGAATTTGATGTTCCTAAAAAATTGATCGATCTTTATGACAAGAAAGATTATGGAATCTACAAAGACAAAACAGGTGATATACCCGTAGGATTCACAGCAACTAACCATACTACTGGTGGAAACTCTGGAAGCCCTGCATTGGATGCACAAGGGAATTTGATAGGACTTAACTTTGATAGACAATGGGAAGGAACGATGAGTGACATTAATTTTGATCCTCGCTTTAGTAGAAATATTATGGTAGACACCAAATATATCTTGTTTATCATTGATAAATTTGCAGATTCTAAATGGCTTATTGATGAAATGAAAGTGGTAAAATAACAACTACTCGATTATATA
>NZ_JAZQRK010000047.1:0-6985 GCF_045629545.1 Chryseobacterium sp. | reverse complement strand
AATGAATTTAATACATCTGAAAATGGTGTTGTAGAGACGCATTGTGGTGTTGGTGTTGTAGAGACGCATTGCAATGCGTCTCTACAACACCAACACCACAATGCGTCTCTACAACACCATTTTCAGATGTATTAAATTCATTATCACCGATAATTACAATACCATGAAAATGATTGGGCATTACCACAAATTCACCCAATCGAATATTCATATCAGGTCGAATTATAGGCGTATTTATCCATTCAGCTTGTACCAACACACATAGGTCGTTCAAATGCATAATTCCATCCTGAATCGCACCAAAATAATGGGTACGATTTTGGGTACAAATTGTAATAAAATACGCTCCAGCATTGCTGTAATCCCAGTTTTGCCAACGTGCCGAGGCAATTCGGTATTTATTCTGAAATTTGTCCATAGTTATTCATCGATATAGCAGAATTCGTAATAGGAGCACGATTTACAGATTTTGCCACTTAATACGGGCGGACAAGTTTCAGAATCCGTAATTTTTAAGACTTGTTTTTCCCAGTTTGCAGTTTCTACTAAAAAATCATCATTCCAATCCAACAATTCACGTTGCTTCAATTTAGGATATTCAATAATAGCAGACAGATCGTCTATTCCATTTCTGACAAGCACTGATAGATAATACTTAACTTGAGCTATATGAGCAGCCTCCACTTTATCCGATTTTTTCACCTCATGCACCACCTTATTTTTAGCATCATAAAAATCTATTTTGATGCCGTCAATAGCCAATTCTGTGTATTTTCTCGCTCTATCGAGATAGGTAGTTTCAGCAATCAGTTTTCCTTCAGCTACGATATCAGAAGTATGTTCCATTTGAATGCCATTAGCAAACAACCAAAGTTTTCTATGGCAAGTGTGTAGGTAAGCTATGTGTGTTCCGGTGATTTGCATGGGAGTTAGTTTTTCCGAATAAAATGAATACAGACGTCACTAAGTAACGTCTGTATAAAGCTCTAATTATATTTGATTTTCGTAATCAAATGACATCATTCTATCAATTAATGCTTGTTCTGCACGATCTAATGCATCGGCTGTACCAACAGCGCCTGCAACATATCCGCTAGCAATAGGTGTGATAAATACCTCTGCCTTTACATTTTCATCTATCCTTGGAACTGCTCTTGCTTTTTCAGTATCGTCTCTTAATTCTCCACGAACTGCGTACGCAATCTGATTAGCATTGTCGCTAATTGCAATAGCCAATGTTTCCATTAAACTAAAGGTTCTTGCTTGGTTTGATGTGATGCGCCAATTAACAATTGCTTTCGCTAATGCAGGTATAATTTCTTCTCTTCTTTTTTGTGGACAAATTAAGCATTTTCCAAAAACATTTTGTCCTTCTATCCAACCTTCAGATCTTAATTTCTCTTCTATTTCAGGACGAAGTTCAGGCTCCAGTTTATTAGTAGAAACGCAAAAAAGAGTTCTTAAATCTATCGCAATATCATATACAAATAAACCTGTCGCACGAGATTGTTTTCCTGGATTATAATACTTTGCCCCAAGGCTTCTATTATTAGTTGACAGCCATTCGTCTAGATCATTATCATCTATTTTTTGTCTTTTACCTTTATCATCTGTAATGTAAACATTCACATTATGATGCTGCGCCATATTTGAGCGGTCAAAGGCGGTAGCTTCTCCCTCACTCTCCATTTCTAAGCCTCCAAGCAATGGATGTAGTGGACGCATTGCAGAAATAGATAATGGACTTCTTCTTTTAACTGTCATTGTATCTTTTTCTGCTTTCATATACCCACCTAAAAGTTGGTCTGCAAAGCTAGGGTCACAAGGTGAGTGTGGCTCAAGCATTCCAGCCTTACCTTTCTTGTCAATTTCCCAGTTAAATGTAATGGCAGCAAAAGGCTGATTCAAACTTTCGATTATGGAACGCTTTACTTGTTGCCCACTTGAGTAAGCCATTTTACGTCCCGTAATGGGATCGGTGTAAAATTTTTGACCGTCATTAACTGCAAATACAGTATGTTCTACATTGCGTAATCCTCTTAAATAAATAAATGGTTGCATAATATATTCTATGTTTTTTGTAAAAATTAATTAGTTTGATGAATTTGGTATTGAAAGCGAACAAGAGTCAAAAACAATGGGAAATTATCTTTTTGAATGTCGAGATATGACTGTTGTACGATATTTTCGAGTGCTCCTTTATTTTCTCCCGAAATCAAAGGAGTTATATTTTCCGCAAACTCTTTAAAGTAACGAGATTCTATTATTTTTTTTACCGACTCTCCTTTTCCCGTTTTTCCTCTTCCTGATTCTTTTTGAGATTCTTCATATTTGAGCAGTATCAATGCCAATTGATCTGCTAAGTCTAAAATTTCTTTTTTGTTTAGCATAGCGTATATCCAAATTTTAAATAATTTATAATTAAAGTATGATTCCTCATTAGAGAATTTATAGTCTTTCCCTTGTGCAAAACGTACACTTCCTTTCGGCATATATTCCCGTAGTTTAGCGGGCTCTAATGCTTTTAAGCCTATTGTCCCAAAAGCACAAGCATCTTTAAAATAGTAAAAAGGTTCAAATTGTTCTATATCCTTATCGGACAAAATTGACTCTTCTTTATTAAGAATAATTTTATCTCGTAATTCATATAGTTCATTTATTTCGTTCAAATAAATATTAATAAAACCAAGTGTGGTATTTGTTTGAGATAGATTATAAGCATAGACCGTCATTATAGAATTAGGAAAATTCTTTGATAGAGTCATCATTACAGTTGTCCATTTTATTGTTGGAATTGCCATCTTGCCTTGTACATTTTCCACTTCAATATTTATCCCATCGATTGGCTTATTTCCATCAAATTTCTTAGAAAAATTGTAACATATCCATTGACCATTCCATGTTTCTATTTGCTTGTCTTTAATGTTTGGTGTGTTTAACAAATATTTTCTATAAATCGCCCATCCATTGTATAGACTCCATAATATATCATCATTGTCTATAAGCATTACATAGCCTCCATTAACACCGATTGCTAAAGCCTCTCCAATCCAAGATGCATACATTTCATCTTCATCAATTTTAGTTGCAATACTTGAAACTTGACCCGAAGTTGTCCCTCCTATGTCTTTTGCTGATGAGCCCACATAAATAGACATGTTAGGCGTATCGTTTTGAATATTACTTTTTAAATTAGCTAATTGAGCTAATGACTTTGATCCATGTAATACTACATCAGACTCTTTGGGCTTTTGAAAAAAAGGAGAATTGCCTACATGCATCAAATGAGATTCATCTGTAAAGAATAAACCAAAAAAAACTTCATCAAAAAACTGCTCCGCAGTAAAGTCTTTCTTATTTTTTTCATTATAAAGTTTCAAAAACTTTTTTCCTATATAACTTGTGTACATATGCTATAGTATTATATCATGTTCAACTAATTGCAATCCATATTGTTGGTAATCTTCTTCCTGTTGAGGAATGACAAAAGGGTTAGAGCCAACATTTAATTGCTCAAATTGCTTTTTATATCGTGAAATAGTTTTCCAGTTTATCGGGATTTCCATATTTATTCGTTCTTCCCAATTTGCATCAATATATTTTTGTCTATCGATTTCAAGGATGCACGTAGCTCCTTCAATTTCTAAAGCATCAATCAAAATGCCTTTCCTATTATCTGTTAGCTCTTTCATTGTAAATTGTCCATCTTTGAATTTTAAATGAATATCAATTTCTTTCTTTTCCAATTCAGTGTATACACAATCAATCTTTTCTTGCAGATTTTTTTCTAACAAGACTTCTCCATTATCTGGTAATTGCTCAAAGCTCTTTTGCAATAACTCCAATTTATACGGCAATACATTCCCTTTAGGTTCAATTACATGAATTGGTTTTTGAAACTTGATACTGTCTTGTGTCCTTATTCTATTCACTCTCCCAAATCTTTGTATCATTCCATCTAATGGAGCACATTCTGTTATCATTCTGTCGAAACTTATATCTAAGCTAACTTCTACAACCTGTGTTGCTACGACAATACATGGACTGATTCCCTTATTTTCTTTGCCATCGCCATTGAATTTCTCTTTTAAATCAAGCTCTCTTCCAAACCTATCTATTCTTTTAAAACGGCTATGAATAAGCATTTTAGGAGTATTAGGAAAATCTTCAAGTATCGTTTTATATAACTCTTGTGCTTTTTTTATCGTATTACATACTACTAATACCTTTTCGTTAGATTCAATAGAATTTTTAAGAATAGAAAATACTTCGTCATCACTTTTCTGTTTAAAAATATTATGTCGATTGAACTTGTCTAGTACTTCATCATTCAGTTTGATCTCGAACACCTGTTCTGCCCCTCCCAAAATAGATAGTAACTCATTATAAAGAACTGTTGGCATTGTAGCAGTGCCAATATGTATATTGCATTCAAAATGCTTAAGCACTTTTACCACTTCCAAAACCATACTTCTTGAATAACCAGAATAGGTATGCACTTCGTCCAAAATTACATCGCATCCTTTTATATCAAGAAGAATACTTTCAAAACCCGAAATCCCAAAAACAATACCTGCTAACTGATAAGGTGTTAGTACTTTTATCGCAGAACCGACTAACGGTTGCAAAAGTTGTTCATCTTGATTGTTTTTTTCGACAATTATTTTAGAAATAGCATGCAAAATCCTGATGTCTTTATTAGGGACAACATCTTTAAATCTTGCCCACATTGCATTAATAGATGCCTGAAAAGGTAATGTATAAAATATACGTCCTTTGGTACGTTTCATCAGAAAGTCTGTTTTTCCTGCACCTGTTGGGGCAACTACCAATGTATGCCGTCTTTTATCATCTGTATCAACTTTTGAAAGTGGGTATAAATCATTTTTCCTTTTTGAATCTCTATAAAAACTCAAATCAGGCGTTTCAAAAGTTGTTTTTATATTTTCTTCAGACCGTTCCACTAATGCAGATGCAAAATGATCTGCACTTTTCAATAGCCCTCTGTATGGAGACCAGCCGTTCCTTTTATTTTCACAATAGTCAGCTACATACATTAATGCTTCTTGAGCTTCCTCAATTGAAATTTCATTTGGACATTCAAATCCGAAACTTTCTATTATCTGCAATCCATATTGTTGCCATATTTCCCAATCAATTAAATGATTTCGGATCCAATATCTATCTTGAGTTTTTAAATCTAAAATTCCTCTACCATCATTATTAGGAGCTTCAATAGATTTATGGTGACCTACTACCATTTCTATCAAATTATCCCAATCTTCTTTTGGGAAGCAGGGTAAAAATGCTAAAGATGAAATTTCGTGCCGATGAACATAACCACTATCCTCAAATTCCTCCAATAACCGTTGTTTATTTTTGGTAGAAACTTTTTTTTGAAAAACAGGATGTGCTTTTCCTAAATCGTGCAAAATTGCTCCTTTTTGAGCTGTATTTAAATCGAAATCGTTTTGAAATCCTTGAGCCATTTTAGCTATACAAAGTACAACCTGTTCCGTATGAGTCAGCAAATCTGTTCCACCATAAAGTACACTTTTGGCCAGAATGTCTTTTAAATCCTTCATTCGCATTCTCTAATAGGATTACCTGAAACAATTAATTCTCCGAACATCTCTTTAGCATTATCAAAACGATTGTGTCCAACCTTAAATCCTTTTTCATTATCAGAAGAAACCAACTCGAATCCATCTATTCCATTAAATCCCTCTGAACTTATTTCTAATAATTCCTCTGGCAATAAAATATCTTCATTCCTGCACAAACAGATATTTTGTACAAAGGCAACTTTTGCATCTTCATAATTTGAAAATGCCAGATAGAGATTGGGGCTTAATAACACACCTCTTTTTAGGATGCCTAAATTGGTTTTATAACTTTCTTTTTCTTTTGCAAATTGAAAACCTCCTTTTGCCCAAGTTCTCTCTTGTTGAATATCAATCCCTAAATAGTTTAGACGATACCTAGAAATTTTCTTTATACCAACTTCACCCAACAATTCTGGAAACAATTTCTTCTCGATTCCTTCTACAATGCTGGGAGTAAGGAATTGCTGAGAGAATGTTTCGCTATCTCTTACCGCAGTCCAAGGTTTAATAAAACCAAAAGGACCTGAATATTTTACTACGTAGTATTTTTCCATAAAGTGTTTTATTTTATTGCACCAAATCCAATTCCTGTAGATTCTCCCAAACCTACTGTCCACGCAAAGGCAATCTGTTCTGGAGAGCCTTTAATAATAATTGGAGCCATTGTAGTTTTGTTCTCAACGCCTTTATAAGTAACTAGTTTCGTGGTAGGAGAATGATAGCTTTTGTCTAATTCAATCGTTACTCCATCTATAGGAAGATTTGCTTGAAGTAGTTTTCCTTTCAAATTTTCAGTTAACAACTCGCTAAAATTGGCATCTAAATAGGTAATATGATTGATTCTTTCTCCATCCCTTTGACGAATAAGAATAGGACTATTTAGAAAAAATCGTTCTTTTGTCCCAAACTCAGTATCATTTTTGATCTGAATATCAATGACTTTAGAACCACAAAAAGTTTCGGGATCTGAAAGAATTCCTTTTGTTATCCTTTTTATCAAATCAGTATCGTAGGCGCTGATAAAGAAATAAGCGTCCTTATTTAAGTTAATGCCATTTTTATTGGCACTAGTGTTTTGTAACCATGAGAATGAATGCAAACTTCTTTTTCCGTGGGTTTCATTATTTTCTCCAATCCATTTATGCATTACTCCTGTGAGTAAATGCTGGTAATTAAAGGGTATAAGTGTAGTGTTTTTTGAAAGTTTTATATAAAGCCTCATAATATATAGTTGATTATCTTATGCGTTTAATTTATGTTTTTTGCTATCCTAAACTGATCTTAGTTATTGTGCATACTGCTTGTCTCCCTTATCTATTATTTTATATATCGCAGCAGAAAGCGGATATTGATAGTTTATAGGTAGTTCATTAGTACTT
>NZ_JAZQRK010000046.1:0-43522 GCF_045629545.1 Chryseobacterium sp. | reverse complement strand
GGTTCAGAAAATTGCTCAAAATTTTTACAAAACTCATCAACAATTGAATAAATATCCGTAATTTTATCAAAACAAATCATAAGGCAAATCTTAGTTAAATCATTAAATGTCAGAAACTTAAAGATACTAATTTTTGCCTTTTATCACAAGCTATTTATTCTAAATTTATAATCGAACTCAGGTTAAGAAGTTTTAGTTCTAAAAGCGGAAACATCATTGCATTGAATGATGGTGCAGGAATTGAAATTAAAGACAAGGCTGGAAATCATGTTACCTTAAGCGGAACAGGTAATCTTACAACTGAGATTAGTGCAGATTACACTGAAAATATTGGAGGCAATCAAACCACTAATATTACTACGGCGAATACAATTAATATTGATAGTAAAGACGGAGGTGGTGCAAATTCTGTTTTAAAATTAGATAATGCTGGAAATGTGAGTGTGACTTGTGATACAGAAATAAAATTTGAGACTGGACTAAGTTCAATAACTATGAAAAAAGATGAAGCTGAAGTAAGAGCAAAAATAACAGTATTAGCTGGGAAAGATTAAATTTAAGATATATATGAATATAAATGAATCTAACATTCAAAAAATAACATTATCCCTATGTTTACTTTACTTCTTATTTTCAATGATCCAAACTATTTGTGATATCAATAATCTAAAGCATGAAAATTGGAAACATGCAGAAAATCAAAGTACAATATACTCAAGTAGAAGAAGTACTACTGTTACTTATGATTTTATAAAGGATAGTATAAGAATTACTCGAAAGTATCCAGGTATTTTAGAAGGATTAAATACTTGGATGTGGAATATTGATAAAAATAATAAAAAGGTGGATATATCTTTTTACATTAAAAATTCAGATTATGAAAGAATACTTAATAATAAATTAACAAATAGAAAGGATATTTTTGGTAATGAGCTAAATGAGTTCGAAGGAATACCATTTTTTGGATTGAGAGAAATAAATATATATTCTAATAAATTACTACTAACACTAGATGTTTGGAAATATAATTACAATATCCTTATTGCATTTATTTTACTAATCTTGCCATATTTTATAATTTTTATTTTAAAAAAAATCATGAAAGTATCCATATATAAAAATAATAATTCAAAAATAGAAAGTAAAATAGGAGAATTCATGATTTTTTTCTTTGTACTACTTTTCATAAATTTAATTGTTTAAAATGAAAAAAATAATACAAATCATAATTGGCATTATTGCATTAGGTTTTACTATCGTAATTGCTAAAAATACTCTTTTTACAAGTGCAGATAATCGTTTATATGATGATGGTTGGACAGCTTACGAAAAAGGGGATTATAATACTGCTATTTTTTATTTTGAAAAGATAGATAAAACTAAATATCCAGATGTTTATGTTGGCTTAGGATCATGTTACATGAATACAGAGGATTTTGATAATGCTATTCAAAATTTTCAACAAGCATATAAAAAGAATTTAGGTAAAGGAACCGAAGATTATAACAAAATTCGATACTCTCTAGGATATTGCTATTTGCAAATTAGAAACTATAAAAAAGCGAGATTTTATTTTAAAGAAGCAATAAAACACGGAGGTTCTAATAGTATAAGAAATATTCAAATCATAGATTCGCTAGAGAATGAACAGAAAATAAAATAAGAGACTTCTTTAAAGGTCTCTTTTTGTTTTTGAAAGATCAAAAATAACAGTATTAGCTGGAAAAGATTAATGAAAAATACACTTTACCTAATCCTTATGTTAATTTTTCCTTTTTTGGTTACATTTTTTTTTGTGTTTTCTATAAAAAAAACTGATTCAAATTTAAAACCCATAAGGGAAATAGTAATACTTGGAAAATTTAACAAAACAATAATGATTGATAAACATGCTAGCAAAAGACGAGTATCCTTTATTGTTGAAAAACAAAATAAAAAAATAAAATTTGAAAGAAAATATACTGGTTTTATTACCAATTGGAAAAAATTATTTGAATATAGAAAATATGAGAATAACGAAGTTCTATATTTTTCAATAGAAAAAAACGAGGAGTTTAATCAAAAAGATAAAATTCCTTTTTTTGGACTCAACCAAACTGAAAAAAATCTTAATTACTTTTTTGATATTTTTCTATTTCTAAGAGAAAAATATTTTTTTTTCTGATTTTTTTATTTATTGGATTTATAATTTTGGGGGGAAATTTGGTTGATAACTCTGGAGGAATTTCATTAAATAAACCATTAAGCGTTTTATTCTTTTTAAATATTGTTTATTTATTCTTCTTAATTATTTGGTAATAAGTAAATTCAAAAATCAAACAATCGTGAAAAGAAAAATTATTTTAATTACTGGTATTATAGGGATTATTATTGCAATTATATTTTTCATTGCAATAATTAAAAACATTTTTTTTACTGATGGACAAACAAAACTATACGAAGATGGTTGGACTGCCTATGAAAACAAACAATATGACTTAACAATATTTTATCTAAATAAAGTTGAAAAAAATAAATATCCGGATATTGTTGCTCCATTAGGATTTTCATACTTTGAAAAAAAGGATTTCCAAAATACGATTTCTAATTTAAAAGAGGCCTACGATAAAAAAATTGGCGAGAAAGAAGGTTATTATGATAAAATAGCAAATACATTGGGGATAAGTTATTTGGAGAAAGGAGATTATGATAAATCAGAATTGTATTTGAAAAAAGCTCAAGAATTGGGAAATGAAAATGCACTTAGAAATCTTCAGATTTTGGATTCTTTACAACAATCTCAACAAAAAAGACCTTGAAATGGTATTTTTATTATAAAACCAAACAATTTTTCGGATAAAGAAATATAATTTGAAATTAGAATAAAATACCTCATTTTTGCAGAAATATTTGCAGCAAGACTATGAAGATTATTGATATTGAAAACTGGAAAAGAAAAGAACATTTTGAATTTTTTTCTAAACTGGCAAATCCTTCTTTTGGCATCACCACAGAAGTAGACTGTACCATTGCTTATGAGGAGGCAAAATCTAAAGAGCGCTCTTTCTTCGCCCATTATTTTCATAAATCGATGATCGCTGTAAATACCGTAGAAGAATTAAAATTGAGATTGGTAGACGATAAAGTTGTTCTTTTTGATACCATTGATGCGGGAACAACAATTTCCAGAGAAGATGGTACTTTCGGGTTTATTTATGTTCCGTTTTCACCAGATTTCGAAATCTTTAATAAAGAATTACAAAGAGAAATTAATGAAGTTCAAAATTCTACAGGTTTACGACTTAAAAATGAAGATTTAACTTTAGGTCTTATTCGCCACTCTACCCTTCCATGGTCACATTTTTCTGCTTTGTTGAATCCTTCCAATTTAGATAATAAAGATACCGTTCCTAAAATAGTTTTTGGAAAATTTGCGATCAGAGAGGGTAAAAAATATTTGCCTGTTGCGATAGAAGCGCATCATGGCTTAGCCGATGGATTGCACATAACGCAGTATTTAAACAAGTTTCAAAAAGAATTGAATAAAACAATTTGATGCCTTAACAAAGACTGATTTCATTATTCACTACAACTTACAAGGCTGTCATCTCATCTACCATTCAAAACATAATCGGATAGAATGCTCCACCCGATTATATTTTTTTATGGTTATATTATTTATTCAGAAGAATAGCAGCTTCCTTAGCAGCATAAGTAAAAATCATATCTGCTCCTGCTCTTTTGAAGCACGTAAGACTTTCTAGAATAGCTTTGTCATTGTCTAACCACCCATTTTGTGCAGCAGCTTTCAGCATTGCATACTCACCACTTACGTGGTACACGGCAATGGGTAAATCTATCGCTTCACGCACTTTGGCTACAATATCTAGATAGGGCAAACCTGGCTTTATCATGATGATATCTGCGCCTTCTTCTACATCTTTGTAAACTTCATTTAGGGCTTCTCTAGAATTATGAAAATCCATCTGATAGGTTTTTTTATCTTCTGGAATATTTTCGTGATCCACAGGTGCACTATCCAAAGCATGACGGAATGGTCCATAGAAAGAACTCGCATATTTTGCAGAATAGCTCAAGATGCCTACATCTGTAAATCCACTTTCTTCCAAAGCTTCTCTTATGACCAATACTCTTCCGTCCATCATATCACTAGGTGCCATAATGTCAGCACCTGCTTCCGCTAATGACACAGACATTCTTGCCAAAGCGTCATTGGTAGCATCGTTTACGATCTTTCCGTTTTCTATGATACCGTCATGACCATAGATAGAGTAAGGATCCAAAGCCACATCAGGCATAAGAATCATCTCAGGAATTGCATCCTTAATCGCCCTTATCGCGTTTTGCGTCAATCCGTTTTTGTTCCAAGCTTCCTTCCCTGTATTATCTTTTAGGGTATCCGAAACCTTCATGTACAAGTTTACTGCTTTTACTCCTAGAGAAAATAACTCTTTACATTCTATTACAGTAAGATCTATACTCCTTCTAAAAATACCAGGCATAGAATCTATAGGTTCTTGCTTGTTTTGACCTTCCATTACAAAGATTGGCATTACAAAATCATTTGTGGATAATGTATTTTCACTTACCAAACTTCTTATTGAGGCATTCACTCTCAATCTTCTATTTCTTGAATATATCATCTTTGGAATACTTTTTGAACATTAGACTACAAATTTACTATAAGTTCTGTAAATAATTGTTGCAGATATATATAGATTTTATTAGATTTGTTTAAAATACACAAATAATATTTACTCGTAGATGAAAAAACTTTTACTATTGTCTCTTTTTGCTGGTTTATTTTTCGGTACTGCTGAAACTACCCATGCGCAAATGAGAGAGCCCAATTCTCTGACACAGAAGTCTGATGACGGTGTGCTCATCGCTTATCCAAATCCAGCGAGAGATTTTCTAATGATAAAAAGCAAGGATACAGCGTTAAAAATAAAAAACGTAACCTTCTACTCTATTCTAGGTACGCAAGCTGCTAATTACGCAATTAATGCTAATAAAGCAGAAATTAATATTGAAAGACTAAAACCTGGAAAATACCTTATCCGATACACCTTAAGCGATAATACACAGAAAGTAACACAAATCGTAAAACAATAATTATAAAATCCTGAATATTTCAGGATTTTTTTACTTTACATAAAATCTGTTTTATTATTTCCGTAACTTTCGAGATATTTTTACACTTTTTAAAAACTACTGAATGCTAAAAGCTGAACATATTACTAAAACTTATAATGCTGGAAAGAAAATAGCGCTGGAAGATTTTAGTATAGATGTCCCAAAAGGAAGTATTTATGGACTTCTAGGTCCCAATGGCGCTGGTAAAACTTCTTTTATTAGAATCATCAATCAAATCACACAGGCTGATTCTGGAGAAATCTTCATTAATGGAGAAAAACTAAATCCTTCTCATATTAGAGACATTGGATATATGCCTGAAGAAAGAGGTTTGTATAAAAATATGAGCGTTGGCGACCAAATTATCTATTTCGGGGAATTGAAAGGAATGACGAAAAATGATGCTCAAAATGAAGCTAAAAAATGGTTTGATAAGCTACACATAGACCAATGGTGGAAGAAAAAACTTTCTGAACTCTCTAAAGGAATGGCACAAAAAATACAATTTGTAGTCACCGTGTTACATAGACCTCATCTTCTGATCTTGGATGAACCTTTTTCGGGTTTTGATCCAGTGAACGCTAATCTAATTAAAGATCAAATTTTAGAGCTAAAAAATAATGGTACCACAATTATTCTATCTACCCATCGTATGGAAAGTGTAGAACAGATGTGCGACTCTGTAGCGTTGGTGAATCATTCTAAAAAAATAATTGATGGTAAGGTTTTCGAAGTGAGAGAAAAATTCAAGAAAAATATTTTCGGTGTTACCCTTGCAGACGTAAATGCTGAACTGTTTCAAAGTTTCCAAAACAAATATGAAATCTTCAATCTTACAAACGAAAATCAGCTTTTATCATTCGACCTAAAAAATTCAGCCAACCAAAACGACATTTTGCTAGACCTTGTGAATATTGGGAAAGTACGTTCATTCGATGAGAAAATTCCGAGCATGAACGAAGTGTTTATAAATGCAGTTGGTAACCATTCTTAAATTCTATGAATAATATATTTTTAATCACAAAAAGAGAATTTCTTACCCAAGTAAAGAAAAAATCATTCGTCATACTTACTTTACTCGCTCCACTAATGATCATTGGCTTTGGTGCTGTAGTTGGTCTAATGTTTAAAGCCAACGAGTCTCACAATGTCATTGAAGTAGTAGATAATTCAGGTATTTTTACGGGGAAACTGAAATCCACCGATCAACTGGAATATGTATTTGTTCCTGTACAAGATGAGAACAGTAAGGTAAGTACTTTAAAGGAAAATAAAGATATAGACGGAATTCTAATTCTGCCCCAAATTACAAGTAATAACTTTGATGATATTGAGAAAAACTCTCGTCTTTTGGTAAATACTAAGTTAGGCTTTGATACCAAACAAGATATAATTTCAGACATAAGCAATGTCATAAAAAAGGAGAAAATAAAACAATTGGGCATCGCTGAGACTCAACTGGAAAATCTTGATAAAAATTTCAGTCTCAAGACGATTAATGTGAATGATGACGACAAAGAAGATTCTAATCTTAGTTTTGGGGTAAAAACAGGATTAAGTATGGGATTAATGTACGTTACTTTCATGTTTATTATCATCTATGGAGTTCGTGTGATGCGCAGTGTCTTAGAAGAAAAAAATAATCGTGTGGTAGAAATTATTATTTCTTCTGTAAAACCGTTTGAACTGATGATGGGTAAGATTTTGGGCGTAACGATGGTGGCACTTACCCAATTTATTATTTGGATTACCATGTCTGTTGCAGGGGCATTATTCTTGAATACTGGGTTTTCAGCATTACAAAATAACATCCCAGGACAAAGTGACAGCGTGCTGAATAAATTTGATATCTTAAAATTGGGAACCGAAATTTCTCATACTTTATTAGATCTTAATTTTCCATTAATTATTTTTGTATTCATAGTTTTCTTTCTTTTAGGATATATATTCTATAGTTCTATCTATGCAGCTATTGGTTCTGCAGTAGATAACGAAACCGAAACACAACAATTTACCTTATTTGCCATTTTGCCACTTAGTTTGGGGATGTATGGTAGTTTTTCTGTAATGAATAATCCAGATGGGCCTTTGGGAGTATGGTTATCTATTATCCCATTCACTTCGCCGGTTGCTATGATTGCGAGAATACCTTTTGGAGTTCCTGCTTGGCAAATCGCATTATCAATTTTTTTATTGCTAATCACCACTATTTTCATGATCTTCTTGGCAGGAAAAATCTATCGTGTAGGTATCTTAATGTATGGTAATAAAGCTACTTTAAAAGAAATTTGGAAGTGGATTAGAAGTTAGGATCTATACTGAGCATTGTGCTTACCTTAGATAGGTAAAATTCTTACATTTACTATTTTTAAAAGCCCTAGAAGCACATTATTTCTGGGGAGAACAAACCATTGAATACTATGCAATTATCAGATAAACTTATTTTAGAACTGCAAAAACGCCTAAAAATAGGCAACAGACGTGGCGTACATCTTAATGCCATACCTTCTCATTCTAAATATAAATTTGACTTAAATAGGCTCTCCCTTATTGATAAAAATTTGCCCAATAATTTCATTAAAGACTTGCTATCTCAGCAACCTTTAAAATTTAAAATAAGTGGAAAAGAAAGTGCATCGGATATCAATACTTTGTTTGAAGAAGAACAATTACAATTGGTAAAAATCTCCAAAGCATTTGAAAATTTAGTCAACCAAACTGAAGTTATTGAATCCGAGAAAGGTATCAATACTTTTGGGTTTGGGTTTCCGATTTTGGTAAGAAGAGATAAAGCCGATAACAAATTAACAGTAGCCCCTATCTTAATTTGGTCGCTAAGGATAAAAAGAACTCGGGAGTCTCAAACTTGGGAAATCCTAAGAAATGATGAAGACCCTATCTATATCAATGAAGTCCTCATCAATCATTTGCAGAGCGATGCGCAAGTAACAATAGACCCAATTCCTAACGAAATGTTAGAAGATGGTTTGATTAATAATGATGAGTTATTGGATATTTGCACATCGATTCTAAAAACCGTCAACGCCTCTGTTACCGATGATTTAAGAGAAATTCTGCAACAGAAATTACAAAATGTAACCTCAATTGGAAGCAAAAACAACTACGAAAGTCTTCCACTTACGCCTGCCAATTCTTTGATAGATTTTAGTGGATTATTTTCTATTTTTGAAGTTCAAAAACAAAATATCATCAGTGATTTTGATGAATTATTAAAGCTAAAAGATCAAGAAATAAGTCTGGAAGATTTAGAGAATAATACGTTTCAATCTATATCGTCTGTAGAAACAGATCCTTCGCAACAAAGCATCCTTCATGCGTTAGAAAACAAAAGAAATCTACTGATACAAGGTCCTCCAGGAACTGGAAAAAGCCAAACCCTTACTGCAGTTCTTATCAATGCTTTAGAAAATAATAAAAAAACAATTGTTGTTTGCGAAAAAAGAACAGCACTAGAAGTACTGTATAATGCATTAGTAGAAAAAGGACTTCAAAATAATTGTGTGCTCATTAGAGATCTCATTAAGGATAGAAAGACGGTAGTGGATTCTGTACGAGACAGAATAGATATGCCAGAGTTTAGAAGACTAGGTTCTAAAGCTTCCAAAGATGCGCTTGCCAACACCATTAATAAAGCAAAATCGCTAATTGAGAGTATTAATAAAAAACATCAAAAAGTAGGGAAAGAACTTTTGGGATCAGATAATTGGACTCAGATTGTTGGTAAATTTCTTCAAGCCTCGAAAAATTCTCCTTCTCTACCAAAACTGGATATTGATAAAAGTATTTTCGAATTTTCTCCTACCGAACTGAATGCGAAATTGGATTTAGTTCAAAATGGACACAGATTGTTTGCAGCTTACGAACCCATTTCAGCAAATAATTTCCTGAATAGCAATAAGATGTTCGGCGAAAATCAATTTTTGGTTAAACAAAATTTGAATGACGATTTCGACCAATATGCAAGCGCTCTACAACGTATAAAATCTTTGTTGGAAGACAATAGAAATGAATATCATATCCTAAGAAATACAGAATTTTCTAATTTAAGTTTGTTGATAGACGAAATTATCAACGGAATTATTTCTCACGAAAATCAGTTGTACACAGCTATAGAAAGTGCAAGACATAATTATACTCAGTTTAGAGAAAATGAATACCGTGAACAAAATTCTAAAACGCAACAAAATATTGCAAGTATAGAGCGCATTTTGGATGAAAATAGAAATAATAACGATCTGAAAGATGAGGATAAAATAAATGGTTTTGGATACAAGATGTTTTCTATTTTTTCAAAAGATAAAAAGCAAACCATCGCCGATCATCAAACTTTGGTAGAACTATTTAATTCTCTTCAAAATACTTTAAACTTATCAAAAGATTTACCTAAAAAGGAATTTAGAGGAACATTATTGGATAAACAGACCGATCTTATTGCATTGAAATCTGAACTAGAATCTACTAAAAATAACTTTTCTTATCAAATTGAAACGAAGTTTAATGCTTTTAAACTCAATACTATTTTGGATGGTAAAGAGTCTCAAAATGTATATCAAGCTATTGATCAATCCATTCAAAACAATCAAAATTCGGCAGCTTTTAAAGAAATATTAATTTCCATGAAAAAGCAATTTCAGATGATACAAACTGATGTATCAACCGATCTTGCCAATCTGAGAAATCATTTGCATAATCACAAAGATCTTCAACTTAACTACTCTTTCGATCGTACTTTTGAGGAAAATAAAATTCTTTTTACAGAAATAAAACAGAGAATCAATTTGATTAAAAATGAATTGGACAATCAATTGGATGAAGAATTTAAAGAAATAAATCTTCTAGAAACTGATGATTCCGAAATGCGACTTAAAAGCTTGGCTTTATTGCAAAATGAAGTAAAATCTTTAAATCAAAAAATAAGTGAAGACCAATGGATTGCAGAAAAAATAAGCACTTCTACTCTTCCACAATTTATTGAAGAGACCGAGAAACTTTTGGCAAAAAAAGACTTTTATTTCAACGCTGCACACGATAATTTTAATATAGAATTCAGTTGGTTTCAGTTTTACAATGCCTTAAACTTTGATGATAAATCTATAATTGATGCTTTGCAACAAAGTCAAAATTGGAGAAAAGACTTTTTGATGTATTATCTGAACGCGCTTCTATTATCTTCTGCAAATATGGATTTGCCCACGAATGACAACGATCATTTGGAACTAAAATCCACACTAAAAGGCATTGGCAATGAACAATTGAAATATGTAAAAGACTTCTGGAACAGCCAACAAGTTGAGAAAACGAAAGATTTTGAATTAAATAATAGAAATTTATCTGTTGAAAATCTGTACAACAAAAGAAGCAGTGTAAAATTCAAGAGGTTATCGCTAAGACAAATTGTGCAGTATGATTTAGAATTGTTTACTAATTTTTTTCCGATTATCCTTACTTCGCCAGATGTTGCGAGTAATCTTTTTAAAGGGATGAATGGATATTTTGACATTGTAATGTTCGATGAAGCAAGTCAGCTAAGATTGGAAGATAATTTACCTGCTATACTCAAAGGTAAACAAGTGATTATCGCTGGTGATGAGCATCAAATGCCACCTTCCAACTATTTCAGCAAAGTTTTTGATGGTGAAATTGAAGATGAGGAAGAAGTAGAAGAAGAAAAAATTGAAGTAGATAAAGAAAACCTTCTTTTGTCTTGTGAGTCTCTTCTAGAATTTGGTTCTGAATTGAGGTTTGAAAAACAATATTTGGACTTCCATTACCGTTCTAAACATCCTTATTTAATAGATTTCTCCAACTATGCTTTCTATAACCAAAGGCTAAAACCGTTGCCTGCACATTTCCAATACACGCCGATAAGTTACGTACAAGTGAATGGAACCTTCTCAGATTATACCAATGAAGCTGAGGCAGAAAAAATATTATCAATCATTGAAAATAGCATCCAAAGGTTACCGAATGGAGAATATCCTTCTGTAGGTGTTGCAACATTTAATATTACTCAGAGAAACTTAATTAAAAGTAAAATTTTGGATCGTCAAAAATATCCAGAATTTGATGCATTTAATAAAAAAATTCAAGAGCTAGAAGGAAAAGGATTTTTCATAAAAAATCTAGAAAATATACAAGGTGACGAAAGAGATGTTATTATATTATCAACCACTTATGGAGTGAGCAAAGATGGGAAATTTGCACAAAGGTTTGGTCCGATAAATCATTCTAAAGGATACAAGTTGCTGAATGTAATTGTAACTAGAGCCAAATACAAAGTGTACGTCTGTACTTCTATCCCAGAATCTGTATTTATGAACTATAAAGATTATTTGGTGACAGAAGGTTCTAACAACAAGAAAGCGGTCTTATTTGCTTATTTAGCCTATGCTAAAGCAGTAAGTGAGAAGAATGAAGAATCTAGAATTGGTGTACTTACAAGCCTTGCAGAAAATAGCTCTAACGCTTCGGGTTATGATGATTTCCTGGGCCATAACTTAGAATCTCCATTTGAAGAGGAAGTATACCAAAGATTGGTGGATGAATTGGGATCTCAGCATCTTATTCCACAGTTGAAGGTTTCAGAATTCCGTATCGATATCGTGTATGATTCTAAAATCCCAGGAGTACCGAAAATTGCGATAGAATGTGATGGAGCCAAATATCATTCTAGCAGGGAAGCGTATTTGCATGATACTCACAGGCAAAAAATATTAGAAAATCATGGTTTTGTGTTCCATCGTATTTGGAGTACCAATTGGTGGGACAACCCGACCAGAGAAACGGCAAAATTGGTACGCTTCATCAGAGAAATTGAGGCTCAGCCTTTAGCGATTACAGATAACAATTTATCTGAGACCTTTAAAGACCTGTAATGATATTATTCTTAAAATAAATAATTTCCAAAAACAATAAACCCAGAAATTTTTCATTTCTGGGTTTATTTATGATAAAATTACAATCTTTTAGTTGAAAATGTAGCTTAAACTAACACTTAGTACTTGTTCAGATTTCTTTTTCTCAGTATTTGGATCTTTAGTAAAACTTTCCACTAAATTAGGATATGTATTAGATACTCCAAAATCGTACTTCAGTGCTAATTCCAATTGTCTTTTGTAGCTGTATCCAATACCTACACCCACTGCAAAGTTGAATGAACTCGCTTTACCGTTGATCTGTGGATAATTAGGATCTGTTACATCTGGATCATAATAAGGTCTGCTCGCAGGAGCGTTTTTTACTTTTTGATCTAGTAAGAAATTGAACCTTGGACCAATTATTCCGAAAAATTCTGATTCTGCTTCAGAAAAATATCCTTTGAAATAAACTGGCACACTGATGTAATTATTAGCATACACTGCATTATAACCATCTATACCTTTCGCATCTTTATCCTTCCCACTCTCACCAGCGCTATAATACACTACCTCGGGTTGAAGATAAAATTGATTGCTACTTCCCATCGGGATCAATGCCAAACCACCACCTTGGAAGCCAAATCTGGCTCCGGAAGGATTATGTGCATTTTTCACCCTAGAATAGTTGCCACCTGCAGTTACACCAAATCGCGTACTACTAAAATCTATTTGTGCAAAAGATAGAGTAGAAAAAGCCAATGCAGAGGCTAATAAAGTTTTTTTCATATCATTTATGTTTGTTTATCCTAATACTTTAGCTACAGTAGCACCAATATCTGCAGGAGAGTCTACTACGTTGATACCGTTTTCTCTCATGATTTCCATTTTAGCTTGTGCTGTATCTTCGTCTCCTCCAACAATAGCACCTGCGTGACCCATTGTTCTTCCTTTAGGTGCAGTTTGACCTGCGATGAAACCAATTACTGGTTTTGTAGAACCACTTTGTTTGTACCATCTTGCAGCTTCAGCCTCTAGACCTCCACCAATTTCTCCGATCATTACTACTGCTTCAGTTTCTGGATCGTTGATGAATAATTCTAATGCTTCTTTAGTTGTAGTTCCAATAATTGGGTCTCCACCAATACCAATTGCTGTAGAAACACCAAAACCAGCTTTCACTACTTGGTCAGCTGCTTCATAAGTAAGAGTACCAGATTTTGAAACGATACCTACTTTACCTTTTTTGAAAACAAAACCTGGCATAATACCAATTTTAGCCTCATCTGAAGTAATAATACCTGGACAGTTTGGCCCGATTAATCTGCACTCTTTTTCTGAGATATAAGATTTTACTTTTACCATATCTGCTACAGGAATACCTTCTGTAATACATACAATTACTTTGATACCTGCTTCTGCAGCCTCCATAATAGCATCAGCTGCGAATGCAGGTGGTACGAAAATGATACTTACATTAGCTCCTGCTTTTTCTACTGCATCTGCAACGGTGTTGAAAACTGGCTTGCCTAAGTGCTCGCTTCCTCCTTTTCCTGGAGTAACACCACCTACAACGTTTGTACCGTATTCAATCATCTGACTTGCGTGGAAAGTACCTTCGTTACCTGTAAATCCTTGTACGATTACTTTAGAATCTTTGTTTACTAAAATTGACATTTTATTGTTGTTTTAATTTTTATTATTGCTCACAAATCTACTTAATTTTCTTTGAATTTTGGTAAAACCTAGCGATTAATGTTTATCACCTTCATTAAAAAACGTTAATATTACTACAATCACGTTAATTATCGTGGAAATATAGAGTTTATAAAAATTTGTTTTAAGCATGATATTTATGGTAGTAATTACCTAAAAGCAGTATTGCAAACCTACTTATTCTATTTTTTTGATGTCAGAAAACCATCTCAATCCTACTTTTTGGCTCATGACATATCATAAAAGTTGGTGTTTTTTTATAAAATTAAATAACCCAATTTTGGGGCAACACAATCTAGTTTCACGGAAAAATTTGGTTGCTCTTTCTGTGAAACTCAATTAGCATTTTTTTAATTTTTAAAATGAAAAATATATTCTTATCTTGTCTAATGAAAGTTTCTAAAACTATTTTTAAGCTTGTACCATCAGTAAAATTAGGATAATTTAAAATATGAATAAAAAAGCTGTAATTTTTCTCCTAAGCATGTGTTTTTTACCTTTGATCATTTTCTTTGGGTATTTTTTTATTGAAAGTCTTATGGATAATAGAACTCGAAAAGAAATATATTTGGAAAAATATAAGAAAGATTTTTATAATTTCAAAGTAGACACAATATTTAGGGATAACAGAAACCATAATGCAATGACACTTAAGGGTAAAGATAAATATGATATTGAAACTTTAACACCTGAATGGGAATATAGCATATTTCAAAAGGGAGATTCTATTGTAAAAGAGAAAGGTAGCTTGAAAATCTATTTGTACCGAGATAAAAAGCTTGACACTATTTTGGATTATAACAATATCTATATTAGGGAAAATTGAGGATAGTTAGATAGTTTCGTAATTTTCCATTAAACAAAAAATCAATATCTAAAGTCGGAGATATTGATTTTTTGTTGATTAAAATAGTATTGGCTTATAAGTTCTTTAGTTTCACTTCTTTTTTTAGATAAGTTCTAAAATCTTCGGCAAGCATACCAATGTAAGTTCCTTTTTCTAAGTCTCTGTTTACTCCTGTTTTTCCAAGGATTATTGATCCTTTTGCAATCCTATTGCCAGATGCCATACCAACTTGTCCCCAAATGGTAACCTCATCTTCTATAATGCAACATCCTGCAATCCCTGTAAGAGAAGCAATAAGGCATCTTTTGCCAATCACGGTATCGTGACCAATTTGGATTTGGTTGTCTAATACAGAACCTTGTCCAATAATGGTAGAATCTGTAACTCCTCTATCGATGGTACAATTGTTACCAATCTCTACATTGTTTTCTATGATTACATTTCCTACAGATATTAAACGATCATAATTACCCTCCAATTTTCTGTAATAAAATGCATCGCCTCCCAATACAGTTCCCGATTGGATGATTACGTTATCGCCAATAACTGTTCTGTCACCAATAACTACGTTTGGAAATATGAGGCTGTTTTTTCCGATGGTTACGTTGTTGCCAATGACAGCGGTACGGTGTATTTTGGTTCCTTCGCCAATTTGAACGTCGTGTAATTCTTCTGAAAAATTGGTAATTCTTGTAAAATGAGTATTGATTTTATTAAAATCTCTAAATGGATCTTCTGAAACCAATAGTGCTTTGCCTTCTGGGCATTCTACTTCTTTATCGATAAGAATGATGGTAGCATCAGAATTAAGGGCTTTTTCGTAGTATTTTGGGTGGTTTACGAAAACTATTTCGCCAGCTTTCACTCTGTGAATCTCGTTGGTTCCTAAAATTTGGAAATCTTCTGGTCCTACAAATTTTGCATCTATAAGTTCTGCAATATTTTTCAGGGTTTGAGGAGAATGGAATGTCATATTTTTCTTTAGGGTATTTGCATCCTCTTTATCTTGGTTTGTTGGAAAACGGATAAAGTAATTGGAATTTGGGTTGGGTATCGCAGCCCGACCTTAGTGGAGCTCTTTTTGCAAATGCTAGCAAAGGAATAGCGTGGGAAGTTTGCAAAAAAGCGAGAACGGAGGGCGGAAATAGCTGCCAAAAAAAATAATTTGTAATGCTAAAGTTTTTGCCAAAAAATAAAAATGGAAGCATGAAGATCAACTTCAGACTTCCATCTATGGGTTTTGGACTTATTTTACTCTTTCTAAGTAAGAACCGTCTTCTGTGTTTACTTTGATTTTGTCTCCTGGCTCTATAAATAATGGAACCATTACTCTTGCGCCTGTTTCTACGATAGCGTTTTTCAGAGCATTGGTAGCAGTATTCCCTTTCACACCTGGATCTGCTTCTATTACTTCTAGGTAAACAGATTGAGGAAGTTCTGCAGAGAGTGGAGTTTCGTCTGCTTCCTTAAGGATGATCGTTACTTCTTCACCTGCTTTCATCAGCTGTGCGTTTTCGATCATTTCTTTGTTTAGATACAACTGAGAAAAGTCTTCGTTATTCATAAAGTGGAAACCATTTTCGTCATCGTAAAGGTATTGGAATTTTCTAGTGATTACTTTTACCTCATCGATTTTGTGACCTGCAGAAAATGTATTGTCTAACACTTTACCATTGGTTACAGATTTCATTTTCGTTCTTACAAACGCAGGACCTTTACCTGGTTTTACGTGCATGAATTCTATTACTTTGAAAATATCATTGCTAAACTCGATGCAAAGACCTTTTTTTATATCGTTACTTGTTGCCATTAAATTTTTATATTAACTTTTTTGTTTATTATTCTTTACTTGTTCCGTACCCTTTTACGATACCACGAGGAGAATTTTTGATAAATTCTGTAATCTCGTCTCTCTCTGCAGTTGGTAACATTTCTTTCTCTATGGTATTAAGAGCTTGTGTGACGTTCATTTTGGTTTGAAATAGATAACGATAAATCTTCTGAATTTCGAAAATTTTATCATTATTGAATCCTCTTCTACGAAGTCCAACAGAGTTAATACCCGCATAAGAAATAGGTTCTCTACCTACTTTGATGTAAGGTGGTATATCTTTTCTGATAAGCGATCCTCCAGAGATCATTACATGCTTACCAATTTTACCAAATTGTTGTACCGCAGAAAGACCACCCATTACGGTAAAATCCCCAATTTCTACATGTCCTGCAATGCCACAACCGTTGGCAATAATCACGTTATTACCAATGATACAATCATGTGCAACGTGGGAAGTTGCCATAATGAGACAATTATCTCCTACTTTTGTATAGCCTAATGCTTTTGTACCTCTGTTTACGGTAACACATTCTCTCAGCGTTGTATTGTCACCAATGATGGTTTGGGTATCTTCGCCATCAAATTTCAAATCTTGTGGAATAGCTGATATTACTGTTCCTGGAAAAATCATACAATTTTTACCGATTCTTGCTCCATCCATAATGGTAACATTGGATCCTATCCAAGTACCTTCACCAATTTCTACGTCTGCCGCAATTGTAGTGAATGGCTCTACAATAACGTTTTTGCTAATTTTTGCACGTTTATCAACGGCTGCTAATTGATGAATCATCTACTCCACTTTATTTTTTGCAACTTGAGCCATTAATTCTGCTTCTACAGCTACTTGATCTCCTACATATCCGTACCCTTGCATATGTACGATTCCTCTCCTGATTGGTGAAATAAGTTCTATCTTGAAAATCATGGTATCACCAGGAACCACTTTTCTTTTGAATTTCACTTTGTCTATTTTGATAAAATAAGTTGAATAATTTTCTGGATCTGGAACACTTGCTAGTACCAATATTCCCCCTGTTTGCGCCAACGCTTCTACTTGTAGAACGCCTGGCATTACAGGTTCTTTAGGGAAATGCCCAACAAAGAATGGCTCGTTCATCGTTACATTTTTCAGACCTACTACATGAGAATCTGAAAGCTCCAAAATCTTATCAATTAATAAGAATGGTGGTCTGTGTGGCATCAACTTCATAATTCCGTTGATATCGAAAACAGGTTCTTTTGTAAGATCGAAATCTGGAACGTTTTTCTTACGCTGCAATCTCCAATGGCGATTGAGTTTCTTAGCGAATTGTGTATTAACGAAATGTCCAGGTTTATTGGCAATAATTTTACCTTTTATTTTAACTCCACAAAGTGCTAAATCTCCAATTACATCTAGTAATTTGTGTCTAGCAGCCTCGTTTGGATAATTAAGGGTAAGGTTATCTAGAATACCATTGGGTCTGATAGAAACATTGTCTTTACCAAACGCCTTTTTTAATTTTTCTGTGGTTTCAGGAGTAAGGTCTTTGTCCACATACACAATAGCGTTTGAGATATCTCCTCCTTTGATTAAACCGTGATCTAAAAGCATTTCTAATTCGTGCAAAAAGCTAAATGTTCTTGCAGAAGAAATCTCATCTTTGAAATCGCTAATATTTTTAAGAGTGGCATTTTGAGTTCCTAATACTTTAGTCCCAAAATCTACCATAGTTGTAATCTCGTAGTTATCTGCGGGAATAATGGTAATCTCAGATCCTGTAGCAGGATCGCTATAGGAAAGTACTTCTTTTACCACTAGATATTCTCTTGCTACATTTTGCTCAATAACACCTACTTTTTCTATAGCATCTACAAAGAATTTTGAAGATCCATCCATAATAGGAGGTTCAGATGCATCCATCTCGAGGTAAGCATTATCTATATCACACCCTACAAGGGCCGCAAGGAGATGCTCGCACGTGTTAATTTTTACTCCTAATTTTTCAAGAGTAGTTCCTCTTTCTGTAGCTACAACATAATTTACATCGGCTTCCACTTGGGGGTGCCCTTCTAAATCTGTTCTTACGAAGATGAAACCTGTATTTTCTTTGGCAGGTTTGATGGTTAGTTTTACTTCTTTACCAGTATGAAGGCCAATTCCAGAAAGCGTTACTTCTTCCTGAAGTGTTTTTTGCATATCACTCATTGTAGAATCTTTTGAGTTATTTCTCAAGATTATTTATTTTTCTTACGATTTCAGGTAGATTTCTGAAATGTACGTAACTTCTTAGATATTCGTTATAGTTTATTGCAGGTGATCCATACAAGGCTTGTTTGTCTTCCACGCTAGAGTTTACACCACTTTGCGCTTGTATTTTCACTTGGTTACCTATTTTTATATGACCTACGATTCCCACTTGTCCACCAATTTGGTTCCAATTCCCAATGGTGGCAGATCCAGCAATACCTGTCTGTGCAGCGATTACATTGTTTTCTCCAATTTTCACATTATGAGCTATTTGGATCAGGTTGTCTATTTTGGTTCCTTTTCCAATAACTGTAGATCCTATAGTAGCTCTATCGATACTACAGTTGGATCCAATTTCTACATCATCTTCAATAATAACATTCCCCAACTGAGGAATTTTCTTGAAACCTTCCGCCGTTGGTTGGAAACCAAATCCATCACCCCCGATTACGGTATTAGAATGGATAACACAATTATCACCAATAATGCAATAATCATAGATTCTTGCTCCACTATCTATTTTGCAGTTTTTCCCTATTTTTACTCCTTTACCGATGTAAACTTGCGGATAAATCTGAGTTCCGTCACCAATTTTGGATTTTTCGGACACGTAAGTAAAAGTTCCTATATACACTTTATCGCCTATAGTAGCAGATTCGTGTATAGATGAGCCTTGCTCGACACCTTCTTTTCTACCTTGCATTTCCATATATAGGTTCATTAATACCTGAAAAGATAGATAAGCATCTTTTACAGTAATAATGGTTTGTTTGTAACTATCCTTAGAGATAATATTCTCAGAAACAATAAGTACAGAACATTCTGAAGTTTCTAAATACTGAGAAAAACGCTCTTGAGCAATAAAAGACAGATGACCTTTCTCCCCATTTTCTATAGGTGATACGCCTGTTATAAGTGCATTTTCATCACCTATAATTTTTCCGTTAATAAAACTCGCAATTTGCGAAGCTGTGAATTCCATATCCTGCAAAGATAAGAAAATCTATTATTCACCAACATTTTTTAGTTTACTGAATTATAATTATATGATATTTTTCAACCATACTTCCTCTAAATACGAGGAAAAGTAAGAATATACCTTGTCGTTTTATTGGTCATCAATCCAGAAAGAAGTTGGTCTTCAGATTGATCTAAACGTACAATTTCTCCACTTTTTTGTAGTAGATAGATGGGTTGCTTGTCTTTACTATAAGATAATAAGCTTCTCTCTATTTGATGAACCAGCTCGTTGGCATTGCTTATGCCTAGCTTTTCATTCACCGTTTTTATTTTATCTTGGATGAATTGATCTGAAAAAGGTTGTGAAGAAATAATGGTTTTTGGAAATTTCCGTTGGATGACACATTGGCACCAATACGATAGAACAAAATCCTCGGACTTTTGCCAAAGTTTCATAGCGTGTATAATTTCATTATCATCCATCTGAGTGAATCTTTCTACATCTTCATCAGTAGCGGCATTTTTCTCACGGTTCAAGAAATATTGTAAATTATCTGTTGCTGGCAATATAGCACCTTCAGAAACAAGCATTTTTGCTCTTTCTAAAATTTTAACTAAAATAAATTCGGCAAGCGCAGAAGTTTTATGGTAATATACTTGCCAATACATAAACATCCTAGAGGTGAGGAAGTTTTCTATGGAGTACACTCCTTTAGCATCGATAACCAATTCGTCATTACAAACATTCATCATCGAAATAATTCTTTGGGCATTCACATTACCTTCGGAAACACCGGTGAAGAAACTATCTCTCTTAAGATAATCTAACCGATCTACATCCAATTGAGAACTAATTAGCTGATTAAAAAATTTTCTATGATATTTCCCCTGAAACATTTCTATCGCGGTAGTAAGTTGCCCACAAAATTCATCATTCAATCGATTCATCAACAACAAAGAAAGCTTTTCATGATGCCAATCGTCCATCAGCATATTTTCTAGTGCATGAGAAAAAGGTCCATGCCCAATATCATGCATTAAGATAGCGAGCATGGCACTTTTCTCTTCCTCTTCAGTGATTACAATTCCTTTCTGCTTTAGAGTTTCCAAAGCCGTAAACATAAGATGCATGGCACCAATAGCATGATGAAAACGAGTATGAGTAGCACCTGGAAAAATAAGATTCAGCAAACCAGTCTGCGAAATCCTTCTTAATCTCTGAAAATAGGGATGCTCTATCACATCGAAAAGAATTTCGTGTGGTATTTTTATAAATCCGTGAACGGGATCATTAATGATTTTAAGTTTATTTTGCATAGAAATATACTGTAAGTAGAGCAAAATTAGGATTTTAAAGTTATATTTTGATTACTTATCATTTCTTATTTACAGAACATCATTGTCTTGTGGTAGTTTTATCATCCTAAAATCTCGATCTTTCTCTTCGCGAGGAAGATTCTTGGGTTAATTATTCTTTAACTAATTTTTAACGCATCAACACCTCGCTATAATTTATAAAAGCAGCCTTTTGGTCGCACTTTTGATACAATTAATTTAGAAAAAAAAATAAACTAGCATGTTGGATAAGATATTATGGATCGATGATGAAATAGATTTACTAAAACCTCATATCGTATTTTTGGAGAAGAAAGGGTACAATGTAACGCCCGTGAATAATGTAAATGAAGCCTTAGAATTAATGGATTCTGAGAAATTTGCACTTACATTAATCGATGAAAATATGCCAGGGATTTCTGGTTTGGAGGCAATACCCATGCTCAAGGAGAAAGATAGTTCACTAAAAATAGTAATGGTCACCAAAAGTGAAGAAGAGCACATTATGGAAGAGGCTATTGGATCGCAGATTGCCGACTATATATTAAAGCCAGTAAACCCAAACCAAATATTGCTTTCTTTGAAAAAGAACTTGCAGCAAGATAATTTGGTGGAGCAAAAAACTATTTTACAATATCAGCAGGAGTTCAGAAATCTGTCTATTGAGATGTCATATCTAAGCACTTACCAAGATTGGGCAGAATATTATAAGAAAATCCTGAATTGGGAAATTAAATTTGACAAAGTTTCGGATAATGAATTTGCTGATCTTTTACAATCTCAGAAAGAAGAAGCCAACATACAATTTGCAAAATTTATAGAAAATAATTATGAGGATTGGTTGAATGGGTCTGATAAGCCATTAATGAGTCATACATTATTTAAAGAAAAAATAAAAGCGGAAGTAGATAAAGAGAAGGTATTGTTACTAATGGTAGACAATTTGCGCTACGACCAGTGGAAAATGATAGAGCCTTTATTCACAAAATTTTACAACAAAGTGTCTGAGGATTATTATTATAGCATACTTCCTACAGCAACTCAATATGCTAGAAATTCATTTTTTGCAGGATTGTTACCTTCTGAAATAGAAAAACGTTTTCCAGAAAAATGGTTTAATGATAATGAGGATGGCAATAAGAATGAATTTGAGCGAGATTTTCTTGAAGACCAAATGAAAAGATTAGGTCTAAAATCTAAATCCATGAAATACCTTAAAATATTGAATGCCGATTTTGAAAAGAAAATTTATGAAGATTTCAATCAGTATAAAAACAATGATCTTTTGGTAATTGTCTATAACTTTATAGATATTCTATCTCATGCCAAAACTGATAATCATATTGTAGATCAATTAATTCGAGATGATAAAACTTTTAGATCTCTTACCCAAAATTGGTTTGAAAATTCATCTTTAATAAAAATAATAAAACTTGCAGCTGAAAGCGGTTACAAGTTGGTGATTACAACTGATCACGGAACAGTGTATGTAAAAAAGCCAAGTCGTGTTGTTGGAGACAGAGAGACTTCTACCAACATCAGATATAAAACTGGTAAAAGCTTAACCTATGAAGAAAAAGATGTATGGGCAGTAACCAATCCAGAAAAGCTATTTTTACCCAAAGGAAATTTGAGTTCTAAATATATTTTCGCAAAGAATAACACATTTTTGGCATACCCAAAAAATTATAACCACTTTGTTAATTATTATAAAGAAACTTACCAACATGGTGGTATTTCTTTGGAAGAATGTATTATTCCTATTTGTATTTTGGAACCGAAATAGCCCTATCAAAATTAATACATGGCTCGGGGGGAAAAAATCTTCGATTTTTTCCGCCCGATTTTTTATATTTTTGACTCATGAAATTAATTACATACAACGTAAACGGAATAAGAGCCGCTTTTACCAAAGATTTTTTGGGTTGGCTGAAATTAGCAAATCCCGATATCATCTGCATACAAGAGAGCAAAGCGGGTAATGACCAAATAGATATACAAAGTTTGGAAGCTGCGGGATATAATAGTTACTGGCATTCTGCAGTGAAGAAAGGATATAGTGGCGTGGGCATTGCTACCAAAATAAAACCCAAACATATTGAGTACGGTTGCGGAATTGAAAGCTATGATAACGAAGGTAGAATAATCCGTGCAGACTTCGATGGTTTTTCTGTAATCTCTGTTTATGTACCTTCCGCTTCTAATATTGAGCGATTAGAGTTCAAAATGAAATTCTGTAATGATTTTTTAGATTACATTAAAAATTTAAGAAAAGAAATACCCAATCTCATTATTTCTGGAGATTTTAATATTTGCCATGAAGCAATAGACATTCATGATCCTGTGAAACTAAAAAATGTTTCTGGATTTTTGCCGATGGAAAGAGAATGGATGACCAACTTTATGGATGAGTGCGAATTGATAGATACTTTTAGACATTTTCATGGTGAGCCAGACAATTACACATGGTGGAGCTACAGGCAAAACTCCAGAGCCAGAAATAAAGGTTGGCGTTTGGATTATAATTTTGCAACCAATACTTTGCAAGACAATCTTAAAAGAGCCTCTATCCTTCAAGAAGCAGTACATTCAGACCATTGTCCTGCTTTGGTGGAATTGAGTATATAAACAAAAAAAAGCCAACTGAGAAAGTTGGCTTTTGCATTTTTAAAAGGTTATTAATTTAAAATTTCATATTCTACTGGTATTTTACCACTTTTGGCATCACCAATTGCTACGAACGCTGCTTTAGACATATCTAAAGATCTTGAAGCATGGAAAGGTCCTCTGTCATTTATTCTTACAATAACCTCTTTACCATTATTCAAATTGGTTACTTTAATCTTGGTACCAAAAGGAATTGTTCTGTTTGCAGCGGTAAGTTTTGAATTATCAAAAACTTCTCCACTTGCAGTTTTTTTACCATTAAATTTATCGTGGTAAAACGACGCATAACTTGTTTTCTTTGCATCTACAGTATTATCCGAAAAAGAATAAATACCTAGCGCTGAAATCATCATTATGATTACGAGAATGAATCTTTTCATCATTTTGAATTTTTATTGTTTGACGAGGCAAAAGTATATTGAAACTAACAAGTAGCCTATTTTATTTGTTAACATATGGTAATAAAACATTAATAAAAAGCCAACATTCTCTGTAAGTCCCTATTAATAGGGACTTTAAAAGGTATTGTTAAATAGTGTTAAAATAACTAGTCAAAAGTTAACATAATTAACAAAATGCTTAAATTAGAGTATTTCAAGAAAATGCATTTTATTGATTATCAATGTTTTATATATTTTTATAAAATGATAAAAAGACATAAAAAAAACCAATGAACATGTCATTGGTTAAATTTTTTATAACTTGATGAACTATACCAATTCACCATATAAATCGAACTCTTCTGCTGATGTAATTTTCACCATGGCAAACTCGCCAATTGAGATATACGTGTCTTCAGCGCATACCAGTACCGTATTATCCACATCTGGAGAATCGTATTCTGTTCTACCAACAAAGTAATTTCCTTCTTTTCTATCGAACACACATTTATAGATTTCTCCAATTTTTGCTTGGTTTTTTACCCAAGAAATTTCAGATTGTATGTTCATTATTTCTTCTACTCGAGCTTCTTTTACTTCTTGAGGAATATTATCTTCCAAAACATGAGCAGAAGTATTTTCTTCATGAGAGTATGTGAAACAACCTAATCTATCAAATTTTTGCTCTTTAACCCAAGCTTTCAGCTCTTCGAAAATCTCTTCAGTTTCTCCAGGATAACCAACAATTAGCGTAGTTCTAATCGCCATATCTGGCACTTTCTCTCTGAATTTTGAAAGCAAAGCATCAGTTTTCTCATGCGTAGTTCCTCTCTTCATCGATTTTAATAATTCTGAATTGATGTGTTGTAAAGGAATATCAATATAGTTACAAACCTTAGGTTCTTCTCTAATGATATCTAAAACATCTTCTGGGAAACCACTTGGGAATGCATAATGCAAACGAATCCACTCTATACCTTCTACTTTTACCAATTCTTTTAGAAGTTCTCCTAAAGCTCTCTTTTTGTAAATATCTAAACCATAATAGGTAAGATCTTGTGCAATAAGAATTAATTCTTTTACACCAACTTTAGCCAATTTTTGAGCTTCTTTTACCAAAGATTCTATGGGAGTAGAAACGTGTCCACCTCTCATCAAAGGGATAGCACAGAAAGAACAAGGTCTGTCGCAACCTTCTGAAATTTTCAGGTAAGCATAGTGTTTCGGAGTCGTGATTAATCTCTCTCCTACCAATTCATGCTTATAATCTGCCCCTAAATGCTTTAATAATATAGGAAGATCCCTAGTACCAAAGTATTGGTCTACATCTGGTATTTCTTGAATTAAATCTCGTTTGTATCTTTCGGATAAACATCCTGTAACGAATACTTTCTCTACCTCTCCTCTATTTTTTGCCTCTACAAAATCTAAAATCGTATTGATAGACTCTTCTTTCGCATTATCAATAAAACCACATGTATTGATAACAACGATGTCTCCTTTTTCTTCGTGTACTACTTCTTTGCCGTTCGCTTTTAGCTGACTCATCAGAACTTCAGAATCATAAACGTTCTTCGAACAGCCAAGTGTTACTATATTAATCTTTTTTTTACCTACAGATTTTGTGCGCATCTTTCCTTTTTTGAGGGTGCAAAGATACAAATATTAATGTGGAACTAAAACCGCACATTAATTACAGCAAAATTTTTAATCTGCAAACTAAAAATTTTTATCTTTAAAAGATGGCGCCACTAAATCTTTATCAGATAAAACAATATCCTCTTCTTTAAGCTTCCAATCAATTTTTAAGTCCTTATCATTATATTTCACACATCCTTCAGAATCCTTATTATAAAAATTATCACATTTGTAAGAAAAAACTGCCGTATCGCTAAGAACCGAAAATCCATGTCCAAATCCACGTGGCACATAAAGTTGTCTTTTGTTTTCTGCTGTAAGTTCTATACCAAACCATTTTCCATACGTTGGTGAATCTTCTCTTAAATCCACGGCAACATCCCAAACAGTACCTTCTAAACATGAAACCAATTTAGCTTGTGCATGCTCTCCTTTCTGCAAATGAAGACCTCTTAAAACACCAAATGAAGATTTAGATATATTATCTTGTACGAAATGACCATTGAGTCCTGTCATCTGTTCAAATTTTTTCTCATTATATTTTTCAAAAAAATAACCTCTGTCATCATTAAATACAGTAGGTTCTATTATATAACAATCTTTAAGGGGTGTTTCTATTATTTTCATAAATTTTTATTAAATAAAATTAATTAGTATAGTTTAAAATTAAAATATCTCCGGGTGGTATAGTATTAGTATAAGATTTAGATAACGATAATTTATCTTTCTTACCAGTATCATTGCTTATTTTGTACATATTTCTAGATATTTTGTATTGTAATTTTAGGCTTGATTTTAAAGATTTATTTTGAATGATTATATATTTATCTTGCGCATTTGTCATATAAGAAACTAATGCTTCACTACCTTTTGTAGAGAACAATTTGAAACCTAAAACATGAGATGGTAACCTAGTCGTTCCGGAAGGTATTGATTTGCCCGTATGATAAACATTCTCCACATTCGAGTTAATAAAAACTGAAGCTAATAATTGTATTTGAGCATTTACTTTCTTGATAATACTATAGCTAGCCGTAGGCTTACCATTATCATCTACTATCGCATAAGAGTAATTATCTTTTTTCCAGTTGACATCAGATGTCATTGTCCAATAAGTAAAATATTCTAATCCTTGTGCTCCATATAACAGATTACTAAATTGTTGTAACTTTATAGAAGCTAATGTTGGTGCCTCATAATCAAAATGGATCGTAGAACACGCAAAACCCCAGAATGGAAGTTTAGAACTAATGGATTGTTTTTTTATAATTTCTAAATTTTCGTAAAAATTATTCCTAATGGTATTATTTACAATTGGATAATGATCAAATGAAATAACAGATAATGGAAGATTTTTTACAGCTTTCTCAATATAATCGCTATAGGTTAATCCTTCTAGATTTTCTTTTGGTGCATAGATGGGATGTAGATTTGTATAAAACATATGGTTGTTATCATATTTTTTGATAACATCAGCATAAACATTGAAATTTCCGAAATCTTTTGGCGAAGGCTCATCGCCAATAAAATAACCAAATAATGCAGAATGGTCTTTTATTTTGGTGATACTATTTTTAGAATCTGTATGTAATTGTGGATAAAATAGTATTAATTTTACACCAGCAGCTTTGGCAGAATTCAAAGCATTGAGTGCTATATCACCATTGCTGAAATTCATTAGACTAATAGTAAATCCGGCATCCTTCATCGTATTATAATTTTCTACAGTAGCTTTATCTCCTGGCACACCAATGAATCCTAGAATAGGGATTTTTTGAGAAGATAAAAGGATGAAATTACATAATAATATAAATGATATACAGTTTTTCATATCTAATTTTTAGTTGCTATTCATCGTGAGAACTATCCTAATTGTTCTTAGAATTGTTTCGAAATCTAACCATATTGAATAATGTTTAATGTAATAAAGATCAAATTCTAACTTTTTCAAGTTATCTTCTGGTGTGGCTTTAGGTAGATGAACTTGTGCCCAACCAGTTATTCCAGGACGTATTAAATGTCTAAGATCAAAAAAAGCATTTTCTTTTACGGATGCCTCTACAAAATTAGAAGTTTCGGGGCGTGGTCCAATTAGCGCCATATCACCTTTCAAAATATTTAACAGTTGCGGAAGCTCATCAATTTTTGTCAATCTCAGCAATCTACCTATTCTATTTACTTTCTTTTGGATTTTACCGTTAACTATAGGCGCATCATACATTGTTCTTATTTTATAAATATTAAAAGGTCTAGAATTTATACCTATTCTTTCTTGTACAAAGAAAACATTTCCCTTTGAAGATATTTTAGTAATAAAAACACCAAAAATGATTAACGGGATAGCAAAAGGCAAGCAAATAGCTACTGCTAATAAATCTAAAAATCTTTTAAACATTGCTTGAGTTTTGGATATACCTATTGAAAAAATATCATCTACATGATACTTATGAGGATTAAACTTCACTAGAGAAACTCTTCTATTCAGAATTTCATAAAAATGTTGCGCATCTATCACCTCTAAACCCTCCATTTTCAAAACACTAATAGATTTAACCTCTTTTTCTGATAAATGATTGATCTTTGTATTATCAATGATGATAATTTTCACATTTAGTTTCTCTACATAGTCTTCAATATCTCTCTGTCCGTTGCTAGAATAATTAACGGATTTGTAATACTTATTGAGCTTATATCCATTGATTAATTTAAATGAAGTAGCACTTACATTTACAAAAAGGCATCTCTTTTTTACCCTGTATTTATCTATATAACTTCGCACTCTGATCTAACTTGTTTTGTGTAATATGAATTTACCATCCCCATTTTTTGAAATACACCATAGCACCATGTATATTATACATCATTAGTTTTATTTTCTTGTAAGATCCCTTTCCATAATGGTGCGAAATTACTGATTTTGGATAATATACGGTCTCCGAAATTTGCAAAAATCTTCTTGTAATATCTGCGTCCTCAATATACATAAAAATTTTCTCATCAAATCCTCCTACTTTTTTCAATACAGAACTCCTAAAAAGCATAAAGCAACCAGACAAATAAGGAACATTGTAAATAATTTCGTTATAATCGTGATCCTTGTATTCATATCTATCCATACTAGTTTTAAAAAATTTTTGGATAGAACTTGGTAAAAATCGTCTCGAGAACAAATTGAAAGGTGTTGGGTTTCTTTTGCACAAATATTGAATTTCTCCTTCTGGATAAACTACTTTTGGCATCAGATGCCCAATTTTTGGATTTTCAGTAAGGAAAGATATCATTTTGTTGAACTCTTTTTGATCATAATAGATATCAGGATTCAAAACAACATGATATTCTGAATTTTGTTCTAAACTCAGTTTTATAGCAATATTATGAGCCTTACCAAAACCTAAATTTTTATTATTAAAAATATAAACAACTCTAGTATCTATAGATATAGATTGAAGTGAATTATCTGGTGAATTATCTACTAAGTATAAGGTAACATCAAAATCTGTTGACAGAAAGCTATCAATTGCTTGGGTCAACATTTCCCTATTATTTTGGTATAGAACTATACAGCCTGTAATTTTCATGATTTTTGTAATATGGGATTAATTCTGTTTGGAACCTTATTTTGTAATCTTATATCCCCTAAAGGAAGTTCCCAAGCGTTATAAGCATTATCTAGATAGCTGTTTTTAGAAAAAGAATATACGTTGCCATCTTCCAAGACAATAGCCATTTTGTATCCCAGATCTAAAACTTTTGAGGACAGATTTATTTCACCCTTTCTAATAAGTAATAGCTTATGATCTATATTTTCCCCAGGAAAACCTCCATTTATTTTTACAACCTCTTTCAATACATCAATGGTTGTAAGTACATAAAAACTTTGGAGGTGAGGAGTAAAATTGTTTCTTATAAATGTTTGTATCACTTTACTACAATAAGACACTCCTAGCATCCCTACTTCTGGATGATTCTCCATATAGTTGATATGACTCTTTAGAAAAAGTTCTTGCTGAGCATTTACAGAAGTATTAGTAAGAATTATATATGCATTTTTCTTGTCTTTAATATTCTCAAAAAAATATGAATAACCAGAAAAGTCCATTCCAATATTATTCACTTCATGTATCTGATTTACATCTTCTCTAATAGAATCTAAATCTTGATACAACTGAGGATCTGAAATGGTAACCGAAAGATCAATGGATAGCTCCCGTTTTTCATTATGAAAACGTTCAATTTGGTAAGATAATCCACATGTAAATGGTTTAATAATACTTACGTTTTTTTCTCTTTTCCCAAGATAACCGCCCCATTCATGTATATTAACATATATAGTATCTTGTTCTATTGGTTTTCTTTTTTTATCATTACTTGAATAACTTTTTGATGAAAAAAAATTTAAACCAAAATGATACAAGTATAATAAAGGAAAAAAAAGTAGCTCCACAAAAATTAATAAATAAAACCTAAATGTAGATCTACTCATGCAACAAAGTTTTATACGTGAAAAACATTTTTCAGAAACATTTTAATAAAAACCATTTTCTTAATATCATAGGTAAGTCTCAATGTTCTTTTTATTTTTAATATAAAAAATAGGGGTCTATCGAAAGAATCAATCATCTCAAAATGATCAACATCTTTTAAGAAGATATCAAATCTTGTAGTTAGTTTTTTGATATCCTTTTCAAAAATAGAAAAATCCTGAAATCCTAGTACATCTAAAACCAAATATTTGTTATTGTGCCTCTTGAATCTTTCTATAAATTGAGTATCTGCACCATCTACTTTCACTTTTTCATTGTATCCTCCTACTTTCCAAAACTCAGATAATTGCACACATAATCCACTATTAACAGGACCAGTATCATCTAGTGAATAAATTCCTGGATGAACTTCATCTAAAAATTTACCCCATTTCATAGACCATCTGAATGGTGACATAATTCTTCCATCAGCAATTTTTAATATTGGCACAAATAGACTAATATCAGTATGTAGATTTATTGCATCTATATATGTAGAAATAGTATCTTCTGGGAATGTAGTATCCTGGTCTAGTAAGAAAATGTATTTGTAATCTCCTTTTTCACCAAACAATGCAGCGTTATTGTAGGCAATACTTAGTCCTGAGTTTGAGATATCGCTATGGTACACAAATTCCCATACATAATCCTTATCAAGACTCTGAGCCTCAGGACTGTTATCATGTACATATAAGGTAACTTTTTTATTATCTAATCCTAAACTTCTGATAGAATTGGTAATAGTTTTAAAACTTTGACTATCCGCCAATTTTTCTTTATATAGAACAATAACGAATAAAATTTCTTCTACATTTACTTTCATTTTTTCTAATACTTATTCTGACCAATTTTCTATCATATATTTTTCTCTGTCATAGATTATCTTCTTTTCAAATATGGTTACATAAGGAAAAAACAAACTATAGTATGGAGTTCCTTTGCTATTTTTTGTCAGCAGTCTTACCGGAATATTAGAACCTATATTGATAAAAGATAATAATCCAACCATAGAATAAACGAAGATTTTATTTTTTTCGAATTTTATAGAGTAGATAAATTCTACAAATAGGCAAACATAAGGAATAATTAGATAATTCAAAAATCTTTCAAAACCTACTAAACCAAGACATAGTACAGATATAATAAGAATACCATTAAAGAGCCACATTTTGTCTTCAGAATTTTCTTTTTTATAATAGTAATAATACAAAGGAATAATGCATAAAACTCTAGTAAAATAGTTTAGTAAAATACCTAATATACTAAATTCAATTTCGTTGTAATGTTCTACTTTTTTTTCCATCAGCTCCATAAATAATAGTGGCTTTATTAGCGTAAGGAAAAATTCTTTTAAGAAAATTAACGGACTACAAGCAATCATTATTATTATCATATTCTTGTATGATATTTTAAAAATAACTAGCAGTGGTAGAAGAAATAATATAATTGCAGATATATGAAACAAAAAGGATAAAAAGCAAAGTAAATAATAGGGTAACCACTTTCTATTTACCAAATTTTTTATATTAAACAAAAATACTCCTACCGCCAAAATTTCTCGCTCTATTTCTATCGTTAAATAAAAATAATAGTGCAATATATACAGTAAGAACAGAACAGAGAAGGGCTTACTGCTATACTTCATCAAATATACCATGATAATGCCATTGATAATAATGGCATGTAGAAACTGAAAATAATAAAATTCTTTTCCTATAGATTTTGCTATCGCAATAAGAATCAGCCACAAGGGTTGAAAGGCATACAAATATTCACGATAATACAAACCGTATCTTGTAATATCTTTGAAGGTTGGCATAAATGGATAACTTTCTTCGTAAGATAAGGAGTCTCCTCCAATCCTGAATCTAAAACCATATAAAAGAACAAATACAATATAGAGCAAAAACATATAAAATATCTTACCCTTCTCACGATTTAGTACCTCGAAATGTAATACAGCAACTAATATCAATATAGCAATTAGCAAATAGATCATGACATTTTATTTTTCAATACATTATACAATTCTCTAACTTCTTTTTCTTTTGATATAAATAGTAATGCTGCATAAACAACATACGATACCACTATAAGCAACAGTGTAAACCAAAAATTATTTACGAAATGTAATAACAAATTTGAAAATATCAACATTGCTACTCCACATAGTACAATTTTGAATAAGTTAAAGTCTAATAATTTTGGAATTAATTTATTTTTAGATATATACCAAAACATGATAACTACTGCGATTATCTCTGCTAAAACACCTATGACAGCTGCACCATTTTGCTGAAAATTCAAAATTGCATAATAATTAAATAGTAGACTTAGTATAGCAGAAATTAACACAGCATAAGTATACACTTTTTCTTTATTCTGAGGATATAAAACTAAAAAACCAAGAATATAAGCTATACTTACGACTATGCAAAGAGGGGATAAAATTTTCATAGTAAGAATGGCTTCACTATAATCTTTTCCTCCTATACAATCTATTAAAAATTCGGAATACGTAAAAAACATGATGCTAATAGGCAGAGATATAATGATCAGATAATTAAATATTTTTTTTATTAAAATAAAATAATCGGACTTGCTTGTATGAAAATAATGCGTGAGTCTAGGTAAAGATACCACACCAATAATAGTTATAAAACTAATAACAAACCTTATAAGCTTATTGGCTACAGAGTAATATCCTATATATTCATCAGAAGTTAAGATACCCAATAATAAATAGTCTAGTTGCAGGTAGATATTTACAGAAATTGTGGCTACAAAAATAGTAAGGATTGGCTTGATGTGATGTTTTATCTGTACACTCTTGATGAGTGAACTTATATTATTCTTAAATAATAGTTTCAGAACCAAATAAAAATTTAGGAAATTGGCACCACAAGAAATAATGACCAAAAACCAAGCATATAATTCATAATCCGACTTGTGTTCTATACAAAAGTACACTAAAAAAACACCTACGAACCTTACTGTCAATTGTCTAATGGTAATATATAAATGTTCTTCTATACCCTGAAAATACCACTCGCATCCAATATTGGTAAGTAGAACCATAATGCTCATTATTACCAATAAAGGTCTATAATCTGTAAAAGATCCTAGATTAAATATCAGTAGAAATAAAAGTATATATGAAACAATTGTAGTAATTGCAAGAATAATGAGCATTTCTAAAACTACCTTAGCCCTCTTTTTCTCGTCATTTTTACATTTTGCAATTTCTCTTATCGCATACATTGGTATACCCAATGCAGAAAATAATAGAAAATAATTAATTATTGTATTTACATATTCTACCTTTCCTACATAATACACTCCTAGAATACGATTGATATAAGGTGTTGTAATAAGATAAACTAAGGCTGCAGATAGTAGTCTAATAATATTTAAAAAATAATTAATCTTTAGATTATTTTTATCATATCTAAAAATAAACTTCATGATCTAGGAAAATATTTTTTTAAAAAAACTTTTCTTAGTTGCAGTATATCCATAGCCATAGGTATTTCCATACCCAAAATTTATTTTATTCAAATCGTTAAGCACAAAAATTACATTCTTTATTTTCTTGGTTTCCGATAACTGATTTGCAAAATGTATATAATCATTTTCAGAATATTCTGATCTTGTGATATAAACTGTAGCATCTACAATATTAGAAATAAGCAATGAATCTGTAACCAACATCATTGGAGCTGTATCTAGTATAATAAAATCGTAAGAATTTTCTAGGCTTGAAATTAATTCTTGGTATTTTCCGTTTTCTAATAAATCTGCAGGATTTGGTGGTATTGCTCCAGAATAAATGAAGTCGCAGTTTGGATGAAGCCCGCTTGGGTGTTTAATTGCGCTTGCATCAGACACCTCACCATATAAATATTCGGTAAGACCGGTCGCCTTTTTCATTTCTAGATTATAACGTTGTAACTGTGGATTTCTAATATCCGATCCAATTACCAAAACTTTATTACCTGATGAAGCTAATACTAATGATAAATTGACTGATACAAATGTCTTTCCTTCTCCTTTTACTGATGATGTCACCATTATCTTTTTAGCAGAATCTACTTTTGGTATAATGTATTTTAGATTTGTTGCCAATATTCTAAATGCTTCTGCTAGTGGTGAAACATCAGACAATGTAATCAATTCGCTTGCGCCTCTAGATAATTTTGGTATCTCTCCTATTACAGGAATTTCAGAAAGTCCTTCTATATCTTTTCTTGTTATTATTTTATTATTCAGTAATTCTTTAATGTAGATATAAATAAATGGTATTAATAAACCTAAAACAAATGATACCAAAACAATCATAGGTTTTTTGGGTGCAACCATCTTTTTATTTACATAAGCTTTGTCTATAACTCTTGCTTTTTCGGAGGTAATTTCCATAGAGATTGCCGCCTCTTCCCTTTTTTGTAGAAGTAATAGGTAAAGATTTTCCTTTATTTGCTGTTGTCTTTCTAAGCTTCTGAATAATTTTTCTTGCCTCGGGATTTTACTTATTTCCTCTTTCGAAGAAATTAGCTGCCCAGATATCTTATTTTTAGTAAGTTCTAGAGAGGTTGTATTTTTCTGTAAAGACTCTGATAGCGAAGATTTTATTTCTTCAATTTGTTTGTCTACTTCTTTTACTAAGGGGTTATCCGGAGTTGCATTTAATAATAATTTGTTTCTTTGTAAAACTAACGCATTATAATTTTCTATGGTCTTTATGGCAGCTTCACTATCCAAACCAATATTTACAGGTAATACATCACTCAAATTTTTTCTATTAAGTGTACCAGCTAAAATTCTATTAAGTTCTAGTTGCGTTTCTATATCCAAAATTTTTGCTTTGCTTTGTTCTTTCATTTGCAAGCTAATTTTGGCTTCAGTGGCAAGATCTACTATATTGTTACCAGATTTGTAATTTTCTTTACTTGTCTCTACATCTCCTAGCTCTTTAGATATCAAGTTTATTCTTTCATCAATAAAATCTTTAGTTTTTTTAGATTCTATATTTTTATCGTTCACAGAATATATATTATACTGTCTTACAATATCATTCAAAAAATCTTTAGCTTTCTCCCTATTTTCAATATTTACAGATAATCCTATAATAGTACCGTCTTTATCTAATAATTCTACCTCTAAAGCTTCTTGAAAATCCTCAACATTTTTTTCAAAACTGGTATATCTAAAAAAAACATTCTCCATTTTTACTTTGTACGGAGATTTGAAGCTAGTGTTTTTTTGTACAATAATATTTGCGAAAGGTAAACTGATTGTTTTATTAAATTCTGAAATAATATCATTTTTCCACTCATTTGAAGAAAGAATTATTTTATTACCATTACTTTTTATATCAATTTGATATTTAGGCATTTCCACATTCTCTTTTTCAGAAATTACGGTAATTCTATATGGACTTGTGGTTCCATACAATTCTAAATCGAATAATGATTGTTTTGCATAAACGGGAGTTTGAAAGTTGTGCATTTTCAACACATCCTCTACGATGGTTTTAGATTCGAATATCTTCAATTCGTTTTCTACACTATTTGTTCCCATCCCACTAAAGCCACCTAAACTTTGCAAAATTCCAAAATCCCCAGATGCAGAAGACATTTTTTTTGCATCCTTTATAAGAACTGATGTTTGTATTTTGTATACAGGAGCTACTTTTTTAATATAAAGAACACCTAATACCAACATGATAAAAACACTTAGTAAAAACCACCACCATTTGGATAAATAAGGTTTTAAAATTTCGCTGATACTTATTTCCTTATTGACTGCTTTAGACATACTGATACTATAACTTTTGGAAGAAACAAATGTTCTTATTATTTAATAAAATACAAAGAGACAAATATATCGAATATTTATCAACTTATAAGAAAAAAAGGCGGTAATACCTTATAAACACTAATCGAAATGATATATATCTTCTAATATAATAATGATATTAATTAAGTAGACCGCTATTAGCATATTTGAGTAATAGAAATTATTTTAGGCGGTAAGTAATCATTAATCCTCCTCTTGTGGGAATTAACTCTCCGCTTCTATTCCATTTTTCAGCACCATCATATCGCTGGTTATTATCCTTCATATAACCTTTGTAGATGGATTGTGTAGTTCCAACTCCCATATAAGCATCCAATCCTAAATGATCGTTGATCTTGAAATGATAACCTCCGCTTACCCCAAATATAAAAGCCAAGCCCTTTTGATATCTTTCAGTCAATCTTACAGTTCCATCTGCTAACAGTTCAGTGTTCCCCTCATTATCAAATACAGGCTGCGGAGAATAATAATTCCATTTTTGTAAATTAAAAGCAGCAATAGAGCCATACGCTCCTACATACCAACCGTGCATCATCTCTTTAAAATAATACCTTCCTTCCAACGTTCCCATATAGATCTGAAGATTCTTACCTCCAAAAGATTCCCATGGTGAAACAAATGCTTCAGCTTGAATTGAAATATGTTTTGACACTGATTTCTCAGCGGCGATATTAATAATTCCTAAAGGTACAAATGGAGTATTTATTTTTATATCTGTCTGTGCCAACAAGTTTGTGGATAATAGTAGGATAAAAAATAAATGAGCTTTGTGAACGGCTACAATTGTCTGCTTCATATTCTGTATGCAAGGATTATTTTAAAACAGTAAATATAGTTTGAAAAAGGATACCTAGATCATTTTTTAACGATTGATTGTGAAAATAATCCTTATTTAGCTTCACTTTTTTTGGAAACAGAACCTCATCATTGTATTGCAAAGGATCTTCTTGTCGGCTTAATAGATATTCTTCATTTCTATATAAGATGCTTGCTTCACAGGTAATTCCTGGTTTTAGTAGAAGTACCACCTTATCCTCTCCTTCTAAACAATCATAATATCCTTCAATATCCGGTCTTGGACCTACTAGAGACATATCACCTTTTAGAATATTAAAAAGTTGAGGTAATTCGTCTAATTTTTTATCTCTTAAAAACTGACCCAAACTAGATTTTGTCCCTTTCACACTATGAAAAGTCTGTAATTTGTAAATGGTAAATTTTTCACCAAATCTGCCAATTCTACTTTGCGTAAAAATGCCAGAAGATTGAGTATCGATTGCAGAAATAATAATTAAAACAATTAAAAAAGGAGTAAGAATAAAGACTAATGGAATCGTAATACCGTAGTCTAAAATCGCTTTCCAAAGGGGATATTTTTTCACTTGTGTTGTATTCCTCACAAATATAACAATTTAATAAAAATAATAAATCTAGAAATTCTATCTAACTGTTTTTATAAAAAAAGCACCTCATCCGAAGATAAGGTGCTTTTTATAATTATTAAATTAATCTTTTAAAATAAATCTTTTACTACTTTGCTAATTCTTGCTCTATCCTCCTCAGAAAGATTAGATCCAGAAGGTAAGCACAATCCATTATCGAATAATGTTTCTGATATTTTAGTCCCATAGTAAGGTGAAGTTTCAAAAACAGGTTGTAAGTGCATTGGTTTCCACAAAGGTCTGGATTCTATGTTTTGGTCTAAAAATGCCAAACGCAAATCTTCTCTGGATTTACCTGTTATTTTTTCGTCTACAACAATTGCTGATAACCAATGGTTAGCATAAAAATCTGATGTTGGCTCAGAGAATACCTCTATGCCATCAATATCTTTAAATAGATTTACGTAAAAATCGTGCATTTTTCTACGAGCCTCTACTCTATCTCGTAAAACCTCCATCTGCCCACGACCAATTCCTGCAGAGATATTACTCATACGGTAATTGAAACCAATATGCGAATGCTGATAGTGAGGAGCATTATCTCTAGCTTGGGTAGCCAGAAATACAGCTTTATCCTTATCTTCTTGGTTACGGCAAACTAATGCTCCACCACCAGAAGTGGTAATAATTTTGTTACCGTTAAATGATAAAATCCCAAAGCGCCCGAAGGTACCACAAGCTTTCCCTTTGTAAGTAGATCCTAATGCTTCCGCTGCATCTTCTATCACAGGAATATCAAATTCTTCAGCTATTTTGGTAATCTCATCCATTTTAGCAGGCATACCGTAAAGATGCACTACAATAATTGCCTTAGGCTTTTTACCTTTAGAAATTCGATCTACAATAGCCTCTTTTAATGCAATTGGACACATATTCCATGTCTCGTTTTCAGAGTCAATAAATACAGGAGTTGCCCCACAGTAAGCAATTGGATTTGCTGAAGCTGAAAACGTCATCGATTGGCAAATAACTTCGTCACCATGTACTACTCCGCACTCAATTAAAGCTAAATGCAAAGCTGCAGTACCCGCAGAAAGTACCGCTACTTTAACATCAGTATTCAAGAAACTTTCTAAATCCTTTTCTAGACCATCTACATTTGGGCCTAATGGAGCTACCCAATTTGCATCGAATGCTTCGTGAATGTATTTTAGTTCGTTACCTCCCATGTGTGGAGATGATAACCATATTTTTGTATCCATATGATAATTATTAATTGTGAAATTTAATTGGTTTAGCAGGAATTCCAACAGCAGTACAATTTGCAGGTAATGATTTTGACACTACTGCACCTGCACCAACAATCGTATTTTCGCCTATTTCTAATAAATTGATAATCTTAGCTCCAGTGCCTACATATACAGATGAATAGATATGTACTTCCCCAGAAATATTAACAGAAGGCATAAATGCACAATAATTATCAATTATAGTATCATGGCCTACCGTACACATCAGATTTAGTATTACAAAATCCCCTATTTCTATGTTACAAGTAATTATCGTCCCTTCACAAATAATACATCCTTTACCCATTTTAACGGCATCATTTGATATAGATGAGTTAGGATGAATAATACTTGGGAATTCTACATTTTTATTTGAGATTTTCGAGATAATTTTATGTTTTATTTTGGGGTCACCAATGGAAATCAGCAAACAGATACTTTCTTTTATACTATTTATATCAGTAATTCCTCCTAAAACAGGGTATCCATTGATGAGTGTATCTTTTTCAAAACCATCATCATAGAATCCTAAAAAATTATAAGTATTGGGATGGATAGAATTTATTTTATCAATAATTGTTTTAACTTCTCTTCCAAACCCTCCAGCTCCAAAAATTGCAATATTTTTCATTTATTTAATTATTTCCATTAAAAGCCTCTGTTGTTGCTTGTCCTTCTTGTGAAATTCCTTCGCTTTTAAATACTTTTTTAAAAGTAGTAAAAAAAACTTTTAAATCAGTTGTCAGAGATAGATGATCTACATACCAAACATCCAATTCAAATTTCTTGGTCCAAGATATTGCATTTCGTCCATTTACTTGTGCCCAACCCGTAATTCCTGGCCTTACAAGATGTCTGCGCTTTTGTTGCTCATTGTACAAAGGTAAATATTGTGGCAATAAAGGTCGTGGTCCTATTAAGGACATATCGCCTTTTAGCATATTAATCAATTGCGGGATTTCATCTAAACTCGTTTTACGTACAAAAGCACCAATAGGTGTTAATCTTTCTGCATCTGATAGAAGATTCCCGTTTGCATCTTTTTTATCATTCATGGTTTTGAACTTGATTATTTTGAATATCTTCTCATTCAAACCAGGTCTCGCCTGAAAGAAAAAGGGTTTACCATCATTTGCAAAATATAAGCCTATTGTTACCACGATAAAAATAGGTGATAATATGATTAGCCCTAATAATGCTATAAAAAAATCGAAAAATCTTTTAAAAAAGTGTTTGTACATTATTTTAGTTTATTCAAGATTAATTGATATGATTTTTCAACAGTGTAATTACTAAGAAGCAACTTTTCAGCAAATTGTCCCATTTCCTTTAAATCTGAATTTAACAACAAATTGATATTATATTGCATTTGTGTTTGGTCACCCGCAATTACTTTATATCCACAACGATTCTCCTCCACTATATCACCTATATCTGTATGGATATCAGTAGCTACCAAAACAGGTATTTTCATTTCTAAATAAGACAACAACCTAGATGGGAAATTCGGAATTAAAAAGTTTTTATCCAAAAATATTAGACCTATATCACAAGCTGCTAGCAACTTATCATAATCCTCTTTTGGAAGTCTCTGTAATAATTTCGCATTGTTAGGTTGATGGTTATTGAACCAAGTCTGCATTTTTGAAAACTCTGTTCCATCGCCTACAATTAAGAAAAAAACATCCTCTTTATTCGTTGCTAAAATCGTTTCCAGTAGAAAATCCAAACCTTGAGGCTTACCTAAATTCCCTCCATAAACCAACACTTTTTTATCAGCTGGTACTTGGTATTTTTCTCTTACCGCTTTCTTTTCCTCAAAAGAATAGTTGAACGAAATAGGTTCTATTGTATTCGGATTCACTTCTAACTTTTGCGGATTTACCTCTGGATTATGCTTTAGCACGAAGTTCACATTGGCTGGCGACATACAACCAATTGTATCTGAAATTTGATATAATTTTTTCTCTTTCTTTACAAATTGTTTGTGTATAAAACCACCCTCTGTAAGCATCTTCATATCAATCGCATTTTGGGGGAAAATATCCTTTAAAAGTAGATAGCTATAAGCCTGATCACGCTTTTTAATAAACTCAATTACTTTTGCAAAAGTAATTGGAGGTGTAGAATATAATACCAAATCGAATTTCTGATCACCGAGATGCTTCTTTATGGCTGATAAATATTGATATTCAATAGCCAAAGTCCCTATACCTTTTTCTATAATATGGGTTTTCTGGATATTGAAGGTTTTCACTTGTAAAATTGAAACTCCTTCTTTCTTCTTAAAATTGGTCGAAATTCCTTTTCTTCTTTCAACAGGAGATACGATGGTAACATTATGTCCTTCATTACGAAATTTCCGTAATAAATCTTGATAGATGCCACGTTCCTCAACAGAATCAATTCCTGCAAGTGTTAGAAAAATAATATTCATACTCCTTTATATTTCTTCAGACCAAACTGTTCTCTTGATATAATCTGTATAAGAAATAATAATTCTTACCACTTTTTCTGATACATTGGGCATAGAGTAATCAGTTACTGGACGATAGTTTCTATCTTCACCCACCTTTTGCTGTAACACTTGTGTTAAACCTTGCATAATACGTTCAGGTGAAAGACCAACCATCATTACTGAAGCTTCTTCCATTGCTTCTGGACGTTCGTGTGCCTGACGGATATTTAATGCTCTAAAATTCAAGATTGATGATTCTTCGGAAATTGTTCCTGAATCTGATAAACATGCATAAGCATGCATTTGCAATGCATTATAATCGTGGAAACCTAGAGGTTTTAAGAATTGAATCTCTGGACGCATCTCTATTTGCATTTTATCAATCATGTTTTGCGTACGAGGATGAGTAGAAACAATAATTGGATATTGGTACTTTTCAGCGATTGCATTTAAAGAAGTCATTAAACCTCTAAAATTTTTCTCCGAATTGATATTTTCTTCTCTATGCGATGATACTACAAAAAATTTACCTTCTTCTAAACCTAATTTCTCTAAGACATTAGAAGCTTCAATTTGTGGTAAATAATGATGTAATACCTCAAACATAGGCGAACCTGTTTTAATGATACGGTCTGCTGGTAAACCTTCACGCAATAAATATTCACGAGCGATATCCGAATATGTTAAGTTGATATCCGAAGTATGATCCACAATCTTACGGTTCGTTTCTTCTGGAACTCGTTGATCAAAACATCTATTTCCAGCTTCCATATGGAAAATTGGAATATGACGTTTTTTTGCAGGAATCGCACACAAACAAGAATTGGTGTCACCCAATACTAAAAACGCATCTGGTTTTAATTCTTCTAATAATGGATCAATCTTAATTAAGATGTTACCAACAGTCTCAGTAGCTGTTTTACCAGCCGCTTCTAAGAAATAATCTGGTTTACGTAAACCTAAATCCTCGAAGAAAATTTGATTTAGTTCGTAATCATAATTTTGTCCTGTATGAACAATAATATGATCAATAGCTTCAGAGTTGTCTAAAGCCATTAATACTCTTGATAATCTTATGATTTCTGGTCGTGTACCCACGACTGTCATTACTTTTAATTTTTGCATTACTATATAAGGTTAAAGGAAAAAGGAAAAAGGAAAAAAATAAACTCATAAATAAAGTTATTTCTCTCTTGCATTTTTCACGATTGCTCCTAGTATTTTTTAAAGGAAAAAGGAAAATGTTAAAATTAAAAAAAGACTTTAAAAAAATTATTTCTCTCTTGCATTTTTCACGATTGTCCCTAATATGTTTTTTAATTCATTTGATTCTTTAATCAGTAATAAAAGTCCACTCTTTTCATCTTCAAGAGCTTCAATCATACGTAGCCAATAATTTGTTTCTCTAGCTTCTTTTAAAGCAATATTTACTTTGTTTATAAAATCTGCTTTAGAAGAACCAGCCTGAGCTTCTTCATAATTAGCACCAATTGAAGTTACTGCTTTTACTAACTGATATTTGATAATTTTTAAATCAGAGGTATCTGGTAAAGTTCTAAGATATTTAATAACTGTGACTCCAAAATCAAAAGTTCTTTTCAGTAAATCATTTTCTTTCATATTATAAAATTTCACTTAAAACTTTTATCTTTTTACATCCTACTTTTTACTTTTACCTTCCCTCTTTTTACTTGATCAACTAAACTACTTCAAAGTATGTATCCGCATCCTCTGGATTAAAAGGCTCGTCAATCCAAAAAATTGTATATAAATCTTCGTCTCCGATGTTTTTGATGTTGTGTGTGTACCAAATTGGCATATCTACATAAGCAGGTTCGGTTCCATCTAAATAGAAATCTAAAACTTCGTCTGTATCAATTTTGCGTAATTGAATTAAGGCTTTTCCTTTGATTACAGCAAAACGTTCGATTTTACGGGTATGGTAATGATTTCCTCTAGTGATTCCTGCTACCGTTGTTGAGAATGAACATTGTCCACCAATACCTAAACGAATGACTTCAACAAAGGCTCCACGTGGATCGGTGTGTTGTGTGAATTTTACTGGGAAATGGTTTTTATGATCGATATACGTTCTAAACGTATTGAATAAATTATGTTCAAACTTCGAATTTAAAACGGGAATTTCTCCATTGTCAAAATACTTTGCTTTATAATCATTTAACAATTCTAAAACTTCAGATACTTTTTTATGTGCTGTAGGTTCTATTAACAAGGCTGGATTTGATTTTTCGGATTTAATTTCATCAAGAATCACCTGTACTAATTCTTGAACATAAATCAATTTCACTTCACCATCTGTAGCGATAGTAGGTGTTTCGCCATGTGTTAATTGGTGACAAAAAGTAGCAATAAACGAATTGTAAAAAGGCATT